>NC_008340.1:327594-655188 GCF_000014785.1 Alkalilimnicola ehrlichii MLHE-1
CCGAGAAGGTCATCCCCACCACCATGGAGTTCGTGGACATCGCCGGCCTGGTGGCCGGGGCGAGCAAGGGCGAGGGCCTGGGCAACCAGTTCCTGGCCCATATCCGCGAGACCGATGCCGTAGCCCAGGTGCTGCGCTGTTTCGAGGACGACGACGTCCACCATGTGGACGGCCGGGTGGACCCGATCTCCGACGCCGAAACCATCAACACCGAGCTGGCCCTGGCGGACCTGGAGACGGTGGAGAAGGCCCTCAGCCGGGTGGAGCGCCAGACCAAGAGCGGTGACAAGGAGGCGGTGGCCAAACGCGATGTGCTGCTGCGGGTGCGCGACGGGCTGGGCGAGGGCCACTCGGTGCGGAGCCTGGCGCTGGACGAGGCCGCACGGGCGCTGATCGCCGATCTGCACCTCATCACCATCAAGCCGTTGATGTACATCGCCAACGTCGCCGAGGACGGTTTCGAGGACAACCCCCTCCTCGATCAGGTCCGCGAACTGGCCCGGGCCGAGGCCGCCGAGGTGGTGCCGGTGTGCGCCGCCATTGAGGCGGAACTGGCCGCGCTGGACGACGAGGACAAGGCGGAGTTTCTGGCCGAGTACGGGCTGGAGGAGCCGGGGCTGAACCGGGTGATCCGCTGCGGCTACCGCCTGCTTGGGCTGCAGACCTTCTTCACCGCCGGCAAGAAGGAGGTGCGGGCCTGGACCGTCCGCCGGGGTGCGACGGCGCCTGAGGGGGCCGGCCGCATCCATACCGACTTCCAGCGTGGTTTTATCCGCGCCGAGGTGGTCAGCTATGATGACTTCGTCGCCTGCAATGGCGAGCAGGGGGCCAAGGAGGCCGGCAAACTGCGCCTGGAGGGCAAGGACTACGTCCTGGCCGAGGGCGACGTGGTGCACTTCCGGTTCAACGTCTAACCGCCCTTGCCCCGCTCCCCGTCGGCCCGTTCCGGCCGCGCGTTGATGGGATAGCTGTGGGTCGGGCCGCGGAAGGGCTGGATCAGCAGCTGGTCCAGGCGCAGGTCGCGGGCGTCGCGAAAGAGATTGATGCCGATGGTCATGCCCAGGTGCCCGTCCCGCGGCTGGGCCCGGTAGGTGCCCAGCAGCCGGTCCCACCAGGGCAGGTTGAAGCCGAAGTTGGAATTGGTCTCGTTGGGGTGCCAGGAGTGGTGGACGCGGTGCATCTCCGGGGTCACCACCAGCCAGCGCAGGACCCGGTCCACCCGCGCCGGCAGCCGGACGTTGCCGTGGTTGAACAGGGAGGTGGCGTTGAGCAGCACCTCGAACAACAGGACCGCCACCGCAGGCGCCCCCAGCATGACGATTACCCCGGCCTTGATCACCATGGAGAGCAGGATCTCCAGCGGGTGGAAGCGCAGGCCGGTGGTGACGTCGAACTCCAGGTCGGTGTGGTGCATCCGGTGCAGCCGCCAGAGTGCCGGCACCGCGTGAAACATGACATGCTGGGCCCAGATGGCGAAATCCAGCAGAATGACGCTGAGCAGCACCACCAGCCAGAAGGGCCAGTCCAGCAGGTGGAACAGCCCCCAGCCATGGGCCTCGGCGAACAGGGCCACGCCCACCGCGGCGGCCGGAAAAACCAGACGCACGGCCAGGCTGTCCACAATGACGATCGCCAGGTTGTGGGGCCAGCGCTGGCGGCGGCCGAACTGCTGCCGGCGGCGTGGGGCCAGCAACTCCCAGGCGGCCATGGCCGCAAAGATGCCGGCGAAGGCCGCCAGGCGTACCAGCGGTTCCTGGGCTAGCAACCACTCCATGGGGACCTCCGGTACTGGTGGTCGGTGAGATTCAATGGTATGCGGGGGGCGGTGGCAAGACCAGCGCCCGGAGAGGGAGGGGCCAATGAGTAACCGGGGCACTGTGAGCGCGGAGCACCTGTTCCGCCTGGAGGAGAAACTGGCCCACCAGGAGCACACTATCGGTGAGCTGGACGGTGTCATCTACCGTCAGCAACGCCAGCTCGATGAGCTGACGGCGCGCTACCGGCAGCTGGAGGCGCTGGTGGAACGGATGGTGCGCCGGAGCGAGGACGGTGGCGGGGGCGAGCCGCAGCAGGAGCGGCCCCCGCACTATTAACCCGGCTGACACCCTGCCGGGTTACCCTGTCCGCGGGACGCGGTACGGGCGCGCTCCCGGTCAGGGCCGCGAAGCCTGGGGCTGCATGAGACCGGGTTCGCGCTAGAATGTACCGCTAGTGACGGTCTATAACACTTGGAACTCAGTACGCGCTGAGGGAACAGCGGCCCGCCGCGCCGCGAACAGCAAGCAATTGGGGACGACATGAAGATCACCATCTTTGGTACCGGCTACGTGGGTCTGGTTACCGGCACCTGCTTTGCCGAGGCCGGCAACGATGTGCTCTGTGTGGACATCGACGAGGAGCGTATCGAGCAGCTCAATGACGGCGAGGTGCCGATCTACGAGCCGGGCCTGGAGGACATGCTCGCCTGCAACATGGATGAGGGCCGGCTGCGCTTCACCACGGACGCCGCCGAGGGCGTGGCTCACGGTCAGTTCCAGTTCATCGCCGTGGGCACGCCCCCGGACGAGGACGGGTCGGCGGATCTCAGCCACGTACTGGCAGTGGCCCGCACCATCGGCGAGCACATCGACGACTACCGGGTGGTGGTGGACAAGTCCACGGTCCCGGTGGGCACGGCCGACCGGGTCCATGCCGCCATCCTCGAGGCAATGGAGGCGCGCGGCGTGGATGTGGCCTTCGATGTGGTTTCCAACCCGGAGTTCCTCAAGGAGGGGGCCGCCATTGAGGACTTCATGAAGCCGGATCGCATCATCGTCGGGGCCGAGAACCCGGCGGCGGTTGCCCTGATGCGGGACCTCTACGCCCCGTTCAACCGCAACCACGACCGGCTGATCTTCATGGACGTGCGCTCGGCGGAGCTGACCAAATATGCCTCCAACGCCATGCTGGCCACCAAGATCAGCTTCATGAACGAGCTGTCCAACCTGGCCGAGCGTCTGGGAGCGGACATCGAGGAGGTGCGCCGGGGCATGGGCTCTGATCCGCGCATCGGTTACCACTTCATCTATCCCGGCTGTGGCTACGGCGGCTCCTGTTTCCCGAAGGACGTGCAGGCGCTGGCCCGCACCGCGCGCCAGGCGCACTACGAGCCGGAGCTGCTGGATGCGGTGGAGGCGGTGAACCACCGCCAGAAGCGCCATTTGGTGCGCCGTATCCGCCACTATTTCGAGGACAACCTGGAGCGGCGCACCTTTGCCCTCTGGGGCCTGGCCTTCAAGCCCAACACCGACGATATGCGCGAGGCGCCCTCGCGGGTGATCATGGAGGCGCTCTGGGATGCCGGTGCCCGGGTCCGCGCCTACGACCCCGAGGCGCAGGACGAGGCCGCCAGACTCTACCCCGATGAGGCCGGGCTGGAGCTCTGCGGCAGCCCCTATGATGCCCTGGAGGGGGCGGATGCATTGATCATCTGCACCGAGTGGCAGGTTTTCCGCAGCCCCGATTTCGACCGTATGCGGCGGCTGCTAAGCGAGCCGGTGATCTTTGACGGCCGTAATCTCTACGACCCGGAGAAGATGCTGGCCGCAGGCTTCGTCTACTATGGTATCGGCCGGGGCGAGAGCGTCGATACGCTCATCTGAGGCGGGTATGAGCGACAGTGCGGTACCGCGACTGACCGAGTCCGCCGCCTGGCAGGCGCTCGGGGCACGGGCCGGTGATCTGCGTGGCTGGCGGCCGCCGCTGAAGGGCACGCAGGGCGAGCAGCGTTTCCGTCGTTTCAGCCTGCAGTTGGACGGGCTGTTTTTCGACTACGCCCGCCAGCCGGTGGATGAGACCACCCGCGATCTGCTGTTGGAGCTGGCCCGCGAGCGGCGGCTTCCGGAGCGGATCCGGGCCCTGTTCGCGGGGGAGCCGGTGAATGCCACCGAGGGCCGGCCGGCGCTGCACACCCTGCTGCGCGCGCCTGAGGGGTCGGCCTTCCCGGTACACGGGGCCGATGCCCGGGCGGCGGTGCGCACCGAGCTGGCGCGCATGACCCGTTTCGTCGACCGTGTGCACCGGGGTCTGGTCCACGGCTGGGACGACCGGCCCTTCACCGATGTGGTCAACCTGGGTATCGGCGGCTCGGAGCTTGGCGCGGCGATGGCGGTCCAGGCGCTGTCGCGGTTCCATCAGCGCGAGGCGCCGCGGATGCATTTCGCCTCCGGCTCCGACGGGGTGCAGCTGGAGGATCTGATCCGGCGGCTCGACCCGGCCACCACGCTTTTCATCGTGGCCTCCAAGTCCTTCACCACCAGCGAGACCCTGCTCAATGCCCGGGCGGCCCTGCACTGGCTGGAGGCCTGCGCACCGGAGGGGGCGCACCTGGCCCGCCACTGGGTGGGGGTGTCGGCCAATGAGGAGGGGATGGCCCGTTTCGGTATCCCGGAGGAGCAGCGGTTCCGCATTTGGGACTGGGTTGGGGGGCGCTATTCCGTGGCCTCTGCCATGGGACTGCCGGTGGCGCTCGCGGTGGGCATGCGGCATTTTCAGGATTTCCTCGCCGGCATGCACGCCATGGACCGCCATTTCGAGGAGGCGCCGCTGCCGGTGAATCTGCCGGTGATCGCCGGTCTGCTCCAGGTCTGGTCGATCAACTTCCTCGGTGCCCACACCCACTGTGTGTTGCCTTACCACCAGCGCCTGGCCCGTCTGCCCGCCTGGCTGCAGCAGTTGGAGATGGAGAGCCTGGGCAAGCGGGTGGACAGCGGCGGTCGGCCGGTGGACTACCACACCGGCGCTGTGGTGTTCGGCGAGACGGGCTTCCACGCCCAGCACTCCTTTGCCCAGCTGCTGTTCCAGGGCAGTTGCCCGGTGGCCGTGGATTTCCTGATCAGCCGGGAGGATGCCTCCGGTCTTGCGGTCTTTCACGGTGTCGCCCAGGCGCAGGCGTTGGGGCAGGGCCGGGCGCTGATGACCGGGCGTGATCGTGCCACTCTGGCCGGTGAGATGATCCGCGCCGGGGTGGACGAAGAGCAGCGCCAGGCCCTATTGGCGCACCGGGAGATACCCGGTGGCCGGCCCAGTAACACGCTGGTCTTCCCCCGTCTGGATCCCTACAACCTGGGGCGCCTGATCGCCTTCTACGAGCACCGCACCTTCGTGCAGGCGTCGATCTGGGATATCAATCCCTTTGATCAGTGGGGGGTGGAGCTGGGCAAGCAACTGACCCGGGCGCTGTTGCCGGCGGTGACCGGTGAGACGGACCCGGCGGCGGATCTCGACGCGAGTTCTTGCGGCCTGATCCGTATCCTGCGCGGGGCGGATTAAACCGGGTCGGCCAGTCCCCGTCGTCCGGCGTAGTCGCGGGCGAACTGCCAGGCCACCCGGCCGCTGCGTGAGCCCCGTCCCAGGGCGTAGCGCAGTGCCTCGGCGCGGATCTGCTCCGGGTCGTCCGCGGTCGCTCCCAGCCGTTTCAGCCAGCTGAAGACGATCTCCAGGTAGGCCTCCTGATCGAAGGGGTAGAAGGAGAGCCAGAGACCGAAGCGCTCGGAGAGTGAGATTTTTTCTTCCACCGCCTCGCCGTGGTGGATCTCTCCGTCCACCAGGCGGGTCTGTTCGTTCTCGCTGTGGTATTCCGGAAGCAGGTGCCGGCGGTTGGAGGTGGCGTAGATCAGTACGTTCTCCGGTGCCACGCTGATGGAGCCGTCCAGGGCGGCCTTGAGGGCCTTGTAGCCGGGGTCGTCGGCCTCGAAGGAGAGGTCGTCGCAGAAGAGGATGAAGCGTTCGGGGCGGTCGGCCAGTTGTTCCAGCAGCAGGGGCAGGTCGGGCAGGTGGTAGCGGTCCAGTTCCACCAGCCGCAGGCCCTGGTCGGCGTAGCGGGTGAGCAGGGCCTTGACCAGAGAGGACTTGCCGGTGCCGCGGGAGCCCCAGAGCAGGGCGTTGTTGGCGGGCAATTGCCGGAGGAATTGGCGGGTGTTGCGATCGAGGGCGGTCCGCTGGCGGTCGATCCCCTTGAGCGCCTCCGGCGCGATGCGGTGGGGGTGGCGCACCGGCACTAGGCCGGCACGGTGGCCTTCGCGACTCCAGCGCAGGGCGCTCACCTGGTCCCAGGGGATGTCGGGTTGCGCCGGCAGCAGGGGTTCGAGGCGGTCGAGCAGTTGTTCCGCGCGATCCAGGAATTGCTTGAGTCGGTCCATGGTGTGCTGTCCTCCCGCGGCGGGTGTGTGGGAAGTTTGCCACAATTTCCGTGGTTGGCAGGTTGGCAGGTTGGCAGGTTGGCAGGTTGGCAGGTTGGCAGGTTGGCAGGTTGGGTAGAAGGGGTGTAGGGCAAAGGGGAGGACCGCAACATCGGGGAGGATCCGGTGGCTCGCCCCGGCCGTCACCGCCGCGGCTGCCCCGCCGCCCCCGTCACTGCGAGGAGGCGAAGCCGACGCGGCAGTCTACCGCCCTGGATCGCCACGGGCCTGCGGCCCTCGCGATGACGGGGGGCGCCGTCGCCCCCGTCACTGCGAGGAGGCGAAGCCGACGTGGCAGTCCACCGCTCTGGATCGCCACGGGCCTTCGGCCCTCGCGATGACGGGGGGGCGCCGTCGCCCCCGTCACTGCGAGGAGGCGAAGCCGACGTGGCAGTCTACCGCCCTGGATCGCCACGGGCCTTCGGCCCTCGCGATGACGGGGGGGCGTCGTCGCCCCCGTCACTGCGAGGAGGCGAAGCCGACGTGGCAGTCTACCGCCCTGGATCGCCACGGGCCTTCGGCCCTCGCGATGACGGGGGGGCGTCGTCGCCCCCGTCACTGCGAGGAGGCGAAGCCGACGCGGCAGTCTACCGCCCTGGATCGCCACGGGCCTTCGGCCCTCGCGATGACGGTGGGGGCGCCGCCGCCCCCGTCACTGCGAGGAGGCGAAGCCGACGCGGCAGTCTACCGCCCTGGATCGCCACGGGCCTTCGGCCCTCGCGATGACGGTGGGGGCGCCGCCGCCCCCGTCACTGCGAGGAGGCGAAGCCGACGCGGCAGTCTACCGCCCTGGATCGCCACGGGCCGTCGGCCCTCGCGATGACGGTGGGGGCGCCGCCGCCCCCGTCACTGCGAGGAGGCGAAGCCGACGCGGCAGTCTACCGCCCTGGATCGCCACGGGCCGTCGGCCCTCGCGATGACGGTGGGGGCGCCGCCGCCCCCGTCACTGCGAGGAGGCGAAGCCGACGCGGCAGTCCACCGCCCTGGATCGCCACGGGCCTTCGGCCCTCGCGATGACGGGGGGGCGCCGTCGCCCCCGTCACTGCGAGGAGGCGAAGCCGACGTGGCAGTCCACCGCTCTGGATCGCCACGGGCCTTCGGCCCTCGCGATGACGGTGGGGGCGCCGTCGCCCCCGTCACTGCGAGGAGGCGAAGCCGACGCGGCAGTCTACCGCCCTGGATCGCCACGGGCCTTCGGCCCTCGCGATGACGGTGGGGAAGGCCTTCGGCCCTCGCCATGATGGGGGCGGGAAGGCATTTGACCCTCGTCATGACGGTGGGGCAAGGGGCCCCTCCCGTTGATCACGTGGGAGGGCCATGACAGCCGGTGGCCGCCGTGTTGAAATGGGTGTGGTCACGAGGAGCATCGCGAATGAGTCGATATCACCCGGAAGAGCCGCGCCCCTGCGGGGCCTTTGTCACCGGTACCGATACCGGTATCGGTAAGACGGTGGTCGCCTGCGGGCTGGTGCGGGCGGCGCTGGACCGGGGGTTGGAGACGGTGGCGCTGAAGCCGGTCTCGGCGGGCTGTGAGGAGACGCCTGAGGGGCTGCGCAACGAAGACGCCGAGCTGCTTCGACGGCTGTTCGATCCGCCACTGCCCTACGACAAGGTCAACCCGGTGGCGTTGCGGGCCGCGGCGGCGCCCCACCTGGCGGCGGCGGAGGAGGGCATTCATATCCCGGTGGCGAATCTCGCCGCCCAGGCCCGTGCCTTTGCCCAGGCCTCGGACTTCGTGGTGGTGGAGGGCGCCGGGGGGTGGCGGGTGCCTCTGGATGACCACCACACCATGGCTGATCTCGCCCTCGCCATGGATGTGCCGGTGGTGCTGGTGGTCGGTATCCGGCTCGGTTGCCTGAACCACGCGCTGCTGACCGCCGAGGCGGTGCGCCGCGACGGCCTGCCCCTGGCGGGTTGGGTGGCCAACCGCGTGGACCCGGACGATGGGCGCAGCGATGCCCAGGTGGGGGCGCTGCGCCAGCGGCTGCAGGCCCCCCTGCTGGGCGACCTGCCCTGGATGGACCGGTGGGACCCGTCGGCGGTGGCCGCCCGCCTGGACATCGAGCCCCTCCTCTCTGCCCTCTGATCCCACCCCCAAGGCGTGGCCCACAAAGGGAAACCGCGTCTTATCTTTGCCCTTTACTCCGCACATTCCTGGGCTATGCTTCAGGAAAATGCCTGACATGAGGGTCGGGTATTGTCGTACGGTCAACGGAACCGTGTCGCCACCGGCTGCCAAACCACATCAATCATAAGGCCGGTAGGGCAACAACACCCGGAGGGGGTCGGAGGATGAAAGCAGCTCTCTTGCTGTGCGGTGTCGGGCTGAGTGCCTTCAGTTCGGCCGCGTTGGGCGGTTTTTCTGCACTCAATATGCCGCGCGGGCCCACAGCCCTCAGCCAGGATGTCTACGACCTGCACATGCTGGTGTTCTGGATCTGTGTGGCGATCGGGGTGGTGGTCTTCGGGGCGATCTTCTATTCGATCCTCACCCACCGGAAGTCGCGCGGGGTCAAACCGTCCCAGTTCTCGCACAGCACCCGGCTCGAGGTGGTCTGGACCATCATCCCCTTCGTCATCCTCATCGTCATGGCAGTGCCCGCCACCAAGACGCTGCTGGACATGGAGGATGTCTCCGACTACGACCTGACCGTCAAGGTCACCGGATACCAATGGCTCTGGCACTACGAGTACATGGACGGTGATGCCGAGGGCACGGCCTTCTACAGCAGCATGGATCGCGACACGCGGCTGGCGCGTATCCGCGCCAACGGCCTCTCCCCCGCGGATGTGGACAATTACCTGCTGGAGGTGGACAACCCGCTGGTGCTGCCGGTCGGCAAGCGGGTGCGCTTCCTGCTGACCTCCAACGACGTGATTCACTCCTGGTGGGTGCCGGAGTTCGGTTGGAAGAAGGACACCATCCCCGGCTTTGTCAACGAGGCCTGGGTGCAGGTGGACGAACCGGGTACCTACCGCGGCCAGTGTGCCGAGCTCTGCGGCCGCGACCACGCCTTCATGCCCATCGTGGTGGTGGTGAAGGAGGAGGAGGACTACCTGGCCTGGGTGGACGAGCAGGTCAACGGCGCCGGCGGGGAGCAGCTGGCGGCCCCCGGGCTGCCGGAGGTGCCGCGGCTGGGTGAGGCCACCGTGATGGGCCTGCTGGCCAATCTGAACGATGACATGCCCAGGGCGACCGTGCCCGAGGCTCGCGGGGGGGAGCGCTAAATGAGTATCACGGTCTCCGAACTGGACTACGACAACCACAAGCCCCAGGGGTTTCTTGACCGCTGGGTCCTGACCACCAGTCACAAGGACATCGGCACCCTCTACCTGGTCTTCTCTCTGACCATGTTCTTTGTCGGTGGGGCCATGGCCATGGTCATCCGCGCCGAGCTGTTTCAGCCCGGCCTGAGCCTGGTGGACCCGCACTTTTTCAACCAGATGACCACCATGCACGCCCTGGTGATGATCTTCGGGGCGGTCATGCCGGCCTTCGTGGGCTTGGCCAACTGGTTGATCCCGATGCAGATCGGGGCGCCGGACATGGCGCTGCCGCGGATGAACAACTGGAGCTTCTGGCTGCTGCCGTTCGCCTTCCTGATGTTGCTGGCAACCCTGATCATGCCCGGCGGCGGCCCCGCTTCGGGGTGGACGCTCTACCCGCCCTTATCGCTGCAGACGGGCATGGCCCTGCCCTTCCTGATCTTCGCCATCCACGTGGCCGGGCTGTCCTCCATCATGGGCGCCATAAACATCATCGTCACCATCCTCAACCTGCGGGCGCCGGGGATGACGCTGATGAAGATGCCCCTGTTCGTCTGGACTTGGCTGATCACCGCCTTCCTGCTGATCGCGGTGATGCCGGTGCTGGCCGGTGCGGTGACCATGCTGCTCACCGACGCCTACTTCGGCACCAGCTTCTTCTCGGCCGCCGGCGGCGGTGACCCGGTAATGTACCAGCACATCTTCTGGTTCTTCGGGCACCCCGAGGTCTACATCATGATCCTGCCGGCCTTCGGCATCGTTTCGGCGATCATCCCGGCCTTCGCCCGCAAGCCGCTGTTCGGCTATGCCTCCATGGTCTACGCGACCGCCGCCATCGCCTTCCTGTCGTTCATCGTCTGGGCGCACCACATGTTCACGGTGGGAATGCCCACGGCCGGTGTGCTGTTCTTCATGTACGCCACCATGCTGATCGCGGTGCCCACCGGGGTGAAGGTGTTCAACTGGGTGGCCACCATGTGGCGGGGCGCCATGACCTTCGAGACCCCCATGCTGTTCAGCATCGCCTTCGTGGTGCTGTTCACCATCGGCGGGCTCTCCGGGATCATGCTGGCCATCGCCCCGGCGGACTTCCAGTACCACGATACCTACTTTGTGGTGGCGCACTTCCACTACGTGCTGGTCACCGGCTCGGTGTTTGCCATCTTCGCCGCCGTCTACTACTGGATTCCCAAGTGGACGGGGGTGATGTACGACGAGTTCCTGGGCAAGGTGCACTTCTGGCTGTCGGTGGTCTCGGTGAACGTGCTCTTCTTCCCGCAGCACTTCCTGGGGCTGGCCGGCATGCCGCGGCGCACCGCCGATTACGCCCTGCAGTTCGCCGAGTGGAACATGATCTCCTCCATCGGGGGCTTCGCCTTCGGCGTCAGCCAACTGCTGTTCCTGTATATCGTCATCAAGTGCATGCGCGGCCAGGGTGAGCCGGCCCCGGCCCGCTCCTGGGAAGGGGCCGAGGGGCTGGAGTGGGAGCTGCCCTCGCCGGCCCCGCACCACACGTTCTCCAAGCCGCCGGTGATCAAATGAACCACGGCCTGGACACCCATGCGGGAGGGCGCGTGAACCAGCAACGTCGGCGGATGGACAGGGCCACCCGCCGCCGGGTCTTCATCTCGGTGGCGATCCTGGCGGCGGTGGCCTTCGGACTCTACCTGTATACGGTTATCAGCCATGTACGTGCGTGAACAGATTCGGCACTGGCCCCTGGTCACCAAGCTGTTGGTGGTTTGCGCTCTGATGTTCGCCTTCGGCTACGCCATGGTGCCGATCTACCGGGTGGTCTGTGAGATCACTGGCCTTAACGGCTACCTGGACGCCGGGCCACGGGCCGCCGCCGCCGCGGTGGACCGGGTGGATACCAGCCGCAAGGTCACTGTGCAATTCGTCGGCCAGATCAATGGCAACGGGCCGTGGGAGTTCCGGCCCTCCGAGCGGAGCATGCAGGTCCACCCCGGCGAGATCTACACCACCACCTACTACGCGGCGAACAAGACCGGCAGCGCGCGGGCGGGCCAGGCCAGTTACAACATGACGCCGGGTACCGCGGCCCGCTACTTTGCCAAGCCCGATTGCTTCTGCTTCACCCGCCAGGAGTTTGCGGCCGAGGAGGGGCGCAAGATGCCGGTCACCTTTTTCATCGACCCGGATCTCCCGGAAGAGGTGAATACGGTCACGCTCTCCTACACGCTGTTCGATTTGGGGAGCGACGGCTGATGGGGCATCGAATAAAGAGGAGTACAAGCCCATGAGTAGCGCGCACGGGGGGTATTACGTCCCACACACTAGCTACTGGCCGATGGTCGGCTGCGCCGGGGTGATGGCCTTGGTGGCGGGCTTTGCCGCCTTCCTGGTGGGGGCGGGCTGGGGCCTGCCGCTGTCGCTGGCGGGGGTGGTCATCATCATCCTGATGATGATCGGCTGGTTCGGTGACGTGATCCGGGAGAAGCGCCAGGGGCTCTACAACGACCAGATGGAGCGCTCCTTCCGCTGGGGGATGATCTGGTTCATCTTCTCGGAAGTGATGTTTTTCGGGGCCTTTTTCGGGGCCCTGTTCTACGCCCGGGTGTTCTCCATCCCGTGGCTCGGAGGGGATGACCCGGCGACCAGCCAGTTCATCTGGGATTCGGTGGTACTGAGTTGGCCCACCGCCGGGCCGGGCTTTCTGGACCTGGACTTCCAGGTGATGGGTGCCTGGGGGTTGCCGGCGCTCAATACCGCCATCCTCCTCACCAGCGGCGTGACCCTCACCATTGCCCACCACGCCATCAAGGAGGACCACCATCAGCGCGTGGTGTGGGGGCTGGTGGCCACCATTCTCCTGGGGACGCTCTTCCTGGGCATTCAGATGTACGAGTACGTCCACGCCTACCAGGACCTGAACCTGCGGCTGGACACCGGGATCTACGGCTCGACCTTCTTCATGCTCACCGGCTTCCACGGCCTCCACGTCTTTATCGGAGCGCTGATGCTGGCGGTGATGCTGGTGCGGGTGCTCAAACGGCACTTCAGTGCCGATGACCACTTTGGCTTCGAGGCGGCGGCCTGGTACTGGCACTTTGTGGATGTGGTCTGGCTGCTGCTCTTTATCTTCGTCTACGTCCTGTGACGGCGGGAGGGTGACGGTGACGGGTCAGCCGACGTGCAGGGGCGAGGGGTTGGGCACCACCAGCCCGCTGGCGATGGCCACCAGCACCAGCACGAAGACCACCACCGAGAGCCCGATGCGCCAAGTCAGGGCGCGCACCACGCGCCGCTGGTCACTGCCGTCCCGGCTGAGGGCGACGGCGGCCGCGCCCAGGTTCCAGATGATGGCGAGCAGGGCGAGGACGACGAGACCCTTGAAGATGACGGTGGCCATGATGGGGTTGCGCTCCGTGGCATCGAAATCAGACCGCCATTATAGGAAATCATGGCCTCGCCCGCGCCACCGCTGATGCACGGGCTGCAGGTCGGGCGCTACCGGTTTCGGCCCGGGCTCTGGCCGACGGTGGCTTTCCTGCTGCTGCTGCCGGTGCTTCTCGGCCTTGGCTTCTGGCAGTTGGACCGGGCCGATCAGCGTCAGGCCGCGGTGGATGCCCTGGCCGAGGGCGAACGGGCGCCGGTGGTGCAGCTGGATCGCGAGCAGCCGGCCTATGACACCGTCCGCCACCACCGGGGCCAGGCCACCGGGGAACCGGTGGTGGACCGGGTGTTCCTGGTGGACAACCAGGTGCATCAGGGGCGTCACGGCTACCGGGTGCTGCAGCCCTTCCGGCTTTCCGGCAGCGAGACCGTGTTACTGGTGGATCGTGGTTGGGTGGAGGCGGCCGAGGCGCGTTCGGAACTGCCCGCACCGGAGTGGCCCTCCTGGGGTGTGCTGGTGGAAGGGGTGATCGACAGCGGGCCGTCGGTGGGTCTGCGTCTCGGCGAACCGGCCGAGGAGCACGCTCGCTGGCCCCGCCGACTGCAGTATCTGGACTACGATTACGTGGCCGGGGAGCTGGACCGCCCGGTGGTGCCCTACCTGTTGCGGCTCAGCCCGGAGCATCCGGCGGCCCTGATCCAGGACTGGAGCCCCACCGTGCTGCCTCCGGAGCGGCATCGTGGTTACGCCCTGCAGTGGTTCGGGCTGGGGTTGGCGCTGGTGGTGATCTGGCTGGTGGTGAATCTGAAACGGGAGCGCGATGACAGAGCGTAAGGTCGAGAGCCCGCCGCGCGGGCGCGGGCGCTGGCAGTTGGTGGCGATCGCGCTGCTCTTCTTCCTGCCGATCGCCGTTGCCTGGCTGCTGGTGGTTAGCGACTGGCGCCCGGACAGCCTGGGTAACCATGGCGAGTTCGTCAGTCCGCCGGAACCGGTGGCGGTGGCCGCGCTCGCCCGGGAGGATGGCAGTGCGCTTCCGGCGCAGGCGCTGCGCGGGCGCTGGAGCATGATGCTGGTGGTGGACGGGCCCTGCGATGAGGCCTGCCAGTCCGTGCTCGATACCCTGGTGCGGGTGCGGATCGCCCTCAACCATGATGCCGACCGGGTTCAGACCCTGCTGGTGCTTCCGGAGGCTGCTGAGCGGCCGGCCCTCAACGGCTTGGGGGAGAGCGAAAGCCTGAGCCTGCTGCGTCACCGGGGGGATGAGGGGATGGCCACCGGCGACGAGGCAGGCCCCTCCGGCTTACGGGTCCACCTGGTCGACCCCGCCGGCGAGCGGATGATGGTGTACCCCCTGCCGTTGGACGGCAGCGGTGTCCTTTCGGACGTTCGCCGACTGCTGCGCGCGTCGGACCGGGAGGCGGAGCGCCGCCGCGAGGAGGGGGTGTGATGGGGGCTCGCGCGTTTCAGCGCCTGGCGCTGCTGCTCACCGTCTGGACCTTCATGGTGGTGGTGCTCGGGGCCACCGTGCGGCTGATGGACGCCGGCCTGGGTTGCCCGGACTGGCCCGGCTGCTACGGTCGGCTGGTGGTGCCGCAGAGTGAGCCGGCGATCAGTCAGGCCAATCTGGCCTTTCCCGAACGGCCGGTGGAGGTGGCCAAGGGGTGGTGGGAGATGGCCCATCGCTACGTGGCCGGCCTGCTGGGCTTGATGATCCTGGCGCTGGCGGTGCTCGCTTGGCGCCGTCGCCAGGACCCGTGGCAGCCCGTGGCCCTGCCTGTGGCGGTGGTGTTTGTGGTGCTCTTCCAGTCGGTCCTCGGGGCCTGGACCGTCACCTGGCAGTTGAAGCCCATCGTGGTGGTGGCCCACCTGTTGGGGGGGCTCGCGGTGCTCGCGTTGCTCTGGTGGACCTACCTGCGCAGCCGCCGGGTCGGCCTGGCCGCCGGCGCGCCGGCGGCCGGACCTGCGATGCGGGCGGGTGCACTGGTGGTGCTGGCCGCCGTGGTGGGGCAGGTTGCCCTGGGCGGCTGGGTGAGCGCTAATTATGCCGCGCTGGCCTGTACCGATTTCCCCACCTGTAACGGTTCTTGGTGGCCGCGGGCCGATTTCGCCGAGGCCTTCGTGCTCTGGCGGGGCCTGGGCGTCAATTACGAGTTCGGCATCCTGGACAACCCGGCGCGGGTGGCCATTCAGCTGAGCCACCGGATCGGCGCGGTGGTGGTGGTGGGCCTGGTGGTGGCGTTTGCCATTGGCCTGTTGCGCGCCAGTTCCCACCGTGCGCTGCGCCGTGGGGCCTGGCTGCTGTTGGCACTGACCCTGGCCCAGTTTGCGCTGGGGGCGGCCAATGTGCTGCTGTCCCTGCCCCTAGGGCTGGCGGCGGCGCATACGGCGGGCGCTGCGTTGCTACTGTTGGCGACGGTGCACGTGACCCATCTGCTTTTCGCCCCCACCGCCGAGGCTGCGGCGGTGGGGGGCCGCTCCCGGTCGTCGCCGGCCCCTGCCGGCGGTGCGGTCCTGGAGCAGCCATCCGGTTAGGGGTATCGCCATGAAGAGTCGGGCAGAGAGTGTGCAGGACGTTGTGACCCCCGCGGGTGGGGTGTGGGTCCATTGGCGGGACTACCTCACCCTGACCAAGCCGCGGGTGGTGGTGTTGATGGTCTTCACCGCCATCGTCGGGATGTTTCTGGCCAGTCCGGGGCAGGTGCCCTGGGTGGCGTTGACCGTGGGCAGCCTGGGGATTGCCCTGGCCGCCGGCTCCGCGGCGGCCCTGAACCACTTGGCGGATCAACGCATCGACGCCATCATGGCGCGCACCCGCCGCCGACCGCTGCCCTCCGGCCACCTGCGACCGCTACAGGTGCTGGGCTTTTCGTCCTTGCTCGGGGTGGCCGGGCTGGGGATGCTGGCGCTGTGGATAAATCCGCTGACCGCGGCGCTCACCTTCGCCTCATTGATCGGTTATGCCCTGGTCTACACCCTTTACCTCAAGCGCGCTACGCCGCAGAACATCGTGATCGGCGGGGCCGCCGGCGCAGCGCCCCCGCTGTTGGGCTGGACGGCGGTGACCGGCAGTGTCGATGCCCATGCCCTGCTGTTGTTCCTCATTGTCTTCGTCTGGACGCCGCCCCACTTCTGGGCCCTGGCGGTGGCCCGGTTGAAGGACTATGAGCGTGCGGACGTGCCCATGCTGCCGGTGGTCTACGGTGAGCGCTTCACCCGTTGGCAGATCCTGCTGTACACCGTGCTGTTGCTGGCGGTCAGCCTGCTGCCCTGGGCCACTTTCATGGGCGGGTGGCTGTACCTGGCGGCGGCGGTGGGCCTGGGTGGCTGGTACCTGATGTTGAACGTGCGGCTGCTGCTGACACCCGGGCCACGCCTGCCGATGCGGTCCTTCCGCTTCTCGATCATCTACCTCTTCGGGTTGTTTGCCGCCCTGCTGGTGGATCGGCAGTTGCCGGTATGGTTGGGCGCCTGAGGCGGGGGGCGGGTGCTTAGGCGGGCCAACGGCCGTCGGGCAGCCGCACCGCGTTACGTGGCACGCGATTCAGCCAGTAGATCCAGACCGGTCGTGGCGGGCCCTTCCCGGGCCGCGCCCGCACCACTTCGCGCCGGTACAGGCCGGCCTCCGGCCGATGCGGGGTCGCCCCCTCGTAGTCGTCCAGCAGCGGCAGCAGGCGTTTCGGCTGCAACAGGGTGACGATCCGGCCTTCGATTCGGCTGTCGCTGCGGGTGGCCGGGATGGCCCCGGGATAGGGGCCCAGGTCCAGTAGTTCGCCGCGGACCCAGGCCCGCGGCCCCATGAGCGCATAGCGATCCATGGCCTCCCGCACGGTGGGGTCCGGGGCGCCGTGGATCAGCGTGCCGTAGACGAAAAGCTCCCGTGGTCCCATGGGCGTTCAGTTGCCGTGGCGTTCGCCCCGTTCGACACGTTCCACCTCGCCTCGGTGCAGGATTACCAGGCGGTAGAAATGCTGGGGGCCGAAGTCATAGAGCCATTCCTCAACGATGCGTTCCGGGCCGCCGTACCAAGGAGCCCGTGGCGGGCTGGATCCGGCCCGGCGGCGGATGGTCAGCGAGTCGGGCTCGCCGCAGCGGGCCACCAACTCCAACTCGCTCATGCCCGCGCGCAGATCGCGCGGCCGGCAACTGCCCGGGCTGTCCGGATTGAAGCCGTAACCGGCGGTCTCGATCTGGCGCAGGCGGCCGTGGCGGAACCGCAGTACGCGCATCAGGCGCTGCGGCCCGAGGTTGTAATACCAGACCTCCTCTTCGGCGATCCAGCCCCGTGCCGGCAGATAGCTGGACCAAACCATGCTGCGGTGATCGGGCTCGCCGCAGGCGGAGCGCACGTCGTAGTCCCGATCCCCGGTGGTGACCAGGCGGGCGCCGCAGCGCATGCTGGCCTCGGTCGGCGCTGCGACCGCCAACAGCACCAGGGCGATTAGGCCGAGGGTGAGGGTGTGGAGCATGGCATTGCGGTCAGGCGTATTCATCGATCCCCAGGGAGGGGCGGTCGCGTGGTGCCGCCGGCGCCTGATCGTCGGTGCGCTGGTCACGGCGGACGGCGCTGTCCGTGGGCGCACCGGCCCGCCGCGGGCGCGACCCGGCGGTGAGCGGCCGGTGCTCGCGACGTTCCTCGCCGGTGTCCTCCTGCTGCCGGGGGTGAACCACCGGGTAGGGGCTGACCGGCAGGATGCTTTCTATGGTGGGTGGCGTGCGCGGTTTGGCGGCGTTGCGCACCGGGTCCACCAGCGGTGGCACCTGCAGCATGGGAACCTCCCGGCGCCGAGCGCCTACGACCTCATGCCCTTACCGGAAAGTGTACCCCATGCGCCGGTCGGCTTCAGTCCCAGTCGCCGTCACCTTCGTCCCACTCCTCGTCCCATTCATCGGACCACTCGTCATCCCATTCGTCGTCCCACTCGTCGTCCCGCCCGGTCAGACGCCCCGCACGTTGCTGCTGGTAGGCCTCGCGCATGAAGACATAGGGGTCGGCCCCCGACTCTTCCATGATCCGGGTGGCGGGCAGCAGGCGGGCCCGGGTGTCGATGATGTCCACGGCGGCCAGGGTCCAGCGCACGTCGCGCTCCTGGTCTGTCCAATGGGTGGGGCCGGTATACTCCCGGGTCAGGTACTGGACGCCCAACCCCGTGGCGTCGCGGATGTTGCTGGGCCCGAGGAAGGGCAGGACCAGGTAGGGGCCGGTGTCCAGACCCCAGGTGCCCAGGGTGAGGCCAAAGTCGGTCCGCTGGCGCTCCAGGCCTAGCCCGCCGGCGACGTCGAACAGCCCCAGCAGGCCGAAGGTGGAATTGAACAGGAAGCGCAAGGTGCCCTCGGTGGCGGCCCCGGCGTTGCCCTGCAGCCCGTGGTTTACCACGTTGACCGGTTCACCCAGGTTGGCAAAGAAGTTCGTGATCCGGTTCCGTCCCGGCTCCGGCACGGCCCTGACGTAACCGCGGGCCACCGGACGGGCCACGGTGCGGTCGAAGAAGTCGTTGAAGGCGAACACCACGCGGTTGTAGCGCTCCAGCGGATCCCGGGTGCGGGGTTCGCCCTCCCAGGCGGCCCAATCCTCGTCCCAATCGGTGGCCTCGGTCGCGGTACCGGCGTCCCCGGTGGCGCCGTCGCCGGGCGCCGTGGACGCCGGCGCCGGCCCGTCCCCACCGTTGGCGCAGGCGCTGAGCAGCAGCAGGGCGGCGAGCAGGGGCAACAGTCGGGTGGGCAATCTCATCACAGCAGGGTGTCCCTATCGATCGTGGCTCAGGGGTGGTTCGGCGGTGGTCGCCGGCCGGTCACCGCCGGCACGTGCATCATAGCCCAGGTCATGACCCCGGCGAGGATGGCCATCACCAGGATAGGGACCTGCCAGCCGCGGTCCCGCTCCAATTGGTAGATGGCGCCCGCGGCGGCCAGGTGCTGATCACCGTCGATGTGAAAACGGCTGACCGGCGCCTGTGGGCCCTCGTCGCGCATGGGGACACTGCGCCAGGGTGTCGGCCGGCCGTCGCGATTGCTCTCGTCGGCGACCCAAATCCCCTCGTCGCTGGCCGCCCAGACCCGGCCACGGGCGTCCGCGGCCAGATCGAGCACCCGGAAGCCATGCCGTCCGGTGCCCAGGGCCTGCCAGCGTTCCCCGGGTTGGGACTGCCACCAGGCGCCGCGGTCGCTGCCCAGGATGATGCCACCCTCCCGGCGGAGCAGGGAGAATCCACGGGCATGGCGGTGCAGACCCTCGCTGTTGGGACGCCAGTCGGCCCCCGGGTCTGGCCGGTAATAGGCGCCTTCCGCCACCGTCCCCACGTGGTCCCCGCCCTGGGTATCCCGGGCGTAGTGATAGATGTGGACCCCCGCCGGCAGCCCGCGGCTGTGGTCGGCGTGCCAACGCCCCTGGTCATCCCGCCGGTAGAGCCCCTGGTCGGGGCTAAGCAGGCGCAGGCCGTCCGGCAGAGGCTCGAACTGCAGCACCCACAGCCCCTCCGGCAGACCCCGCTCCACCGGTGCCCACTGGCGCCCGTCCGGCGAGGCGTACACCCCTCGGATGGTTCCGGCCAGCAGCCCATCACCGTCCGGCAGCAGCCAGGTGATCGCGGGCAGGCCGGTATTGTGCAGGCGCCACGGACCGCCCGGGTCACGTTCCAGCACGGCGCCGGATTGGGCCCCGGCGAACAGGCGCCCGTCAGGGGCGGTGGTGAGGGCCATGAAGTGTTCGCCGGGATAGGGGCTGATCGGCACCCAGTGTTCCCGGTCGCCGACCCAGGCGGTGCCGGCGAGGTACAGCAGGCCGGCGACCAGGGCGGGCACACCGAGTTGCAGGGCCTTAGCGCTCATCGCCGGGAATCAGCTTGCCGGGATTGAGCCGCTGATCCGGGTCCAGCGCGCGCTTGATGCTGCGCATCAGGTCCAGTTCCACCGGCGACTTATGGCGGCGCAGGGCATCGGCCTTGAGCAGGCCCACGCCGTGCTCGGCAGCGATGGAGCCGCCCATCTCGGTCACCAACTCATGGATCAGTTCGTTGTAGTGATCCCACCGGGCGAGAAAGACCTCCGGGGCCTCGCCTTCGGGCTGGCTGAGGTTGAAATGCAGGTTGCCGTCGCCCACGTGGCCGAAGGTGCAAAGGCGCACCCTCGGATCCTCGGCGCGGATCCGTGCCTCCGCGGCGGTCAGAAAGTCCGGGAGGCGCGAGGTGGCGACGGCGATATCGTGCTTGATGCTGGCGCCAGCGCGGCTCTGACCGCCCGGGATGCCCTCGCGTATGGCCCACAGGCGCCGCCCGTCCTGGGCATCCGCGGCCAGCACCGCGTCCAGCACCTCGCCCTGCTCCCGGGCAGTGGCCAGGCTTTCGCTCAGCGCCGCCCGCAGCCCGGCCCGGGGGCTGGGGCTGGCCAGCTCCACCAGCAGATACCAGGGGGCATCCTCCGGCAGTCGTGCCGGGGGGGCGCCGGCCTCCTCCCGGCCCAATCGGAAGGCGAGGGCGCTCATCAGCTCGCAGGCGGTGACGGTGTCACCGCTGTCCGCCTGCAGGCGGCGCAATAGGGCAATGGCCCGGCGCGGGTCGGTGACCGCCACCAGGGCCGTCTGAATGTCCCGGGGCCGGGGGAAGAGGCGGAACACGGCGGCGGTGATGATGCCCAGGGTGCCTTCGCTGCCGATGAACAGATCGCGCAGGTCCAACCCGCTGTTGTCTTTGCGCAGTCCGCGCAGACCGTCCCAGACGCGGCCATCGGCGAGCACCACCTCCAGGCCCAGGGTGAGTTCGCGGGCATTGCCGTAACGCAGCACGTTGGTGCCGCCGGCATTGCTGCCCAGATTGCCGCCGATGCGGCACTGCGCCTCCGAGGGCAGGCTCAGAGGGAAGAGGCGGTCGGCCCCGGCGGCGGCCTGCTGGACGTCCACCAGCCGGCAGCCCGCCTCCACGGTGAGGGTGTTGTTCTCCGGGTCGATGGCGCGGACCCGGTCCATCCGCTCCAGGCTCAGTACCACCTGCCCTTGCTCGCTTTGCGGGGCCCCGCCCCCCACCAGGCCGGTGTTGCCGGACTGGGGGACAATGGCCAGGCCGAGTTCGGCGCAGCAGCGCACGGCGCGGCTCACCGCCTCGGTGGAATCCGGGCGCAGCACGCAGAGCGCCGCGCCGGGAAAGCGGCCGCGCCACTCGCGCAGGTAGGGTGCCATGGCGGGGCCGGGGCCGATCACCGCCTCGGCGCCGAGGCAGTCACGGAGTTGATCCAGGGGGGCGGTGGTTGTGGTGGGCATGGTCATTCCAGCGGTCCGGTCACAGATAAGGGCTCAGCAGCCAGAACAGGGCATCCCGGGCCTTCACCGGCAGAGTGCGCTCATGTAGTTGCGCGGCGTCGGCGGGCTCGCTCCTGTGCTGGGTCTCCCGGCAGTGTGCCACCATCTGCCCGGCAAAGCTGCGATCGTGCGTCTCCAGGGTGAGCTCAAAGTTCAGCCGCAGGCTGCGCGGGTCCAGATTGGCGGAGCCGATGTGGGTGTAATGCTCATCGATGATTAACAGTTTGGTATGGTTAAACGGTGCCGGCTGATACCAGACCTTCACCCCCCAGTGAAGCAGCTCCCAGAGCATGTGGCGACTGGCCCAGTCCACGTAAGGCAGGTTGCTGCGCCGGGGGAGCAGGATATTCACCTCTACGCCCCGAAGCGCCGCCGCCTGCAGGGCGGTGGTGAGGGGGCGGGGGGGCAGGAAATAGGGGGTCATGATCCATACGGACTCCCGCGCGGCGCTGATGGCCGCCACCATAATCATCAACAGCCGGTCCAGATCTTCATTGGGGCCGTCGACAATGGCGCGGCAGGCCGCCTGGCCCTGGGGCTGAAGCGGGACGGGGGGCACGCTCTGTTCACTGCCGGTGGCGAAGGCCCAGTCCTCCAGAAAGACCTGCTCCAGGTTGGCCACCACCGGGCCGGTGACCCGGAAATGCAGATCCTGCACCGGGCGGCGGCCGGCCCCAACGCCGGTGAGGTGGTGCTCGCTGATGTTCATGCCGCCGGTGAAGGCCGTCTCGCCGTCGGCCACCAGCAGTTTGCGGTGGTTGCGCAGATTGACGTAGATCTCCGGGGGCAGGAGTCGGGGCGCGAGGAAGCGGGCGTGGGGAATACCCTGACGGTAGAGCAGGCGGCTGATCCGGGGGAGGTGGGGGAAGGTGTACCACTCGCCGAAGCCGTCCACCAGCACCCGCACATCGACCCCGCGCCGGTGGGCGTGGGCCAGGGCCCGGACGAAGCGCCGGCCGGTGGGGCTGTTGTTAAAGATGTAGGTGCTGAGATAGAGCCGGTGGCGGGCCTGGTCAATGGCCTGCAGCATGCGCGGATAGGCCTGCTCGCCGTTCTGCAGGGCTTCCAGGTGGTTGCCCTGGTAGAGCATCCGTCCGGTGATGGCATCGGCGCTGCGGACCAGTTCGGAACAACTGGCCGCACCGCCGGCCGGGCAGGGGGAGGCGTGTGCCGCCGGAACGTCCGGCACCTCGGCGCCCGGCGAGAGCAGCTTGCGGGCACGGGTGCGTACCCGGTTGATGCCGAAGAAAAAGTAGATCAGCGGGCCGGCTACCGGGAAGGCCAGGCAGACGGCGATCCACGCCATGGCCACGGAGGGCTCGCGTTTGTTGAGCAGGGCGTGGCCGGCGGCGATCGGACCGACCACGGCCTGGGCGATACTCAGCAGAGCCAGCAGTAGGGTAAGCGGTTCCATGGCCTCCCGGTGTCCGGTTTGTGGTGGCCAGCCTCATTGACCGGTTACCCTACCACGCGCGGGGCTTGCGCGCCCCCTGACACAGCCAACCCGAAGGATAAAGCGACCATGGCAGTACAGGCGAAATCCGGATTGCTCAAGGGGATGAACCCAACGGTCACCGTGGTGACGGTGGTGGTCATGCTGGTCTCGGTCATCCTCGGCGCCGGCTGGACGGAGCAATCCGCCGCTGCCATCAGCACGGCGCGTGAGACCCTGAACCCCTTCCTGGAATGGTACTACGTGGTGCTGGTGGCGGTGTTCTTCGTCTTTTGCCTGTGGCTGGGCGTGGGCCGGTACAAGAATGTGCGCCTGGGTGGCGATACCGAGCGGCCGGAGTTCACCACCTTCTCCTGGGTGGCCATGCTGTTTGCGGCCGGAACGGGGGTGGGGATCATCTTCTGGAGCATCGCCGAGCCCATCATGCACTTCGACTCCAACCCCTTCGCTGCCGACGGCAGCCCCGAGTCGGCGGCAGTGGCTATGCGCCTGACCTTCTTTCACTGGGGGCTCCCGGGGTGGGCGATCTTCGGGCTGGTGGGGCTGGTGCTGGCCTATTTCAGTTTCCGTCACAGCCTGCCGTTGACCGTCCGCTCGGCCCTCTACCCCTTCCTGGGGCACCGTATCCACGGCCCGATCGGTGATCTGGTGGACAGCCTGGCGGTGTTCGGCACGGTCTTCGGCATCGCGACGACCCTGGGGTTGGGGGTGCAGCAGATGAACACCGGACTGGGCCAGCTCTTCGGACTGGACACCACGCTCACCCTGCAACTGGGGGTCACCGCGGTGATCATGTTCATCGCCACGGCGTCGGTGGTCTCCGGGGTGAAGCGCGGGGTTCGGCTGCTCTCCGAGGCCAACTTCTGGCTGAGTGTGGTCATTGTGCTCTTTTTCCTGATCTTCGGCCCCACCCACTACCTGTTTGCGCTGACCATCGAGTCCACCGGCGAGTACCTGCAGAACCTGCTGGCCATGACCTTCTACACCCACGCCAACAAGGACACCGGCTGGCAGGCGGAGTGGACAGTCTTCTTCTGGGGCTGGTGGATTGCCTGGTCGCCCTTCGTGGGCATGTTCATCGCCCGCATCTCCCGCGGGCGCACGGTGCGCGAGTTCATGCTCGGGGTGCTGCTGATGCCCACGGTGATCACCTTCGTCTGGATCGGGCTGTTCGGCGGCACCGCCCTGCACCAGGAGCTGTTCGGCGACGGTGGCGTGGTTGCGGCGGTGAGTCAGGATGTCTCGGTGGCCATCTTCCACACCATCGAGGGGATGCAATTGGGCCTTCTGGGGCAGGCGGCGGGGGTGCTGGTCACGGTCCTGATCGCCACCTATCTGATCACCTCCGCCAATGCCGGCACCCTGGTCATCAACACGCTCCTGGCCAATGGGGACACCGATCCGCCCACCGGGCACCGGATCCTCTGGGGCGTGGTGCTGGCCCTGCTGACGGCGGTGCTCCTGGTGGCCGGTGGGCTGGAGACGCTGCAGGCGGCGGTCATTCTGGCGGGGCTGCCCTTTTCGTTAGTGATGGTGGCGATGCTGCTCGGTTTGGTGAAGGCCCTGGAGCAGGAGCGCTACGCACCGCGTCCCGGTGCCCGTACGCTGGCGCCGACCGAACCCTGGGTGGGCATGGACCAGGCCGGCGATACCCTGCACGAGCCCCGCGGCACGGCCGGGGCGGCCGGGGAGTACCAGCCCAGTGCCCGGACCGGCGCCGAGGGCTAGCGCCGGTCCGGCCCCGGCGGGCCCGTGCGGCTCGGGCGGGTGTGGGGCCAAGAGGCTTGCTGCTGCAGGCGCTTAGCTTTAGACTTCAATAAAGTCAAGAACCCGCGGCATTCCGCTGCACGAGGTTGCCCATGAACGATATGCACGAACACGAGCACGACGACATCGTCTCGCGCCTGCGGGACGCGGGCCTGAGACCCACGCGGCAGCGCCTGGCCCTGGCCGATCTGCTGTTCTCCCACGGCGATCGCCACGTGACGGCGGAATCGCTCTACGACGAAGCCCTCGGCCAGGGGGTGCGGGTGTCGCTGGCCACCATCTACAACACCCTGAACCAGTTCACCTCCTCGGGGTTGCTCCGTGAGGTGGTGGTGGACTCCGGCAAGTCCTATTTCGACACCAACACCGAGGCCCACCAGCACGTGTTCAACGAGGACACCGGGGCTATCGACGATGTCCAGCTGAGCCTGGATGCGGAGGAACTCGCCAGCCGCATCGCTGTGCCCGAGGGGCATGAGATCACCGGCGTCGATGTCGTGGTGAGGCTGCGCCGCAGCCAGTGATCCCCCCGGTCCTGACCCCGCGCACCGTGCTCCGGGGGCAGGCCGCCCCCGTTCCCCTCCACCCCCGGGCTCGTATAGGATGCAGCTTTTGCCGGGGGAATGGCCATGGCCGGTAGCCAGGGCGGCGTCGGTATCTATGTGGATGCCGCCAACATCCAGATGAACGGCGGCTTCGGCATGCAGTACGACGTGCTGCGGGAGTTTGCCTGTCGGACCGGGGCCGAGCCCATCCGCCTCAATGCCTATGTGACCTACGATGAGCAGCGGGCCGAGCGCGACCGCGGCTACCACCAGCGGGTGAACAACTTCTTTCAGTCCATCCGCGAGTTCGGCTACAAGGTCATCATCAAGAAGTACCGCTGGTACCGGGACGAGGAGGGCAATGCCTACGCCAAGGCCAACGCCGACCTGGATATGGCGGTGGATGCCCTGCTGCAGTCGCAGAGCCTGACCCGGGTAATGATGGTCACCGGCGACGGGGACTTCGTTCAGGTGGTAAGGGCGCTGCAGAACCAGGGCTGCCGGGTGGAGCTGCTGGCCTTCGACAATATCTCCTCGGAGCTTCGCCGCGAGGCCGATGTGTTCGTCTCCGGCTATCTGGTGCCCGGCCTGCTGCCACCGCGTGAGCAGCAGGGGCGCCCGGTCTGGGGGGAGATGGGCTCACGGGTGCGGGGCATCTGCTATTACCACAGCCCGGACGGGTATGGGTTTCTGCGTTTCATGCGGCGGATCGCCGACCACCTCTGGGTGACCGACACCCGCCATCCCCACTCGCCTTACGCCTCGGCCTATTTCCGTGACAGTGACCTGCCCGCCAATCTCAAGCCCGGCGATCTCCCAAGCCACGGCATCATCCTTGAGTTCGACATCCACCCCTCGTCGGTGAAGGAGGGGGCGCTGGAGGCCAGCGACATCCAGCGCGTGCGCTGAGCCCGGCCGGTCAGCGCCCCGGGTCCAGGGCCCGGGCCATCTCCCGCGCCACCTGGTCGAGCGCTTCGCGGCTGTCCACGTCGCCTGGCAACAGCGGCAGGCGCAACGGGTGCAGATCCGGGAAGTACTCATCGATACGTGCCAGCCAGCGGTGCTCCCGGGCCAGCCGCTCTCGGAAGAAGGGATCGGTGACGCCTTCAGGCAGGAGCTTGTTCACCACCAGGTGGCGCACGTGGATGTTCCAGTCGGCCAGCTCCCGGATGGCGTTGCGGGTCTCGGTGATGGGCAGGTATTCCGGGACGAGGACAAAGACAAAGGCGGTGGTCTGGTCATCCAACAGGATGTCACGCATGGCCGCGGCCCGCTGGCGGCGTCGGCTGAGCACGTCGTAGAGCGGGTCGTCCGGGACCTCGCCGTCGCCCAGCCAGTGGGAGTAGTCCCTGTTGCGTTTGTGGCGCCGCTTGAGCAGCCCGTCCACCCAGGTGCCCATGAGTTCGGGCAGGGTGAGCAGCCGTACCGTATGCCCGGTGGGGGCGGTGTCGAACACCAGCAGGTCATAGGCCTGGGACTCCTCCAGAATCAGGCTGACCATACGGTCGAACAGGGCGGCCTCGGCGGCTCCGGGGGAGTGCGCGGCCAGGTCGATCTGGCGCAGGGCCTCGTCCAGCATGGTGGAGCGCACCGTGCGCCGGATATTCTCCTTGACCCCGTCCAGGTAGCGATGGGTCTCCCGATGGACGTCCACCTCGACGGCGTCCAGGTTGGGGGCGACGCGGGTGATGCCCTCGCCGCCGATGGGGGTGTGAAACAAGTCCGCCAGGTTGTGTGCCGGGTCGGTGGAGACCAGCAGCACCCGCCGGTCCTGGTCCGCCGCATAGAGGGCGAAGGCCGCAGCGGAGGTGGACTTGCCGACCCCGCCCTTGCCGGCGAAGAACACCACCTGCCGGTTCAGCAGTGCGTTATCCATGGGCCCCCCTCAGCAGCAGCGGATGTGGTCCAGTGGGGAATGCTCCATACCCATGCGCCGGTGCCACTCGTGGAACTCCTCAATGATCAGCGGGTAGAGCTCCAGGGTGTGGTAGGAGACGGGGTTGGGCACCCCGAGCATCTCTGAAAAGCACATGAACAGGAACAGGTCGTCCTCATCCCGCAGCTCGCGGATGACCTCGGCCTCATGGCCGAGCCGCAGCATCCGGTCGTAGCGATAAAGCCAGCGGGCGATGGGGTTACGGGGTTCATTCGGGTCGCTCATGGCGGCCTCCCAAATGGGCAGGGCGGGGGCCTGAGGCCCCCGCCGTGACGGTCACTCGGCTTCACGCGCCTCGCGCTCGGCGAGGCGCTTGAGTTCCTCCGGGTTGCGGAATAGGCGCACCGCCTCCAGCAGGATCCAGATGGCAAAGCCCAGGATGATGGCGCCGAGGATGAAGAGCAGCCACTGGGCATCGGCCTCACCGAGACCGGACCAAGTGAAGACCACCTGCTGGATCATGGCCCAGACGGTCATGGTCAGCAGGAAGACCATGGGTACCAGGGTCGGCAGCGGGCTACGGCCCTGGCGGTAGAGCCAGAGCGAGATCAGCATCAGGGTGATGCCGGCCAGCAGCTGGTTGGAGGTGCCGAACAGCGGCCAGAGCAGGAAGCCGCCGGAGCCGAGGCCGCGGCCCCCGTCCGGCAGCAGGACCAGCAGGGCGGTCAGGAACACGGCGATGAAGGTGGCCACGTAGCGCTGGGAGAGCTTAGGCGCGCCGTACTCCACCCCCAGCTCGCCGATGATGTAGCGCAGGAGGCGCACCGCGGAGTCGAGGGTGGTGGCGGCGAAGCTGACGATAATAATGGCCACGATGGTCTGGCCCACGGCCGCCGGGATGCCCAGCCCGGAGATCAGCTCTCCGGCGCCGCCGACGAAGTTGCCCACCCCACCGGCGCCGGCGGCGGCGAAGCTGGAGTAGGCCTCGTGGAAGTCCGTGGTGCTGGCGAAGAAGGTGGCCACCGCCAGAATGGTGATCAACGCCAGTGTGCCCTCGCCCACGGCGCCCAGATAGCCAATGGTACGGGCATCGGTCTCCTTATTGAGCTGCTTGGACGAGGTCCCCGAGGCCACCAGCCCGTGGAAGCCGGAGATGGCGCCGCAGGCGATGGTGATGAACAGCAGCGGGAACCAGGACGTGGTGGCCTCGCTGTTGAAGGCGGGGGCGGTGACGGTGGGCGCGGCGACCAGCAGACCGCCGTAGAGCAGCAGCAGACCCACCACCAGCTGTTGGGCGTTGATGTAGTCGCGCGGCTGCAGCAGCTTCCAGACTGGCAGCGTGCTGGCGACGAAGACGTAGGCCAGCAGGATCAGGATCCAGATCAGGAACGATGCCCCCACGGCGTCCAGACCGAACATGACGTTGGTGGCCTGTTCGCCCCCCATCCAGCCCACCAGGTCGATCTGCAGCGCCGGCACGTAGGTCGCGACCACTGCCGCGCCGTACATTACCGCCAGCGCGACCAGTGAGGGGATAAGCATGTTGCCCTTACGGCGCAGCACCGCGTACCCGATCCAGATGGCCAGCGGGATCTGAATGAAGACCGAGAGCACGGCTGCCGGGTTGCTGATGAACAGGTTGGCGATGACCCAGGCGAAGACCGCGTTCACCATCAGCACGAGGATCAGGATGATAAACAGGAACAACAGCTTGGCCCGCCGCCCCACCAGCCGATTGGCCAGGGTGCCGATGGACTGCCCCTTATGCCGCG
Source organism: Alkalilimnicola ehrlichii MLHE-1 (assembly GCF_000014785.1). Lineage (NCBI taxonomy): Bacteria > Pseudomonadati > Pseudomonadota > Gammaproteobacteria > Chromatiales > Ectothiorhodospiraceae > Alkalilimnicola > Alkalilimnicola ehrlichii. The sequence goes on from NC_008340.1 coordinate 356,138, forward strand.
CCGACAGCACCAGGGCACCGAAATCGTGTACCCCGGCGGCGAACACCGTGCCCAGCACCACCCAGAGCATGGCCGGCAGCCAGCCCCAGTACATGGCGATGGCCGGCCCTACGATGGGAGCGGCGCCGGCCACGGAGGTGAAGTGGTGGCCCCAGAGCACCCATTTATTGGTGGGGACGAAGTCCACCCCGTCGTTGTAGCGGTTGGCCGGCGTGATGAAATTGGGATCGAGCCGGTAGATGCGCTCGGCCAGGAACTTGGAGTAGTAACGCCAGCCAAGGATGTAGATCAGGCCGGCAATAAAGGCAAGCCAAACTGCGTTCATGATCGTCGTCTCCCAGTGGGGGCTTATCCGTTTCTGGACTATGGTTGTTGGAATCGTTGTTCAGGGACGGTTCTTGTCTAAAGTGGAGCCGTCTATGCTGCAATATGGAAGACCATTGCGCGGTATTACCTTATATGGTCAAACCAGTTCGTGTAAATTGTAGGTGCGTCGCCCGGGTGATTGTAGAATCATGCTGCAGCTCGGAAGCGGCCTTCGCATTATTCAATGACTGACGAGGAGGGTGTAACTATGGGCTCGATTGTCGTGGGGGTGGACGGCTCTGAAGGGTCCCGCCGTGCCCTGCTGGCTGCCCTGGAGGAGGCGCGGTTGCGTAAGTTGCCGCTGCGGACCGTCTACGTGCTGGATCGCCGGTACCTGGATCCGGAGTGGGGTGTGTTGGTGGCGCCGCCCATCAAAGAGCTGGAGAAAGAGGCCCGGGGTATTCTGGAGAAGCTCGTGGCCTCGGTGGCCGATCAGGCCAAGGGCGTGGACGTGCAACAGGAGGTGGTGTTGGCCGAGAAGCACGGTACCGCGCGCACCCTCTTGGACCACGCCTCGGACGCCGAACTGTTGGTGGTGGGGAGCCGCGGCCACGGTGGCTTCGCCGGCCTGTTGTTGGGCTCGGTGAGCCATCAGGTCCTGCAGTTTGCCGACTGTCCAGTGCTGGTGGTGCCGCGCGGCGCACATTGATGCCCAGCCCGCCCTCGCCCCGGCCTGCTCGGGGTGGGGGGCTTTGGGTTAGTACTGCAGTTGTTTGCTGATCTGGATGGCCGTGGCCAGTGCCCGGCGACCGGCGTGGCCGTCCACCAGCGGCGTTCGCCCCTCCCGGATACATGCCGTGAAGTCGCGGATCTCCGCCATCAGGGCGTCGCCATCCTCGAACACCGACTCCTCGCTGATGATCTCCGGTATGCCCGGGAACATCTCCCGGTCACCGGGCCGGTGGTGGGTCAACACCCGGTTCTGGAAGTCCACGGAGACATAGCCGTGGGGCAGGAAGAGCCGCACCTTGCGCTCCACCTTCATGCTGACCCGGCTGGCGGTGACGTTGGCCACGCAGCCCCCGGGGAACTGCAGCCGGGCATTGGCGATGTCGGTGTCCTGGGTGAGCACCGGCACGCCCTTGGCATCGATCCGCTCCGGCGTCTCGTTGACCAGCGAGAGAATGATGTCGATGTCGTGGATCATCAGATCGAGGACCACGCTGACATCCGTGGCCCGCGGCTTGAACGGTGCCAGTCGGTGGCATTCGATGAACCGGGGCGGCTTGTTCTTCATGTCCAGGTCCATCAGCGCCGCATTGAACCGCTCCAGGTGCCCCACCTGGAGCAGGGCACCGTGCCGGTGGGCCAGTTCAATCAACTCGTCGGCCTCATCCAGGGTGGTGGTGATGGGCTTTTCCACCAGCACGTGGACCCCGGCGGAGAGCAGGTCCCGGGTGATCCGGTAGTGCAGCGACGTGGGTGCCGCCACGCTGACGGCGTCGACCTGGCCCAGCAGCGCCCGATGGTCGTCCAGCAGCGGTACGCCATGCTTGTCGGCCACCGCCCGGCCGGCGGCCTCGTCCACGTCCACCACGGCCACCAACTCACAGTCCGGCAGAGCGGCGTATTTGTCGGCGTGAAACCGCCCCAAGTGCCCGGTTCCGACCACGGCACAGCGCAGCTTGCCCGTCATCGCGGCTCCCTATGTTTGAAAGGTTGATAGGGCCGTCAGTATACCGGGACATCGGCCCCGCCGCAGGCCGTGTCGGGCTAGCCTGTGCGCTTGACCGCCTTTAACCCCTGGCGGTCCTCACCATCCAGAGCGGCCAGGCGGTCCTCCGCCTCGCTGATGTAATCGCGGGTCAGGGGCACGGCCCGGCGGTCGCGGCTGAGCTGGATCTGGAAGACCATATGATCGAGGTGGCGGAAGGCCGCCTCGCTGGCCAGCAGGTAATACTCCCACATGCGGCAGAAGCGCTCGTCATAGAGCGCTTTGATGCGCTCGCGGTTGGCGACGAAGCGGTCGTGCCAGGCGCGAAGGGTTTCAGCGTAGTGCAGGCGGAGGATCTCCACATCGGTGACCCAAAGGCGGGACTTCTCCACGGCCCGTAGCACCTCCGAGAGTGCCGGGCAGTAGCCGCCCGGAAAGATGTACTTGGCGATCCAGGGGTTGGTGCGCGCCGGCGGGCTTATGCGGCCGATGGCGTGGATCAGGGCGATGCCGTCCGGTTTCAGCAGCCGGCGCAGATGGCCGAAGAACTCGCGGTAGTGGGTGACGCCGACATGCTCGAACATGCCCACCGAGACAATCCGGTCGTAGGGACCCTGGCGTTCGCGGTAATCCTGAAGCTCGAAGGCGACGCGATCATCCAGTCCGGCCTCCTGCGCCCGCGCCCGGGCGACCCGCAGTTGCTCGGTGGAGAGTGTGACCCCGGTGACGTTGACCGGGGCATAGCGGGCTAGCGACAGTCCCATGCCGCCCCAGCCGCTGCCGATATCCAGCACCTCTTGGCCCGGTTCCAGGCAAAGCTTGGCGGCGATGTGCCGCTTCTTCTTCTGCTGCGCGGTTTCCAGGCTTTCGTCGCCATTCTGGAAGTAGGCGCAGGAGTACTGCCGGTCCTCGTCCAGAAAGAGGTCGAACAGCTCGTCCGAGAGGTCGTAATGGTGGGCGACATTTCGCCGCGCCCGCCCCAGCGGGTTAAACTGGGCCAGATAGCGCAGTGGGCGTAACAACCGGCGTTGCACTTGGTGCCAGCGGGTTTGCTCCAGCTCCCGCAGGGCCCGGCAGGCGATGGCCAGGAGGTCGCGCAGGGTGCCCTCCTCGAGCTGGATGCGTTGGTCCATCCAGGCCTCACCCAGTTCCAGGTCCGGTCGCACGCCGAGCCGGCGGACGGTCCGCCAGTCGTTGATGCGCAGGGTGACCTTCGGGGGGGCTCCGGGGCCGAATGTACGTTGCCGGCCATCCGGGAGGATGACCTTGAGCCGTCCCTCGGTCACAATGCGGTTCAACAGGTGTGCCAAAAGCATCGCCACCTCCTTCGGCGGCCGGAGGCCTCCGGCCTGGTACCGCCGGCCGGCTGTCGGTTGTCAACTCAATCTGTTATTCAGGATAGATTCATTTCGTCGGTAATGCCGATACACAATCCGGGAGTGCCTGTGACGAACTCACCCTATATTGTTGATATCACCATGGATAACTTCCAGTCGGAGGTGCTGGAAGGGTCCATGCAGCAGCCTGTCCTGGTGGACTTCTGGGCCGAGTGGTGTGAGCCCTGCAAGACGTTGATGCCCCTGCTGGAAAAGTTGGCGGAGGAGTTCCGCGGCGCGTTCCGGCTGGCGCGGGTCAACTGCGACGAGCAGCAGGCCATCGCCGCCCAAGTGGGGGTCCGCAGCCTGCCCACAGTCATCCTGGTATCACAGGGCCAGGTGCTGGATCAGTTCACCGGTGCCCTGCCGGAGGGGGAACTGCGCCGCTTTCTCGAGCAGCATGTAGAACCGCCGCAGGCCGATCCCCTGGAGCAGGCGCGCGAGCACTTGGCCGCCGGCGAGCCGCAGGCCGCCGTGCCCCTGCTGGAGGCGCTGCACGGGCAACGCCCGGACGACCAGGACGTGGCCCTGGAGCTGGCCCACGCGCTGATGCAGGCCGGGGAGCCGGATCGGGCCGAGGCCATCGTCGCGGAACTCCCCGATGAGGCCCGGCACGACCCGCGTTGCAAGGGCATCAAGGCCCGGCGGGCCTTCGCCGAGCAATTGGCTGATCTGCCCGGGCGTGAGGCCCTGGCCGCCCGTGTGGAGCAGGACCCGCGCGACAGCGAGGCCCGCCACGGCCTGGCCCTGCACCAGGTACTGGCCGGCGAGCACGACGCCGCCCTGGAGAACCTGCTCTGGATCGTTCGCCACGACCGGGCTTGGGACAACGACCGCGGTCGGCAGACGTTGTTGGCGGTCTTTGATCTGCTCGGCGCCGACGACCCGCTGGTGCGTCAGTACCGCAGCCGGTTGTTCCAGAGCCTGTATTGACTCCGGTGACGGGGCCCGCGACGTTCTGCCAGGCACCCGGCTTTGTACCGGCCGGCCCAATGGCGGTATTCTGTTGTGCAGATTTCATGCGGGCCGCGCGGCCGGCCGCCAGCGGGGTATCCAGATGGCGCAATGGCAGGGAGAACGGGTAGTGCAATTGGCAGGGTCGAGAGGCGCCTGTAGCGACTGCTCCCTGTTCAACCTTTGCCTCCCCAAGGGGCTGGACAACGAACATGTCCAGCGTCTGGATGTGATCCTTCAGCGCCAGCGCCCGCTGGCCCGGGGGGATGTGCTCTACCGGGAGGGGGACGAGTTTCGCACCGTCTACGCGGTGCGGGCCGGGTCGCTTAAGACCTATACCATCTCCCGCGAGGGTGAGGAGCAGGTCACCGGCTTCCATATGCCTGGGGAGATGCTGGGGCTGGACGCGGTCAGTCTGGGGGCGCACCCCTGCGAGGCCAAGGCCCTGGAGACCTCCAGCATATGTGAACTGCCCTTCCACGAGTTGGAAGAGCTGGCCCGGGCCATTCCGGCGCTCCAGCGTCAGTTGCTGCGCTTGATGAGCAAGGAGATCTTCCAGGACCACGAAATGCTCCATGCACTGGCACGCCGTAACGCCGAGGAGCGCCTGGCCATCCTGCTGCTGAACTTCTCCCATCGTTTTGCCCGTCGCGGGCTCTCCGCTACGCGTTTCCGCTTGCCCATGTCCCGCAGTGACCTGAGCAATTACCTCGGCCTGGCCCCCGAGACCATGAGTCGCCTGTTCAAGCGTTTCCAGGGGCAGGGCTGGCTGCACAGCCGCGGTAAGGAAATCACCCTCAAGGACATGGCCAGTCTGGAGCGCCTGGCCGGGCATTGCCAGGAGCGCCCCTGTGATCGGCCCGATCTGTCCCGCCCCTCAGGTGGCGGGTAGCGGGCGGGCACCCACGTAATGAGGCCGCGGGCGAGAACGCCACGCGGCCCCGGTTTACAGCAGGCAGGCCCCGCTTACTCCGACTTGACTTCAATGCGCTGCGCCGGTGGTGCCACCTTCTTGGGGACGGTGATCTCCAGCACCCCGTTGCGCGAGCGCGCCGCGATGTTGTCCGCGTCCACCGACTCGGGGAGTGCGAACCGGCGGTAGAAGGTGCCGCGGGCCCGCTCGACACGTTTCCACCCCTCTTCGCTCTCGGTGCTCTCGGACTCGCGGGAGCCCTTAATGGAAAGCACCCCCTGATCCATGCTGATCTCGATATCCTCCGGGGCCACCCCGGGCAGATCGGCATGGATGTGGTACGCCTTGTCGTCCTCGGAGATATCCACCGCCGGCAGCCACTGGCCGGCCGACTCGGCATTCTCGCCCTCGCCGGCGGTAATCATCCCGCGTTGTCCGAACATCCGGTCCAGGTCGGTCTGGATCTGGCGCAGGGTGGACCACGGGTCATAGCGCATGATGGCCATATCCATCACCTCCTAAATTCAGGTCATTACCATGGTGTCCCCAGGGCGTCGCCCTCATTCCTGTAGATAGGGTGGCGCGGCCGTTTTTCAAGTGGCGTACTGCCACAGTGTGCGTGGTAAGGTTTGCCCTCTGAGCGACGATGGGGACAGGCGCGGCTATGAGATGGCGAGTCTGGCAGGGTGTGGTGCTGGCGGCCTTGCTGCTGGTGGTGGCGGGGCTTGCCGTGCAGGCGTGGGCGAATCGTGAGGGCCGGCAGGCACTGGACGATGCGCTTGACGGCCTGCCCGCCGAATGGTCCGCGGACTATGAAGAGGCCTCGGTCAACCTCTGGACCCGTCGGCTGCATGTCTTCGGGCTGACGGTGGGGCACGAGGATCAGCCGCCCCTGCGGGTGGATGAGTTGGTGGTGGTGGATCTGGACCGCGCACACAGCCCGCCCCGCCACATGCGCCTGCGGGCGATAGGCCTGCACGGCAAGCCGGCGGAAGGGTGGCCGGTGCCGGCGGCAGCATGGTCGGATGATTCGGCCGAATGGGCCTTCGCCTACCGCTACGACCCGGAGGCCCGGTCACTGCAGGTGGAGGAATTCCGACTGACCGTGCCGGGGCGGGGCTGGGCCGTCGGGCGGCTGCACCTGACTCGCTTCGACCTGGAGGAGACGCTGACCACCCATGCCCTGAGCCTCCCGGAGTTTGAGGTGGCCGGGCTGACCCTGCGGTACCGGGATCAGGGCTTCTTCCGCCGGCTGGCGGATGAGGGCCGGACGGAACCCATGATTCCGTTGGTCCAGGGTTGGGCCGCCCGGTTTGATGAGCCCTTCTTCCTGGAGACCGCCGAGGCGGTGTCACTCTTTTTGCGCGATCCGGTGGCCCTGGAGCTGCAGGCGCAACCCACCGAACCGGTCCCCCTGCTCGACCTGGTGGCGATGGCCATGGTCAGTCCGGAGGCGATCCCGGCCCGGCTCGAGGCGCGGGTGCGCGCGCTGCGGGAGTAATTGCGGGGGTAGGCGATGAGCGAGCGGCAACCGGATTTGGTGGGGCATAAAGTACAGCACCCGGAGGATGAGACCCTGCGTGGTCGCCTGGCCTGGTTTATCGACCGGCCGGGGACGCAGTACTTTATCGTCGGCCTGATCCTGGTCAATGCGATCACCCTCGGGCTGATGACCTCGCCGGAGGTCACCGCCTACCTGCAGCCCTGGTTGGGCTGGGTGAACACCTTTATCATCGCCGCCTTCGTGGTGGAGATCTCCCTGCGAATCATCGCCGATGGGCCCCGGTTCGTGCGCAGCGGTTGGAATCTGTTCGACTTCTCCGTAGTGGCGATCTCTCTGGTGCCGGACTCTGGGGCCTTCTCGGTGCTGCGGGCGCTGCGCATCCTGAAGGTGTTGCGACTGTTCTCGATGGTCCCGCGCCTGCGCAGGATCGTCGAGGCGTTGCTCCGCGCCATCCCGGGGATCGCCTGGATCGCCCTGCTGCTGTTGGTGATCTTCTACGTGTTCGCGGTGATGGGGACGAAGCTCTTTGCCCAGAGCTTCCCGGAGTGGTTCGGCACCCTCGGGGCCAGCATGTACACGCTGTTCCAGGTGATGACCCTGGAGAGCTGGTCCATGGGCATCGCCCGCCCGGTGATCGAGGCCTACCCCTGGGCCTGGATCTATTTCGTAAGCTTTATCCTGGTCTCCTCCTTCACGGTGCTGAACCTGTTCATCGGCATCATCATCGAGAGCATGCAATCCGCCCACTGGGAGGCGGAGGACGCCAAGCGGATCGAGCAGGAGCAGCGGGCCCACGACGAGCGCCTGGAGATGCTGCAGTTGATCCGCGATCTCAGCAGCAAGGTCGACCGGCTGGAACGTCGCTCCGGCAAGCGGTAACCGAAGGGCGGGGCGCGGCTGTCGCTCGCGGATACCGGTTGACTGGGCGGGCGTGCTGGCCCTATTGTTGTCCCCAGCCCCACCCCAGGAGGGGTGAGTTATCCAGGAGGTTGCCATGAAACTGAAGGTCGAGGGCATGAGTTGCGGGCACTGCGAAAAGGCGGTGCGTGAGGCGCTGGCAGCGGTGCCCGGTGTGGAGGGCGTGGTCCGGGTCTCCGCCGCAGAAGGTGAGGCGGAGATCAGCGGCCAGGCCGAGCCCCGGGCGTTGGTGGCTGCGTTGGACGAGCAGGGCTTCGACGCCTGCGTGGAGGAGTGATGGCCGGCTGCTGCCAGCGGTTGCGTCTGGATGACGGCGCCCGGGAGGATGCACGCCAGCGGCTGCGTTCGGTCCGCGGCCACGTGGACGGCATCCTGAAGATGCTCGACCACCCGGACACCTACTGCGTCGATGTGCTGAAGCAGATCAAGGCGGTGCAGGGTGGCCTGGACCGGGTCGGGGGGCTGGTGCTTCGCGCCCACCTACGCGACCACGTCACCACGGCCAATGAGCGGGGTGATGTGGAGGAGATGGTCGAGGAGCTGATGGAAGTCCTCAAATACCGCTGATCGACGACGCCCGGAGGGCCGATGAGCACCGAAACCGGTAACGCACGGGGATTCGACCTGGGCGTGCAGGGTATGACCTGCGCCTCCTGCGTGGCCCGCGTGGAGCGGGTCCTGGGGCGGGTGCCGGGGGTGCGCTCCGTGAGCGTCAACCTGGCCACCGAGCGGGCCCGGGTGGAGGCCTCGGAGGGGCTGGAGCTGGGGGCGCTGCTGGATGCTGTCGGCAAGGCCGGCTTTGAACCGGTGGTCCAGGATCTGGACCTGACCGTGGAGGGCATGACCTGCGCCTCCTGTGTTGGCCGGGTGGAGCGGGTGCTGGCGCGCCAACCCGGGGTGATTTCCGCCTCGGTCAACCTCGCCACCGGCAAGGCGCGGTTGCGCACCCTGCCGGGGGTGGCGGAGCCGCAGGCGCTGATCCGGGCGGTGGAAAAGGCCGGCTTTGGTGCCGTGCTGGAGACCGACGAGACGGAGCCCGGGGGCCCATCGCCCGCAGAGCGGGAACTGCAACAGCTGCGCATCGCCAAGCGGGTCGCCCTGCTCCTCACCGTTCCCCTGGTGATGATCGCCATGGGGCCGATGATGATCCCGCCGCTGGCCGAGGTGATGCACCGGCTTCTGCCGCCGGCGGGCTGGCGCTGGGTCGAGGCCGTGCTCGCCACGCCGGTGTTGTTCTGGGCCGGTGCGCGCTTCTTCCGTCACGGCTGGCCGGCGCTGCGCCGGCTCAATCCGGACATGAACAGTCTGGTCATGCTCGGTGCCTCCTCCGCCTGGCTCTACTCCATGTTGGTGCTATTGGCGCCGGGGCTGTTTCCGGAGGCCGCGCGCGGCGTCTACTTCGAGGCGGTGGGCGTCATCGTCACCCTGATCCTGGTGGGGCGCTACTTCGAGCTGCGGGTGCGGGGCCGGGCCTCCGACGCCATCCGTCAGCTCCTGGCCCTGCAGGTGCGCGAGGCCCGCGTCCGCCGGGAGGGTGGTCTGGTCAGTGTGCCGCTGGAGGCGCTCCAGCCCGGCGATGTGGTGGTGGTGCGCCCCGGCGAGCGCATCCCGGTCGACGGCGAGGTGCTGGACGGCGGCAGTTACGTGGATGAGTCGATGGTCACCGGGGAGCCGGTGCCGGTGGAAAAGGGCGTCGGTGCCTCGGTGGTGGGCGGGACCGTGAACGGCTCGGGCAGCTTCAGCTTCCGCGCCACCGGCATTGGCGAGGACAGCGTGCTGGGGCGGATCGTGCACATGGTCGAGGAGGCCCAGGCCTCCAAGCCACCGATTCAGGCCCTGGTGGACCGGATCGCCGGGGTCGTGGTCTGGGGCGCCATCGCCATCGCCCTGGTGGCCGCGCTGATCTGGTTCGCCGTCGGGCCGGGGCCGCATTACGCTCTGGTCACCGCTGCCAGCGTATTGCTCATCGCCTGCCCCTGCGCCATGGGCCTGGCCACCCCCATGGCCATCATGGTCGGTTCCGGGCGCGGGGCCCGCCAGGGCATCCTGTTCCGGCGCGGGGCCGCCTTCCAGGCCATCGCCGGGGTGGATACCGTGGTGGTCGACAAGACGGGTACCCTCACCGAGGGCCGGCCTGCGCTCACCGAATTCGAACGCCATGGCGGTTGGTCCCAGGACGCGCTGGCGCCCCTGGTGGCGGCCCTCGAGTCCCGTAGTGAACACCCGGTGGCCGAGGCCATCGTGCGCGGCCTGGACGACCCGGGCGAGCGGGTGGTGGAGGGCTTCACCGCCCACGCCGGGCTCGGGGTCGAGGGCCGGGTGGAGGGGCGCCATCTGCAGGTGGGGGCGGATCGCTACATGAGCCGCTCGGGGCTGGACCTTTCCCCCTTCGCCGACCGCGCCCGGGCGCTGGCCGATCGCGGTCGTACGCCGTTGTACGTGGCGGTCGACGGGGAATTGGTCGCGCTGCTGGCGGTGGCCGACCCGGTCAAGAGCGGCAGCCCGGAGGCGGTCCGGGCATTGAAGGCCTTGGGCCTGCGCGTGGTCATGATCACCGGTGACAACCGGCGCACCGCCGAGGCCGTGGCGCGGGAGACCGGGATCGAGGAGGTGATCGCGGAGGTCATGCCCGAGGACAAGGCCCGCGAGGTGGGAGCGCTACAGGCGGCCGGTCACAGTGTCGTGTTCGTCGGCGACGGCATCAACGACGCGCCGGCCCTCGCCCGGGCCGATGTGGGCATGGCCATCGGCACCGGGACCGATATCGCCATCGAGGCCGGCGAGGTGGTGCTTATGTCCGGCGACCTGCGAGGGGTCGCCGCCGGCATCCGTTTGGCACGGCGCACCTTCCGGACCATCCGCCAGAACCTGTTCTGGGCCTTCTTCTACAATATCACCCTGATGCCGGTGGCCGCGGGGTTGCTCTACCCCGCCTTCGGGCTGTTGCTCTCGCCCATGATGGCGGCCGCGGCCATGAGCCTCTCCAGCATCCTGGTGGTGAGCAACAGCCTGCGCCTGCGCCGTGCCCGGCTCGGTGGCCCACTCGAGGTCTAGCGGGGCGGGCCTTGTCCGCCCCGGGTGATGTGGCGCTGCGGCGGCGCCGGCCGGGGGTGGTAGCGTCCGCCCCGCAGCCAGATCTTCAGCGCCTGCCAGTGGATGGCGGCAAGCGTCCCGGCACCGCCCGGCAGTGGTCGGGCGAGGGCCCGCAGCAGTGCCGGGCCGGTCAGGGGGCGGCGGCTGCCCGTCTGCACCGCGGTCAGGGTGTTCTCCCCCTCCCGGCTATAGCGAATCCCCACCGTGAGCCGCGCCTCGTCCATGCGGATGCGGAAGTCGTACTCGCCGGCCAGCGGCAGAAAGGGCGATACGTGGAAACATTTGCTGGCCCGACTGCGCACCGCACCGCCCAAGTCCGCGCCCTGCCGATGGAGCAGATAGCCGTGCCGGTCGCCGAAGGTGTTGTGCACCTCCGCCAGCACGGCCAGCAGTCGCCCATCCCGGTGCCAGCCAAACCAGAGGCTCAATGGGTTGAAGCCCACCCCCAGCACCCGCGGTTGCATCAGGAGCCAGGCCGGCCCGCCGGCCCGGTCCAGGCCCTGCCCGGCCAGCACCCGGTCGAACCAGGGGCGCAGCGGTGAGCCGTCGCACGGCCCGTGGTCGCGGTCGTGGAAGCTCACCAGGCCCCTCCGGTTGTACCGGACCAGCCCGGTGCTCTCCGGCAGGGCCGCCAGCCGATCCAGGTTTACCAGCAGGGCCCAGTGGCTATACTCAAAGCGATAGCCGGGCGCGGTCCTTCGTCGGTGCATCACCCGCCCCGGAAAGAGCCACGCGGGCGCCTCGGCCAGGGTTTGTATAAGGTTTGTCATAGTACGCATCATGCGCCCGCGCGGCCGGCCTGCCAAGCCCTTGCGCACCGGTTTTCCCTGACGGATCCATGGCTTGCCCCGTTGGCGCGGGAAAGGGGTTTGACACCGCGCATGCAGGCCCTATAATGCCGCCTCTCGTCACGGCGAGGCGGTGATTTCGCCGGTCTCTGGGGTTGTTCTCCGGGGGTGCGACGAGAGGGATTGACAAGGGGGTGCGTCGGTGTAGAATGCGCGCTCTTGAACGGCGGCCAGGGAGGCTGCGAGGCCCTACGGGGCGGGCCCTGAGGGGTGCCAGGGAGGGTTGACAGGCTGTCATGTTGCGGTAAGATATGCAGCCCTTGCGAGGCGAAGGCCTTGCGCTCTTTAACAAGCTGGATCAGATGATTTGTGTGGGTGCTTGCGCTGTGAGGCTCTGTGGTGCAGAGACTTATCGGCACAAGTATCTTCCGTCAAGAGAGATGCTTGCGTGTCGAGCTGGAATTAGCTGATGCCTTCGGGTGTTGGCTTAAGAGATTGAACTGAAGAGTTTGATCCTGGCTCAGATTGAACGCTGGCGGCATGCCTAACACATGCAAGTCGAGCGGTAACAGGCCCTTCGGGGTGCTGACGAGCGGCGGACGGGTGAGTAACGCGTGGGAATCTGCCCTTCGGTGGGGGATAGCCCGGGGAAACTCGGATTAATACCGCATACGCCCTACGGGGCAAAGTGGCCCTCTGATTCAAGGTCACGCCGAGGGATGAGCCCGCGTCCGATTAGCTAGTTGGTGGGGTAAAGGCCTACCAAGGCGACGATCGGTAGCTGGTTTGAGAGGATGATCAGCCACACTGGGACTGAGACACGGCCCAGACTCCTACGGGAGGCAGCAGTGGGGAATATTGGACAATGGGCGAAAGCCTGATCCAGCAATGCCGCGTGTGTGAAGAAGGCCTGCGGGTTGTAAAGCACTTTCAGCAGGGAGGAAAAGCTTACGGTTAATAGCCGTGGGTCTTGACGTTACCTGCAGAAGAAGCACCGGCTAACTCCGTGCCAGCAGCCGCGGTAATACGGAGGGTGCGAGCGTTAATCGGAATTACTGGGCGTAAAGCGCGCGTAGGCGGTTCGATAAGTCGGGTGTGAAAGCCCCGGGCTCAACCTGGGAATTGCATCCGATACTGTCGGGCTAGAGTCTGGTAGAGGGCAGTGGAATTCCGGGTGTAGCGGTGAAATGCGTAGATATCCGGAGGAACACCAGTGGCGAAGGCGACTGCCTGGACCAAGACTGACGCTGAGGTGCGAAAGCGTGGGTAGCAAACAGGATTAGATACCCTGGTAGTCCACGCCGTAAACGATGAGAACTAGCCGTTGGGTTCATTTATGGACTTAGTGGCGCAGCTAACGCATTAAGTTCTCCGCCTGGGGAGTACGGCCGCAAGGTTAAAACTCAAAGGAATTGACGGGGGCCCGCACAAGCGGTGGAGCATGTGGTTTAATTCGATGCAACGCGAAGAACCTTACCTGCCCTTGACATCCTCGGAACCAGCCAGAGATGGCTGGGTGCCTTCGGGAACCGAGTGACAGGTGCTGCATGGCTGTCGTCAGCTCGTGTCGTGAGATGTTGGGTTAAGTCCCGCAACGAGCGCAACCCTTGTCCCTAGTTGCCAGCGATTCGGTCGGGAACTCTAGGGAGACTGCCGGTGACAAACCGGAGGAAGGTGGGGATGACGTCAAGTCATCATGGCCCTTATGGGCAGGGCTACACACGTGCTACAATGGCCGGTACAGAGGGTTGCCAAGCCGCGAGGTGGAGCTAATCCCAGAAAGCCGGTCGTAGTCCGGATCGGAGTCTGCAACTCGACTCCGTGAAGTCGGAATCGCTAGTAATCGCAGATCAGCAATGCTGCGGTGAATACGTTCCCGGGCCTTGTACACACCGCCCGTCACACCATGGGAGTTGGCTGCACCAGAAGCAGGTAGTCTAACCTTCGGGAGGGCGCCTGCCACGGTGTGGTCGATGACTGGGGTGAAGTCGTAACAAGGTAGCCGTAGGGGAACCTGCGGCTGGATCACCTCCTTTAAAGAGAGCGCTGCAGTTCTTGCGGTGCGAGCATCCAACACAAGTCATCTGATCCAGGGTTAAGTCTCGAGACCAAGCGGGTCTGTAGCTCAGTTGGTCAGAGCGCACCCCTGATAAGGGTGAGGCCGGTGGTTCAAATCCACCCAGACCCACCATTATTAGGGCACGGCGATCGTGAGCTGGGCCGATAGGGTCGGCAAGGTAGCTGGCGCAGGATTTTTGCCGGCTGGCAAGGCGCGACGATCCGGGTTGAGGGAGCGTACATAAGTACGCGACCGAAAGCCGGAGAAGGCGCAACGCGGCCAGGCGGTAAAAAGACAAGTCAGGGGCCATAGCTCAGCTGGGAGAGCACCTGCTTTGCAAGCAGGGGGTCGTCGGTTCGATCCCGACTGGCTCCACCATTATTGAGCGGGCGTGGTCGCGTTTAAGGGGTTCACAGGCCAGCATCTGATTTGGATCGGGTGCTGGCCTCTGAGCCTTAAGTGGGCGAAGAGACTGATCTTTAACAATCTGGATTGACCGTCAAACGAGAAAGCACAGCATCGTCGTCTAGGATGCTGTGTGAGGCATGTCAGTTGTTCGTGGAGCCAGCGCCCATGTAGCCCTCAGACTGGTTGGGGTTATATGGTCAAGCGGTTAAGCGCACACGGTGGATGCCTAGGCGGTAGGAGGCGATGAAGGACGTGGTAGCCTGCGATAAGCCTCGGGGAGCTGGCAAACAAGCTTTGATCCGGGGATTTCCGAATGGGGCAACCCAATCACCTTTTGGGTGATTATCGTGCACTGAATTCATAGGTGTACGAGGCGAACCCGGGGAACTGAAACATCTAAGTACCCGGAGGAAAAGAAATCAACCGAGATTCCCTGAGTAGCGGCGAGCGAAAGGGGATTAGCCCTTAAGCATTCGGTGTTCTAGCGGAGCGATCTGGGAAGGTCGGCCATAGAAGGTTATAGCCCTGTACGCGAAAGGGCGCCGAGTGTGAAATCGAGTAGGCCGGGACACGTGTTATCCTGGTTGAATATGGGGGGACCATCCTCCAAGGCTAAATACTCCCTACCGACCGATAGCGAACCAGTACCGTGAGGGAAAGGTGAAAAGAACCCCGGAGAGGGGAGTGAAATAGAACCTGAAACCGTGTGCGTACAAGCAGTGGGAGCCCGCAAGGGTGACTGCGTACCTTTTGTATAATGGGTCAGCGACTTACTTTCAGTGGCAAGGTTAACCGTGTAGGGAAGCCGTAGGGAAACCGAGTCTTAACCGGCGCCATAGTCTCTGGAAGTAGACCCGAAACCGGGCGAGCTACCCATGGCCAGGGTGAAGGCGAGGTAATACTCGCTGGAGGCCCGAACCCACTAACGTTGAAAAGTTAGGGGATGAGCTGTGGGTAGGAGTGAAAGGCTAAACAAGCCCGGAGATAGCTGGTTCTCCCCGAAAGCTATTTAGGTAGCGCCTCGTGTCTCACTCCCGGGGGTAGAGCACTGTTTCGGCTAGGGGGGCTTCCGAGCTTTACCAAACCGATGCAAACTCCGAATACCGGGAAGTGCAATCACGGGAGACACACAGCGGGTGATAACGTTCGTTGTGGAGAGGGAAACAACCCAGACCGCCAGCTAAGGTCCCGAAATCGTGGCTAAGTGGGAAACGATGTGGGAAGGCAGAGACAGCCAGGAGGTTGGCTTAGAAGCAGCCATCCTTTAAAGAAAGCGTAATAGCTCACTGGTCTAGTCGGCCCGCGCGGAAGATTCAACGGGGCTAAGTCACGTACCGAAGCTGCGGATGCAAGCTTGCTTGCATGGTAGGGGAGCGTTCCGTACGCCGACGAAGGCGGACTCGCGAGAGCCGCTGGAGGTATCGGAAGTGCGAATGCTGACATGAGTAACGATAATGAGGGTGAAAAACCCTCACGCCGAAAGCCCAAGGTTTCCTGCGCAACGTTAATCGGCGCAGGGTGAGTCGGCCCCTAAGGCGAGACCGAAAGGTGTAGTCGATGGGAAACGGGTTAATATTCCCGTACCAACTGTTACTGCGATGGGGGGACGGAGAAGGCTAGGTCATCCGGGCGTTGGTTGTCCCGGTGCAAGCGTGTAGGCAGAGCGGCCAGGCAAATCCGGTCGTTCAATGCCGAGGCGTGATGCCGAGTGCCCAAGGGCGCGAAGTGATTGATGCCAGGCTCCCAGGAAAAGCCTCTAAGCTTCAGGTAGCCGTTGACCGTACCGCAAACCGACACAGGTGGGCAGGGTGAGAATCCCAAGGCGCTTGAGAGAACTCGGGTGAAGGAACTAGGCAAAATGGTACCGTAACTTCGGGAGAAGGTACGCCCCTGGTAGGTGAAGGCCCTTGCGGCTGGAGCTGACGGGGGTTGCAGTGACCAGGTGGCTGCGACTGTTTACTAAAAACACAGCACTCTGCAAACGCGTAAGCGGACGTATAGGGTGTGACGCCTGCCCGGTGCCGGAAGGTTAAGTGATGGGGTTAGTCTTCGGACGAAGCTCTTGATCGAAGCCCCGGTAAACGGCGGCCGTAACTATAACGGTCCTAAGGTAGCGAAATTCCTTGTCGGGTAAGTTCCGACCTGCACGAATGGCGTAACGATGGCCACACTGTCTCCACCCGAGACTCAGTGAAATTGAAATCGCTGTGAAGATGCAGCGTACCCGCGGCTAGACGGAAAGACCCCGTGAACCTTTACTACAACTTCGCACTGGACTTTGAGCCTGCTTGTGCAGGATAGGTGGGAGGCTTTGAAACCGGGACGCCAGTTCTGGTGGAGCCGACCTTGAGATACCACCCTGGCATGCTTGAGGTTCTAACCTCGGCCCGTGATCCGGGTCAGGGACAGTGTGTGGTGGGTAGTTTGACTGGGGCGGTCTCCTCCCAAAGAGTAACGGAGGAGTGCGAAGGTACCCTCAGCGCGGTCGGAAATCGCGCGTAGAGTATAAAGGCATAAGGGTGCCTGACTGCGAGACTGACACGTCGAGCAGGGG
This sequence comes from Alkalilimnicola ehrlichii MLHE-1, assembly GCF_000014785.1. Lineage (NCBI taxonomy): Bacteria > Pseudomonadati > Pseudomonadota > Gammaproteobacteria > Chromatiales > Ectothiorhodospiraceae > Alkalilimnicola > Alkalilimnicola ehrlichii. Next base: position 372,725 of record NC_008340.1, read on the forward strand.
CGAAAGCCGGCCTTAGTGATCCGGTGGTTCTGTATGGAAGGGCCATCGCTCAACGGATAAAAGGTACTCCGGGGATAACAGGCTGATTCCTCCCAAGAGTCCACATCGACGGAGGAGTTTGGCACCTCGATGTCGGCTCATCACATCCTGGGGCTGTAGCAGGTCCCAAGGGTACGGCTGTTCGCCGTTTAAAGTGGTACGCGAGCTGGGTTTAGAACGTCGTGAGACAGTTCGGTCCCTATCTGCCGTGGGCGTCGGAGGTTTGAGGGAAGCTGCTCCTAGTACGAGAGGACCGGAGTGGACGCACCTCTGGTGTTCCGGTTGTCACGCCAGTGGCACTGCCGGGTAGCTATGTGCGGACGGGATAACCGCTGAAAGCATCTAAGCGGGAAGCCCCTCCCAAGATGAGACCTCCCTGGGGACTCGATCCCCCTGAAGGGCCGTGGAAGACGACCACGTTGATAGGCCGGGTGTGGAAGCGCAGCAATGCGTGAAGCTAACCGGTACTAATTGCCCGTGAGGCTTGGCCATATAACCCCAAATGGTTTGGGGTGAGCGCCAGGCCAACCATCAACGACCGACATGCCTCAAATCGGCCCTGACGGCCAATCCAGACACACGCGTGCGGCCCGCCAAGAAGGCCTCATGCACCGCTTCGCCTGGCGAACATAGCGAGCGGGAACCACCCGATCCCATCCCGAACTCGGTAGTGAAACTGCTCAGCGCCAATGATAGTGCGGCCTCGCTGTCGTGCGAAAGTAGGTCATCGCCAGGCTCCTACACCAAAGCCCCTGTCCATACATCGGACAGGGGCTTTTTTTATGCGCCCGTTTCGCGCTCAACGCTGAAGCTGCGCGTCGCGGAGAATGAGCGTGGGCAGGGAAGCGATGGGGCGGGCTGAAGGAGGCCCCGGCCCTCAGAAGGGGCCAGGGGCCAAGGTAGGCTTAGGCGCTGGGGCTGGCAAGGGCCGGTGACGCTAACCCTCGACCTTCGGCAGGTTCGCCTTGGCCGTCTCCAGGGCCTCAGTGGGGTAGTCCATATCCTCCAGCTCACCGGCGAAATAGCGGTCGTAGGCGGACATATCGAAGTGGCCGTGGCCGGAGAGGGTGAACAAAATGGTGCGCTCCCGCCCCTCCTCCCGGGCCTGCACCGCCTCATCCACGGCGGCGCGGATGGCGTGCGCCGACTCCGGCGCCGGGATGATCCCCTGGGTCCGGGCGAAGAGCACCCCGGCCTGGAAGGTGGCGGTCTGGTGGACCGAGCGTGCCTCGAGCACACCGTCGTGGTAGAGCTGGGAGACCAGCGCGGAGTCGCCATGGTAGCGCAGCCCGCCGGCGTGGATGCCCGGGGGCATGAAGTCGTGGCCCAGGGTGTACATCTTCATCATCGGCGTCAGGCCGACACTGTCGCCGTAGTCATAGGCGAAGTGGCCGCGGGTCAGGGTTGGACAGGAGGCCGGCTCCACCGCTACCAGCCGCAGGTCACGGCCGGCGGCCTTGTCGGCCAGGAAGGGGAACATGATCCCGCCGACGTTGGAGCCGCCGCCGCAGGGGGCAAAGACCACGTCCGGGTAGTCGCCGGCGATCTCCATCTGGCGCTTGGCCTCCAGGCCGATCACCGTCTGATGGAGCAGGACATGGTTGAGCACCGAGCCCAGAGCGTAGTTGGTGTCGCCCCGGGAGGCGGCCTCCTCGACCGCCTCGGAGATGGCCATGCCCAAAGAGCCGTTGGAGTCCGGGTCCTGCGCCAGGGCGTCGCGCCCGGCCTGGGTGTGGTTGGAGGGGCTGGGAATGACCTCGCCGCCCCAGGTCTCCATCATGGAGCGGCGGTAGGGTTTCTGCTCGTAGCTGATACGCACCATGTAGATGCGTACGTCCAGGCCAAACATCTGTCCGGCCAGCGCCAGAGAGGAGCCCCACTGGCCCGCGCCGGTCTCCGTGGTCAGCCGCTTGATACCAGCTTCGGCGTTGTAGTAGGCCTGGGCCACCGCGGAATTGGGTTTGTGGGAGCCGGCCGGGCTCACCCCCTCGTACTTGAAGTAGATCTTCGCCGGGGTATTCAGTGCCTGCTCCAGGCGCCGGGCCCGGATCAACGGTGAGGGCCGCCACAGGGTCAGGGCCTCACGGACCGGCTCCGGGATGGGGATCCAACGCTCGCTGCTGGTCTCCTGCTCGATGATGGCCGGCGGGAAGATGGCCTCCATGGCGGCGCCGGTGATCGGCTTGCCGTCCGGCCCCAGGTAGGGTTGCGGCGGCGTCGGCATGTCCGGAATGACGTTGTACCAGTGACGGGGGATGTCCGATTCGGGCAGGTAGATCTTGGTATCGCTCACGGCAAACCCTGTGTGCACCTGGGCCGCACGTCCGGCGGCGTGGGTGGGAGGCTGCCGTGGCGGTCACAGCCGCCACGGCGTGGTGAATGTTACTGGGTGATCGGGAGGAAGGTGATCTCCACCCGGCGGTTCTGCTGGCGCCCTTCCTCGGTCTGGTTGCTGGCGATGGGCCGCTCCTCACCAAAGCCGACGGCGATCATGCGCATCTCGGCCACGTCCCGGCCGACCAGGTAGCGGGCCACGGTCTGTGCGCGCCGTTCCGAGAGGCGCTGGTTGTATTCCGCAGGGCCGGTGCTGTCGGTATGACCGGCCACCTCGATCATGGTCTGGTCGAATTCATTGGCCACAATGGCCACGGAGTCCAGCACCTCGAAGAAATCGGAGCGCAGGTCCGCGCTGTCGAAGGCGAACGTGACATGGCCGGGCATGTTGAGGATAACGTTTTCGCCGTCCCGGGTGACGCTCACCCCGGTGCCGCGGAGCCGCTGGCGCAGTTCTTCGGCCTGGCGATCCATGTAGCCGCCGACAGCGGCGCCGCTGAGCGCACCGATGCCGGCGCCAATCAGCGCCCGCCGCCGCCGGTCCCGGGAGTCGCTGCCGGTGAGCGCGCCGGCGGCCGCGCCAGCGGCGGCGCCAATCCCTGCCCCCAGGGTGGCCCGCGCGGTACGCTCTTCGCCAGTGTAGGGGTCCAGGGTGGTGCAGCCGGCGAGGGCCAAGGCGAGGGCAATGGCCAGGGCCAGTAGCAGCCGATAGGGTGTGTTCATGGGAGTGCTCCCTTGATGACGGCGTCAGTCTTTGCCGTAGGGGTTGTCGATCACGTCCATCCAGCGGTCATGGGCCTCGTCGGCCTGTTTTCGCCACTGCTCGACCTGCTCTTGCTGGTATTGCCGGCGCAGCTCCTTATCGGTGACGGAGCGCGGGTCGTTGCCGGTATCTCGTTGCTTTAACGGGCTCATCGGGAAATCCCTGTCGCGGTTGTTTCGGAGCGATTCGCGGGGCCTGGGCGGGCCCGCGCGCTTGACGCACTCAGTGGGATTGTAACAATAAGCCTCCACCGGCGGCGACTGGAAAAACGCGACGTGGACTACGACGAGCAATTGGATGTCCGGGGCCTGAGCTGCCCCATGCCGATACTCAAGACCAAGCGGCGGCTGGTCACCCTGTCACCGGGCCAGGTGCTCTGGGTGCGGGCCACCGATCCCCATGCACCGGTGGACTTCATGGCCTACACCGAGCGCAGCAACCATGAGCTGTTGAGGCAGGAAGAGACGGCGGGCGAGTTTCAGTTCTGGATTCGTCGCGGGGAGGATGATCGGGGGTAGGGGGCGACAGGATGGACCGGCCGCAAGGGCCGGCCCGTGACCCGGTACCGGTTCAGGCCGACTTGCGGCTGGTGGCCTTGGTGGCGGTCTCCTGCAGGGTGGAGACGTTCTCCTTGCTGACTTCCTGCAGCTCCTTGCCAAACTGCTCGCCCATGGCGGCCAGCGTCTTGGCGTCATCGGTAAGCTGCTGGGAGAGGGTGCTGGCCAGCTTGGTCTGCTCGTTCATAAAGCTCTGCAGGCCCTTGCTGTCGTTGACCTCCAACGCGGCCCGCATCTGCTTGATGCCCAAATCGGCGTAGCTGCGCGCGCGATCCAGCTGGAAGGAGACCAACTTCTCGGTGTTGTCCAGCATCAGCGCGTTCAGCTTGCGCACCGGGCTCATCATTTCCTGCATCTGGTTCATCATCTGGTCTTGCATGATCGTTCCCCGACGTTGCCTGTGGTTTGAAGTGCAGAGGGCTCATTGCGAGCCTTACTGCATTGCAATATAGCACGGGATTGCTGCACTGCAACGTCATTCCGCCTGGGGTTTTTCTCCTTTTTCCTGAGTGACTTAGTCGTCATCTCAGCCGCTGCAGCCGGCTGCCGAGGGCGCCCTGCGCGGCCTTGAGCCAGCGTTGGCCGAAGGGTTCCCGGTGCCGGTAACGGAGCTGAACCAGCCGGTGATCGTCCCGGCGCCGCAGCAGCCAGTCGTCGCTGGTGCCCAGTTCGTCCACCAGCCCGAGCCCCAGGGCCTCCTCGGCCAGCCAGTACTCCCCGGTGGCGACCTGGTCCAGGTCGAGCGCTGGCCGGTAGCGCTGGATGAAGCCCTTGAAATGGCGGTGGACGCTCTCCAGGTCCTGCCGGAACTTTTCCCGCGCCTCGTCCGTGTTCTCGCCGAAAAGGCTAAGGGTGCGCTTCCACTCGCCGGCGGTATGCTGCTCGAAGTCGATGTCATGCCGGCGCAGGAAGCGGTTGAAGTTGGGCAGCGCGCCGATCACCCCGATCGAACCGACCACCGCGAAGGGGGCGGCGACGATCCGGTCGGCGACACAGGCCATCAGATAGCCGCCGCTGGCGGCCACGCGGTCGATGCTCACGGTCAGCGGGATGCCGGCCTCGCGCAGGCGGGCCAGTTGCGATGCGGCCAGGCCATAGCCGGGCACGGTACCGCCCTGGCTGTCCAGGCGCAGGAGCACCGCGTCCCGCTCCGCCCGGGCCATGCTGAGGATGGCGGTCACCTCCTCACGCAGGGTCTGGGCGCGGCTGGCCCGCATATCGCCGACAAAGTCGAGGACGTAGACCCGGGGCCTCTCGGGGTCGTCGCGGCGGCGCCGGGCGCGGGCGGCCTTGCGGGCATAGCGGCGTGCCGCCCGCTGTCCCTCGGTGGCGGCCAGTACGCTCTGATCGAGCTGGTGATAGTGGCGGTTAAGGGGCCGCGCTGTGAGTTGTCCGCCGTCGATCCCCGGTGGACGTTCCCAGCGCAGGCTGTTGAGGATCATGCCGACGGCCGCGACCACCAGGGCGACCACAGTGAGCCCCTTGGCGAGAAAGAGCAGGTATTCCTCCAGGCCGGCCATGTGCTACCCCTTATACTGATTGCCGCCAAATGAGTCAGTGCACCTCAGTGGGAGTATACGGGCGATGGAGCCGGAAGGAATGATGCCGTCCTCTGCGGCGGTGTGTTATCGCGGTGAGCGCTACTACACCCTGCGCCAGTTGGACGAGCACCTGGGCGCGCCCAAGGGTACGAGTTTCCGCCGCTTCCGCCGGGCCGGCCTGGTGGAGGGCCGGGACTTCCTGCAACTGGACCCGGAGCAGGACGCGCAACTGCTGGCGCGGCTGGCCGAGGAGGGACGGGCCTACCCGGCGCCGGCCCGCGTGCTGCTGATCCGTGCCGGCGCCTGCGCCCGGGTGCTCAACCGGTAACGGGACCACCGGGGGGCGAGCCACCTCGGGGGCGCTCCTTAACCCACCCGCATTGTGCGATAATCGCGCCACTTCGGAGCCGCAGGAGCGAGATGCCGCATGACGCCCCGCGAACGTTACCAGCAGGATCTGGATCAGGGCCTGATCAGCCCGGACGCCGCTCAGGCCGAGGCAGTCGAGGCCCTCCAGGCGCTCCACCAGGCGCTGATCGACGCCCCGCCGCGGCCCCGGCCCGAACCCGCCGGCGGGGTCAGGGGGCTGCTTCGCCGGGTGCGGCGTGGGGCACCGGAGCCCGTGGAGCCGGTGACCGGGCTCTACCTTTGGGGCGGGGTGGGGCGCGGCAAGACCTACCTGGTGGACAGCTTCTTCGAGACCCTGCCCTTCGAGGAGAAGCGGCGGATGCATTTCCACCGTTTCATGCACGCCGTCCACGACGAGCTCAAGGGGCTGCGCGACGAGCAGGATCCCCTGGAGCGGGTGGCGGATCGCTTCGCCGGACGGGCCCGGGTGCTCTGTTTCGATGAGTTCTTCGTCAGCGACATTGCCGATGCGATGATTCTCGGCGGCTTGTTGCAGGCCCTCTTTGCCCGGGGCGTGACCCTGGTGGCCACCTCCAACATCCCGCCGGACGAGCTCTACAAGGACGGGCTGCAGCGGGCCCGCTTCCTGCCCGCCATCGAACAGATCAAGCGCCACACCCGGGTCATGAATGTGGATGGCGGCGTCGACTACCGGTTGCGCTTTCTCGAGCGCGCGGAGATCTACCATTGGCCGCTGGATGCCGAGGCGGATGAGGTGCTCGCCGATGACTTCGAGCATGTGGCGCCGGAGCCCGGTAGCCGTGGTGAGTCACTGGAAGTGGAGGGGCGTTGGATCCCCACCCGGCGGATGGCGGACGGCGTGGTGTGGTTCGATTTCGCGGCGATCTGCGACGGCCCCCGAAGCCAAACCGATTACATCGAATTGGCGCGGACCTTTCATACCGTGATCATCTCCGGGGTGCCGGTGTTCGACCGTTTCCGGGACGATCAGGCCCGCCGTTTCATAAGCCTGGTGGACGAGTTCTACGACCGGGGCGTCAAGCTCATCCTCTCCGCCGAGGCGCCGGCGGAGCGGCTCTATCAGGGCAAGCGGCTGAGTTTCGCCTTCGAGCGCACGGTCAGCCGGCTCCAGGAGATGCAGTCGCACGACTATCTGGCGGCGCCGCACCAACCCTGAGGCCCGGCGCGACGGTGGGGGCGCTCAGGTCATCAGTGCTTCCACATGGGCGCGGGCGCAACGGCCCACCGCGTTCAGGCTGTACCCCCCCTCCAGCGCCGAGACCACCTTGCCGTCACAGTACTTGCGGGCGATGGCCACCAGCTCCCTTGTGGCCCAGGCAAAGTCGGTTTCGTCCAGCCGCAGGGTGGCCAGGGGGTCGGAGCGGTGGGCGTCGAAGCCGGCGGAGATCATCACCAGCTGCGGCTTGTACCGGTGCAGCTCCGGCAGGATGCGTTCCTCGAACTGGAAGCGGAACATCTCGGAGCCGTCACCATCCTCCAGGGTCGCGTTGCGGATGTTGCCCTGACCGGTTTCGGAGGGATCGCCGGTACCCGGGAACAGCGGTGCCTGGTGGGTGGAGAGGTAGTACATCTTCGGGTTGCGCTCAGCTATGGTCTGGGTGCCATTGCCATGGTGGACATCGAAGTCCATGATCGCCACCCGCTCCAGGCCGTGCGCCGCGATAGCGTGGGCCGCGCCCACGGCGATGTTATTGAAGAAACAAAAGCCCATCGCCTGGTTGGGTTCGGCGTGGTGGCCGGGCGGGCGCACCGCGCAAAAGGCGTTCTGCGCCTGGCCGCCGACCACCGCATCCACCGCATGGCAGACGGCCCCGGCCGCCCGCAGCGCCGCCTCGCCGGTGGCCGGGCAGACCACGGTGTCGCTGTCGATGAAGGCCTGGCCCTGTTCGGGGATCCGGGCGAGGATGTCGCGCACGTAGTCCGGGTCGTGTACCCGGTTGAGCTGTTCCACCTCGGCGCGCGGCGCCGGCTCACGGATCAGGAACTCGAAGGTGGACGACTGCAGCGCTGTCAGGATGGTCTGCAGTCGGGCGATGCTTTCCGGGTGCCCTGGGCCGGTATCGTGCTCCAGGCAGGCCGGGTGGGTGATGAGCCAGGTCGTCATGCCTCTCCTCCTGCGACCGTCATGCCCCAAGGCGGGGGTGTCGGGCCCATGCGAAGACCCAATCCACATCATAGGACGGGATGGAGACTGTGGTGTCTTCCCAGGTCCGGAAACGTCGTGCCAGCCCCTGGCGGATCTCCTCGCGCAGGGCGGGTTCATTGGCCCCGCAGCACTGCATGCTGAAGGTGCCGCCGGGGCGCAGCCGCCGACCGGCGTGCGCCAGCACTTGGTCGATAAAGCGGGTGCGGCTCTGGTCCGGGCTGAAGGGCTCCATGGTCAGATCGTAGATGATGCCGTCGTACTCGTCTTCCCGGTGCAGCCAGGCGAGGGCGTCATCCACCACCACCCGCGCCTGGGGGGCATCGAAGGCATCGCCGCAAAGTTGGGGCAAGTAGCGGCGGCAGAGATCGATGACGGCCCGGTCGATGTCCACCAGAATAGCTTCGCGGGCGCCGCGGCTGATGGCCTCGCGCAGCACCCCGCCGTCGCCCCCGCCCAGGATCAGCACCCGGCCCAGGCTGCCGTGCCGGGCGAGCGGGTCCACCATGGCCTGGTTGTAGGGCTGGTCGGCCTCGGAGATCTGCAGATCGTCGTCCAGGTAGAGCAGCCGGCCGTAGTCCGGGTCCTCGGCGATGACGATATGCTGGAAGTCCGAATGCCGGTCCTCCAGCACTTGCTGGTTGTGCTGGATATATTCTGGGGTTGTGGGTCGAAGCGGTGTTGCCAAGCCTGCCTCCCATGATCCGGGGTGGCCGGGGGGCGGGGATGCCCCGGCACGCCACTGATGCGGGTTTGCCCTCATGATATCAGAGCGTCCGGTGGCCCGGTTGCCCCCGGCTCAGCGGGCAGCCTGGCGGATGCGGTAGAGGGCCACGTCCCCAAGCAGGTTGGGGAATTGCCGCATCAGCGCGTTGTCGTGCATCGCCTGATCGGTGACGTGGCGCTCCAGGATCTCGATTCCGCGCTCGGCACACAGGGCCTCGAAATCGCGCACGGTGCACAGGTGGATGTTGGGGGTGTTGTACCAGGTGTGCGGCAGCGTCCGGCTTATGGGCATGCGCCCGTGGAAGCCTAGGTAAAGTCGCATGCGCCAGTTGCCGAAATTGGGGAAGGTGACAATGCCCTCGCGGCCGACCCGCAGCATCTCCTGGAGCAGCTCATCCGGGTAGTGCACCGCCTGCAGCGTCTGGGTCATCAGCACATAGTCAAAGGCCTGGTCCTTGAAATCCGACAGGCCCTTGTCCAGGTCCGCCTGGATGACGCTCACCCCCTTCTCCAGGCAGGCGACGATCTTGCGCGGCTCGATCTCCAGGCCGTAGCCGGTGACCTCACGCTCGCCCGCCAGGTGCGCCAGCAGGGTGCCGTCGCCGCAGCCCAGATCGAGGATGCGGCTGCCGGGGGCGATCCAATCGCTGATGATGGCCAGGTCCGGTCTCAGTGCGCTCATGCCCCCACCTCCCGGGCAATGCCCTGCATGTAGGCCCTGAAGGCCTCGGTGTAGACCGGGATGGGCTTCAGGAAGGCATCGTGGCCCTGGCTGGTCTCCACCTCCAGGTAGCTGATCGGCTTTTGGTTGTCCTCCAGGGCCCGGACGATCTCCCGTGAGCGCTCCGGCGGGAAACGCCAGTCGCTGCTGAAGGAGATGAGCAGGAAGCGCGCCTGCACATGGGCCAGGGCCGCCGACAGGTCGTGGTCGTACTCCGCGGCCGGGTCGAAGTAGTCCAGCACCTTGGTCATCAGCAGATAGGTGTTGGCGTCAAAGCGGTCGACGAAGGAGCGGCCCTGGTAGCGCAGGTAGCTCTCCACCTCGAACTCCACATCGAAGTTGAACTTGTAGCGCCCGCCGTCCGCCCGCAGATCACGGCCGAATTTGTCGCGCATGGCGTCATCGGAAAGGTAGGTGATGTGGCCGAGCATGCGGGCCAGCGCCAGACCGCGGCGCGGTACCGTGTGGTGCTCGTAGTAGCGGCCGCCGTGGAACTCCGGATCGGTGAGGATGGCCTGGCGGGCCACCTCGTTGAAGCCGATGTTCTGCGCCGAGAGCCGTGGCGCGACAGCAATGGCCACCACGTGGCCGAGCCGGTCCGGATAGTCGATGGCCCATTGAATGGCCTGCATGCCCCCCAGGCTGCCACCGACCACCGCCGCCCAGCGCTCGATGCCGAGGGCGTCCGCCAGGCGGGCCTGGCTGTGGACCCAGTCGCGCACCGTCACCAGGGGGAAGTCCGGGCCGTAGGGGCGGTGGGTTTCCGGGTTGATGCTGCTGGGCCCGGTGCTGCCGTGGCAGCCCCCCAGGTTGTTGCAGCAGACCACATAGAAGCGGTCGGTATCGATGGGTTTGCCTGGCCCCACGCAGGCCTCCCACCAGCCCGGCTTGCGGTCCTCCTCGCTGTGGTAGCCGGCCGCGTGGTGACTGCCCGAGAGCGCGTGGCAGATCAGGATGGCGTTGCTGCGTTCGGCATTGAGCTCACCGTAGGTCTCGTAGACCAGGTCGTAGGCCGGCAACGAGCGCCCGCAGTCCAGCGGCAGCGGCTCGTCGAAGTGCAGGCTGTGTTGCTCCACAATGCCGACCGAGTCGGCGGGCAGGTGCTTAGGCATCGGCTCCCGGAATAATCTTGTTTTATCAGAACCTACCGAGTCTAAAGGTGGCGGGGGGCGGGAACAACTGGCGCCCCGCTCAACCGGTGAGCGGGGGCACCAGCGCCTGCAGTGGCGGGAAGATGAGCATACGCAGCACCTGGATGCCCAGCAGCGCCACCAGCGGCGAGAGGTCGAGGCCGCCCAGGTCCGGCAACATGCGGCGGATGGGGCTCATGATGGGGTCGGTGAGGCTGTGCAGGATGGCCACCCCGGGGTGGTGGCTGTGCGGATTCACCCAGCTCATGATCACCTGGATGATGATGATCACGGTGTAGAGCGTGAACAGCAGGCTGAGCACCTGGATGATCGCGCTCATGAACGCATAGCCCACCGGCAGCACATAATTGCCACCGATCAGGTAGGTCAGGTAGAGCGAGAGCATCTGCAGCAGGATCATCAGCACCACGGCCGCCAAGTCCAGCCCGCGGTAACCGGGAATCACCCGGCGCAGCGGCCGCAGTGCCGGCTGGGTGACCTTCACGACCGCCTGGGAAATGGGGTTGAAGAAATCGGCCCGCGCCCACTGCAGCAGAAAGCGCACCATCACCGCCAGGATGTAGAGTGTGATGAGGGTCTCCAGCAGGAAGGTGATCGGGTTGGCCAGGTACCCGTTCATCACTGCTCCCCCAGCATCTGGCCCAGCTCCTGGGCGCGTTTGGCGGCGGCCTGCACCGCACGGGTCATCAGGGCGCGGTACTCGCCATCCTCCAACACATGCAGCGCATGCTCGGTGGTGCCCCCGGGGGAGGTCACCCGCTGGCGCAATTGGGCCGGGGACTCATCGCTCTCCAAGGCCATCTTGGCCGCGCCCAGCGCCGTCTCGATGGTCAGCAGGCGGGCGGTCTCACCGGGCAGACCCAGGTCCCGCGCGGCGTCCTCGATGGCCTCCATGAGCAGGAAGAAGTAGGCCGGGCCGCTGCCGGAAACCGCGGTCACGGTATCCATCTGGGCCTCGTCGTCGAGCCAGACCACCAGCCCCACGGCGCGCATCAATGATTCCGCCAGCTCCCGCTGCCGCTCCTTGACCCGGTCGTTGGCGTACAGCGCCGTGGCGCCGGTGCCCACCAGCGAGGGGGTGTTGGGCATGGTCCGCACCACTGCGGCCTGGCCCCCGAGCCAGCGGGTCAGGTCCGGCTCGCGCACGCCCGCCGCGATGGAGATAAACAGCCGCCCGGCGTCGCCGCTGCCGGCCACCAACTGCTCGCAGGCGGTACGCACCACCTGGGGCTTGACCGCCAGGATCACGGTGTCGGCGTCGGCGGCCGCCTCCAGGTTGTCGGCGTAGACCCGAACGCCGAAACGGTTGGCCAGGTCATCGCGCTTGCCGGCGTCCGGGTCGGCCACCCGTACCGCCTGCGGGTCGAAACCGTCGGCCAGCAGGCCGCCGATCAGCGAGCGGGCCATGTTGCCGCCGCCGATAAAGCACAGGGTGTTGTTGCTCATCGCTTGTTCTCCTTGCCATTTGCCGGGGTGGTCTGGCGCGGACCGAAAATGGCGGTGCCGATGCGTACCAGGGTCGCGCCTTCAGCCACGGCGGCCTCCAGATCACCGCTCATGCCCATGGATAGCGTATCCAATGCCAGGCCGGAACTCACCAGATGCTCCTGCAGCTCGCGCAGCGCGGCCAGGGGCCGGCGTTGTGCCGCCAGGCCCTCGGCAGGGGCGGGCAGGGCCATCAGGCCGCGAAGGCGCAGGCGGGGCAGTTCCGCCACCTGGGCGGCGAGTTCGGCCGCGCCCGCGGGGAGCACACCGGCCTTGCTGGCTTCACCGCTGATGTTGACCTGAATACAGACATTTAGCGGCGGCCGCTCCTCGGGCCGCTGCTGCGACAGCCGGCGGGCGATCTTGAGCCGGTCCACCGTGTGGCACCAGTCGAAGTGGCCGGCCACGTCCCGGGTCTTGTTCGATTGCAGCGCGCCGATGAAGTGCCACTCGGCGGGGGTGTCGGCCAGCGCCTGCTGTTTGTCCAGCGCCTCCTGCAGGTAGTTTTCGCCGAAGGCGTGCTGGCCGGCGGCCAGGGCGGCGCGGATGGCGGATACGGGTTGGGTCTTGCTGACCGCGAGCAACTTCACGCTGCCGGGGTCACGGCCGAAACGGTGTTCAGCGGCGCGCAGCCGCTCGTGCACGACTTGCAGTCTCTGGGCGATGTCCATGCGGTTGCCGGGGTCCTGGTATCGCTGTAACTTAGCGGGCGTGCGCCATGGCCAAGCAGCCGAGTCCGGGTGTGTCGGCCAGCCTTCGGAAGGGGCTTATTTTTATCATGGATATCGCAGACCTTCTCGCCTTCGCGGTCAAGAACAACGCCTCGGACCTGCACATCGCAGCCGGATTGCCGCCCATGATACGCGTGGACGGTGATGTGCGTCGAATCAACCTGCCTGAGATGGAACACAAGCAGGTGCATTCGATGATCTACGACATCATGAACGACAAGCAGCGCAAGGATTACGAGGAGTTTCTCGAGACCGATTTCTCCTTCGAGATCCCCGGCCTGGCGCGCTTTCGTGTCAATGTCTTCAACCAGAACCGTGGCGCGGCCGCGGTCTTCCGCACCATCCCCTCCGAGGTGCTTACCCTGGACGACCTGGGGGCACCGGACGTGTTCAAGGAGATTGCCGATAACCCCCGGGGCCTGGTGCTGGTCACCGGTCCCACCGGCTCCGGCAAGTCCACCACCCTGGCCGCCATGGTGGACTATGTGAACAAGAAGGAGTACGGCCATATCCTCACCATTGAGGACCCCATCGAGTTCGTCCACGAGTCCCACCGCTGTCTGGTCAACCAGCGCGAGGTGCACCGCGACACCCTGGGCTTCAACGAGGCGCTGCGCTCGGCCCTGCGCGAGGACCCGGATATCATCCTGGTGGGTGAGATGCGCGACCTGGAGACCATCCGCCTGGCACTCACCGCCGCCGAGACCGGGCACCTGGTCTTCGGCACCCTGCACACCAGCTCCGCGGCCAAGACCATCGACCGGATCATCGACGTCTTTCCGGCCGCCGAGAAGTCCATGGTGCGCTCCATGCTCTCCGAGTCGCTGCGCGCGGTCATTGCCCAGGCACTGCTCAAGAAGATCGGCGGTGGCCGGATCGCCGCCCACGAGATCATGATCGGCACCGCTGCGATCCGCAACCTGATCCGCGAGGACAAGGTGGCGCAGATGTACTCGGCCATCCAGACCGGGCACACCGCCGGCATGCAGACGCTCGATCAATGCCTGCAGCACCTAGTGGCCAAGGGGTTGGTCACCAAGGCCGATGCCCGGCCCAAGGCGGTCAACCGGGATTTGTTCAACTAGCTTATCGGGCACAGGGGTCGGCGCTGAGCCTGGCCGTGGCCCGGCAGTCAGAGGTAATCGATGGATTTCAACGCCCTGCTCGAACTCATGGTGAAGAAAGGGGGCTCGGACCTGTTCATCACCACGGGTGTGCCGCCCTGCATGAAGGTCTCCGGGCAGATCATGCCGGTCTCCAAGACACCGCTCACCGCCGACCAGTCGCGTCAGGTGGTGCAATCGATTATGACCCCCGCCCAGCGCGAGGAGTTTGAGCAGTTCCACGAATGCAACTTTGCCATCTCCGCCAGCGGTTTGGGGCGGTTCCGGGTCAGCGCCTTCTATCAGCGCTCGACACCGGGCATGGTGCTGCGCCGGATCGAGACCAATATCCCGACGGTGGAGCAGCTCAAGCTGCCGAAGCTCATCGAGCAGCTGGCCATGACCAAGCGGGGGCTGATCATCTTCGTCGGCGGCACCGGCACCGGCAAATCCACCTCGCTGGCCGCGATGATTGGCTATCGTAACCGCAACGCCTCGGGCCACATCATCACCATCGAGGATCCGATCGAGTTCGTCCACCAGCACAACAAGTGCATCGTCACCCAGCGCGAGGTGGGGGTGGACACTGAATCCTTCGACGTGGCCCTGCGCAACACCCTGCGCCAGGCCCCGGACGTGATCCTGATCGGCGAGATCCGCTCCAAGGAGACCATGGATTACGCCATTGCCTTCGCCGAGACGGGGCATCTTTGCCTGGCGACGCTGCACGCCAACAACGCCAACCAGGCGATGGACCGCATCGTCAACTTCTTCCCTTCCGACCGGCTCAAGCAGCTTTACATGGACCTGTCGCTGAACCTCAAGGCGGTGGTGGCGCAGCAGTTGATCCCGACAGTGGACGGCCAGGGCCGGGTGCCGGCGGTGGAGGTCCTGCTGGGTACGCCGCTGGTGCACGACAAGATCCGCAAGGGCGAGGTGCACGAGCTCAAGGACATCATGAAGCGCTCCAACGAGCAGGGCATGCGCACCTTCGACCAGCACCTCTACGAGCTCTACCGCAACGGCCAGATCACCTACGAGGATGCGCTGCGCCACGCCGACTCGGAGAACGAGGTGCGGCTGATGGCCAAGCTGCACGAAAGCGGCGAGGCGCCGCAGGCGTCGCTGGAGAAGAACACGGAGGGGCTTTCGCTGGTGGACGATGAGGAGGAGGCGCCCCGCGGCCCCAAACTGCGCTGACCGGCCTCTGCCTCCCGTCATCGCGAGGGCCGAAGGCTTTCCCCCGTCATCGCGAGGGCCGAAGGCTTTCCCCCCGTCATCGCGAGGGCCGAAGGCTTTCCCCCCGTCATCGCGAGGGCCGAAGGCCCGTGGCGATCCAAGGCGGTAGACTGCCGCGTCGGCTTCGCCTCCTCGCAGTGACGGTGGGGGTGGGCCTTCCCGCGGTGACGGTGGTAGTGGGTCTGGGCCTCGCGGTGACGGGGATAAGGCCCTATGGGGTTCAGGGGAGGCGGCAGTCGGCCAGGGGTAGTCCAGCGGGCCGTTGTTGTTGCAGGCCTTCCAGCCAGTGCCAGGGGCCGGCGGCGGCCAGCGCCCAGCCCTGGCGGTCCCAGTCCGGCACACTCTGCCACCAGGCGATCAGCAGCTCCGCCACGGTGCCGTGGTGGCACCCCGGCTGCTCCATGCCGGTGATGGCCAGCCGGCTGGCGATCCCCGCCTGCTCCATGACCCCGTTGCCGGCGATGGTGCCCGGCGGCATGCCGGGGATGACGAAGCGGGATGGCCGCGGGCGGAAGGGCAGGCGCTCGCCCGCGGTGCCCAGCAGCACCAGCCGTGCGCGCCCGCGGCCGAGCCGCTGGGCCAGGAACAGCGCGGCGGCCACCCCCTCGTCCTGACCCAGCACCACCAGCTTGTCACCGCTGAGCTCCCCGAAGCCCTCGCCCTGCAGCCGGCTGCACGCCAGGGTCCCGCCCGGCGCCGGGGCGTACCCCTCCGGCAGCCGGCGGCCGTCCAGTACGCCCGCCAGCCAGCCCTCGCCGCCGTGCGCCTCGACCAGCCAAAGGGGTTGCGGGCCCCCGGGCAGTTGCAGGTAGAGGAACTGGCCCGGGACCGCCCGCGCCAGCTCGGGCAGCGCCAGGCGGATCAGCAGCTGGCCGTCGGGCAGGCCCGCGGTGCTCACCACCCGGCCGCGGAAGGGCGCCTCAGTTGTGGGCGTCATAGACCCGGAGTCCGTCGACGATGGTGTAGCGGGCCCGGCCGGTGAATTCCCAGCCCGTAAACGGGCTGTTCTCGCCCCGGCTGTGCATGTCGCTGGCCTTGAACCACCAGACCTCGTCCGGATCGAACAGGCAGATGTCCGCCGGGGCGCCCTCGGTCAGGCGCCCACCCGGCAGGTCCAGGACCCGTGCCGGGCCGCTGGTGACCGGTGCCAGGGCGCGGGTCAGGGGCAGGTTGAGCTCGTCGGCCAGGCGCAAGACGAGCGCCAGCAGGCTGTCCAGCCCGGAGATGCCTGGTTCGCTCTCGGCGAAGGGGCAACGCTTGGCGTCCGGATCGTGGGGCTGGTGGTCGGAGCAGAGGACCGGAAGCTCGCCGGCCGCCAGCGCCCGGCGCAGGGCGTCGCGGTCGCCGGTGGAACGCAGCGGCGGGCGCACGTGGGCCTGGCTCTGGTAGCCGTAGATGTCCATCTCGGTGAGAAACAGCTGATGAATGGCGGCGTCGGCGGTCACCGGCTGACCGTTGCGCTGGGCGGCCAGGATCAGCTCGAGACCGCGGCGGCTGGACAACCGGCCGAAGTGGACCCGGGCCCCGATCTCCTCGGCCAGGGCGAGCATGCGGCCGAGCCCGGCCGTCTCGGCGGCCACCGGGATCCCGGGCAGGCCCATCCGGGTGGCCAGCTGCCCCTCGTGGGCCAGGCCCTGGGCCAGGATGGGCTCCTCCGGGGTCAGGTGCACGGGCAGATCAAAGGTGGCGGCGTACTCCAGCGCCCGGCGCAGCACCAGGCTGTCGGCGATCGGCCGGCCGCCGTCGGACAGCCCGGGGCAGCCCGCCTCGCTCAGGGCCACCATCTCGCTCAACTGCCCCCCGTCCAGGTTCCGGGTCAGCGCCCCCAGCGGCAGCACCCGGGCCCCGCCCGCCGCTGCGGAGCGGTTGCGGATCAGCTCCACCACCGAAGGCGTATCGGTGACGGGGCGGGTGTCCGGCGGGCAGATCAGCGTGGTGATTCCCCCGGCCGCCGCGGCCCGGGCCTCACTGGCGATATTGGCCTTGCGCGCCTGCCCCGGCTCTCGGGTCCGCGCCGCCAGGTCGATCAGCCCCGGGCAGGCCACCAGGCCGGTGGCCTGGAGGATATGCTCCGGTTGCCAGCCGCTGGGCGGTGCCCCCAGGGCGGCGATGCGCCCATCGGCGATGTGCAGATCCACGACCTCATCCCGGTCGCTGGCCGGGTCCACCACCCGGGCCCCCGTGATGCTCCATGCCGTCATGCGTCCTCCCCTCCGCCGGCCCGGCCGAGCAGCATGGACATCAGCGCCATGCGCACGGCGATCCCGTTGGTGACCTGTTGCAGGATGACTGAACGCGGCCCGTCGGCCACCGCCGAGTTCATCTCCACACCGCGGTTGATGGGACCGGGATGCATGATGATGGCGTCCGGGTGAGCCACCGAGAGTTTCTCCTCGGTCAGGCCGTAAAGCTTGAAGTACTCGCCCTCACTGGGCAGCAGGGCGCCGCGCATGCGCTCCCGTTGCAGCCGGAGCATCATCACCACGTCGACATCGCGGAGCCCGGCCTGCATGTCGTGGAACACCCGCACGCCCAGGGTCTCCACATCCCGTGGCAGCAGGGTGCGCGGGGCGATCACCCGGACCTCGCCGGCGCCCAGGCCATTGAGGGCGTGAATCTGGGAGCGGGCCACCCGCGAGTGCAGGATGTCGCCGACAATGGCCACCCGCAGCGGTTCGAAATCGCCCTTGTGCTGGCGGATGGTGAACATGTCCAGCATGGCCTGGGTGGGGTGGGCGTGGCGGCCGTCGCCGGCGTTCAGCACGCTCACCCCGGGCCGGACGTGGCGGGCGATAAACTCGGCGGTGCCGCTGTCGCCGTGGCGCACCACGAAGGCGTCGCACTGCATGGCCTCCAGGTTGCGCAGCATGTCCAGAAGGCTCTCGCCCTTGGACTGGGAGGAGACCGCCACGTCGATGTTGAGCACGTCCGCCGACAGCCGGGTGGCGGCCAACTCGAAGGTGGTGCGGGTTCGCGTGCTCGGCTCGAAAAACAGGTTGATGACCGTGCGGCCGCGCAGCAGCGGGACCTTCTTGACCGACTTGCCGATGACGCCGGTGAAGCTCTCGGCGGTGTCGAGGATCTGGTTCAGCAGCGGCCGGGGCAGGCCTTCCGTGGTCAGGAAGTGGCGCAACCGGCCCTGGTTGTCCAACTGTGCGTTCATGCCGTGTCCTGAATGATGAAGTGCAGGGGTTCGGGGCCGCTCAGTTTAATGCGTCGGTGCCGGGGCAGAGAGAGCCGGGTACCGACGACATCGGCGGCGAAGGGCAACTCGCGTCCGCCGCGGTCCACCAGCACCACCAGCAGCACGGCGGCCGGGCGGCCGTAGTCGAAGATCTCGTTGAGTGCGGCGCGCACCGTCCGTCCGGTGTGCAGCACGTCATCGACCAACACGATGACCCGATCGTCCACGTCGAAGGGCAGGCTGGAGGGGCGCACCTGGGGGTTGAGCCCCGCCTGGCCGACGTCATCGCGGTAGAAGGCGATATCCAGGGTGCCCAGGGGCAGCGCCAGGCCCAGCCGCTGGTGCAACGCCCGGGCCACCCAGGCGCCACCGGTGTGGATGCCGACCATGGCGGCCTCGTCGAGGGGGGCATCGAGGGCCTGCAGCCGGCCCTCCAGATCGTGTTGGACGCGCTCGAGTAGCGGTGTTACCTCGGGTGTGGTCATGCGCACCCCTGTTGGCTGAACCAGGTTTCCAGGATGACCCGTGCCGCCTCGCTGTCCAGGGCGCCGGGCCGGCGGGTGGGGCGGCCGCGGCGTTCGGAGAGCCGTGCCGCCGCTTCGTGGGAGGAGAGCCGCTCGTCCACCAGCTCCACCCGCAGCCCGTAGCGGCCGTGCAGGCGCTGGGCGAACTTGCGCGCGGCGCGGGTGCTTTCCGAGTCGCTGCCGTCGGCGTGCAGCGGCAGCCCCACCACCACCCCCTGCGGCCGCCACTCCGCCAGGAGCCGGCCGACCTCCTCCCAGTCGGGCTGACCGGCGCGGGCGCTCAGGGTGATCAGGGCCCGGCCGCCGCCGGTCAGGGCCTCACCCACGGCCACGCCGATGCGCCGGTCCCCGTGATCGAAGGCCAGCCAGGTGCCCGATACGGGGTCAGGCATGCCCGCTTTCGCCGGACATGCGGCTGATATCCACCCCCAGTTGCGCCGCCGCGGCCTCCCAGCGCTGCGGCACCGGGGTGTCGAAGAGGATGGTGCTGGTCGCCGGCACCGTCAGCCAGGCATTGCTGGTCATCTCCTCCTCCAGCTGCCCGGCGCCCCAACCCGCGTAACCCAGGGCCATCAGAAAGCGGCGGGGGCCGCGGTTTTGGGCCAGGGCCGTGATGATGTCGCGGGAGGTGGTGACACTGACCTGGGGCGAGACCTGTGCTGAGGCCTCCCACTGATCGTCCGGTGGGTGGAGCACAAAGCCGCGTTCGCGCTGTACCGGGCCGCCGAGGAAGACCGGGGTGTCCACCGGGGCGTCGGGGCCCGGCTCGATGTCCATGTGCTCGAACAGGTCCCTCAGCTTGAGATCGGAGGGGTGATTGATCACCAGGCCCATCGCGCCCTCCGGGCCGTGCTCACAGATGTAGATCACGGCGTGCGCGAAGTTGGGGTCCTGCAGGCTGGGCATTGCGATGGCGAAGTGGTCGCTCAGCCAGCCCCCGTTGTCGCTTGTCTCGCTCATGCGTTTAGTATCCCTGTCCAGTGGCCGGGGGACAAGGCCGCCGGCCCTCCGGTCAGCGCGCCGAGAGATCGCTGCCCAGAAACTCCCAGGTGCGGGTGATCACCAGTTGATCGTTGCCCTGCAGGACATCGTCCGGCACCGGGGCGTAGGGGGCGGAAAGGCGGACGATGCGGACCGCCGCCTCGTCCAGCAAGCGGTGGCGCGAGGGCTCCAGGATGCGCACCGCGGCGACCTCGCCGTCGGGCTCCAGGGTGACCTGCAGCACCAGGCGCCCGGACAGCCCACGCCGCCGGGCCTCATTGGGGTAGTTACGGTTGCCCACGTCCTCAACCCGGGCCACCCATTGGCGCATGTACTCGGCGGCGGGATGGCTGCGGGTGCTGGAGCTGATGAACTGGCGGCTGGGGCCGCGGGCATCGGGCTGGGCCCGTTCGGGCGTGGGGGCGTTGATCGCGGCCCGGCGGGCGGCGGCCAGGTCCAGCGGCTGGCGCTGCTCCGGCTCGCGCTCGGCCTGTTCGCTCTCCGGCCTGTCCACGGGGGCCTCCTCGGTGGTCAGCGCGGGTACCTCCGCCGGGGTCTCTGCGGTGGGGGTCGGCTCGGGGTCGGGCTCCGGCTCCGGCAGCGGCGTCTCCCGGGCGATCCGCGAGGCGGGCGTCTCCGGTACATGGGGCTCGGGGGTCTCCGCGGCACCGCCGCCCAACTGATCACTCTCCGCCAGGAAGTCGTAGTCCTCGGGCATCCCGCTGTCATGGCGGCTCAGGGTGACGTCGATCAGCGGCGGCCGTTCGGCCCGTTCCGGTTCGGGGAATGACAGACCGAGCCCGAAGATGACGGCGGCGTGGATCAGCGCGGCCACCACCATCGCGACCAGCAGCCGGCCGTGGTCGGTCCCGGTCCAGGCGGGCCGATGTAAACGGGGTTGTCGGGCGGCTGCGGTCATGCTGCCTCGTGGCCATCCCGGCGCGGCGGGCGGCCGAGTTCGCGGATCATGGCGCTGGCCATTATACCGTTGACCAGCCCGAAAACGATGGCGGCGGTCATGAAGGGCGGAAAGAGGAGCCAGAGCCCCGGGTGCGGAATGAACAACCACCAGGCCGCGGTGAACTGGGCCCCCATGTGGGCCAGGGCGGCCAGCAGACTGTAGCTGACCGCGCTGGCGCCGGGCAGGGTCCGGGCCAGCGCGAGGCCGCCCAGTGCACCCAGGCCGCCCGCCAGGCTGAGGAAGAAGGTGGGGGAGAGCAGGGTGCCCATCAGGATGCCGCCGGCCAACACCCGCAGCACGGTGATCCAGACGGCCACCCGCCAGCCGTAGAGCCAGCACGCGGCCACCGTGATGATGTTGGCCAGCCCCGGTTTGATGCCGGGCAGCGGGCTGGGCAACGCCGCCTCGGCCACGTGAATCGCCAGGGCCAGGGCGGCCAGGGTGGCGATCCGCAGGTCGTCGCGGTCACTCTTCAGGCGGCGGTAGCGGGGCGCTGTCATAGTCAGTAATGGATGGTGTCGTAGCGGGGTTCGGCGCCGAGGATCTCCACCGCGACCCGGTTGGGCAGGCAGAGGGCCTGGTCGCCGGGGGTGTCCAGGCGCCCGGCGCGCACGCAGATCTGCCGCGGCCCGGGGTCGGAGACCACCCGCGCGCCCCCATCGGCGATCTCCACCACCGTGGTCCCCAGCGGCCCGGGGACCTCCACCGTGCGCGGCCGATCCAGCGGGTAACGGGCGTATTCGCTGTCACCAGCCCAGATCCGCACCGTTTCCGCCTCCCCCTCCCGGCCGTCCCAGAGCCAGGGGTAGAGCAGGGCCACCCCGCTGATCGCGATCACCAGTACCAGCCGGTCGGTCCAGGTCACGGGTCGGGCCAGCTCCGCACGCCGGCCTCCGGGGTCTGCTCCACCCGCAGGTGGGCCTGCATCGATTCCGTCAGGTGGATGCGCCCGTCCGGCTCCACCAGCATGATCCGCTGGACCCCGAGCCGCCGGGCCACGGCCGGCCAGTCCTCCGGGCCGGCCAGCATCAGCGCGGTACTGGCGGCGTCGGCCCGCACCGGGTCCGAATGGACCACGGTGGCGGCGCTCAGGCCGCGGGCCGGGTGGCCGCTGCGCGGGTCGAGGATGTGGTGGTAGCGCTCACCGTCCTGCTCGAAATCGCGTTCGTAGTCGCCGGAGGTGAATACGGCGGTGTCGGCCCCAACCTCCAGCGACGCGATAATGCCCTCCTGGTGGGGGTGGCGGATGCCGATGCGCCAGGGGCGGCCGCGGGGCTCGCCCAGGGTGAGCAGATCACCGCCCACATTCACCACCGCACGCTCGATGCCC
Organism: Alkalilimnicola ehrlichii MLHE-1; assembly: GCF_000014785.1. Classification (NCBI taxonomy): domain Bacteria; kingdom Pseudomonadati; phylum Pseudomonadota; class Gammaproteobacteria; order Chromatiales; family Ectothiorhodospiraceae; genus Alkalilimnicola; species Alkalilimnicola ehrlichii. The sequence continues at coordinate 394,628 of NC_008340.1, forward strand.
TGACGGCGCAGATCGTCCACCGCCTGGCCGATGAGATAGCCCTTGGCGTACCCCCCCAGGTTGAGCCGCAGCCCGGTGTGGTCGCTGGCCAGACGGCCATCCTCCTCGCGCAGGTCGCGCAGGCTGGGCCGGGCGCTCAGCCAGGCCTCGAGCGCCTGCGGGTCGGGCCGTTGGGCGTCGCGGCCGTCGTCCTCGAAACCCCACAGGCGGATTAACTCCCCGATGGCCGGGGTGAACAGGCCGCCGCTGAGCCGTTCCAGTTCCCGGCCGGTGGCCAGCAGGGCGAGCAGCTCGTCGCTGGCCGCGGGGCTGGTTTCGCCGGCGGCCAAGGCGCGGTTGATCTGGCCCAGTTCGCCATCGCCGGCCGGGTGCCAGCGCTGCTGGTAATCCTCCAGCCGCCGGCGCACCCGATCGGCCGCCGCCAGGGCGGTGCGTTCGGGCTGGCCGTGGATGGTGACCTCCACCAGCGTGCCCAGGGCGTAGAAGCGTTCCCGGTGTTGCAGCTCCTCACCGCTGCAGGCGTTGAGCACCAGCGCGGCGAGACCGAGCAGGGTGGCCAGCCGTATCAGGCGGAAACGGCTCATAGCCGGGTTTCCACCAAGTCCATCAGGCGTGCGGAGATATTGGTCTCGTAAATGGCGTCCAGCTCCCGGACGCAGGTGGGGCTGGTGACGTTGATCTCGGTGAGGTAATCACCGATCACATCCAGGCCGACGAAATCCAGCCCGCGCCGGCGCAATTCCGGGGCCACCTGTTCGCAGATCCAGCGGTCGCGGTCGGTCAGTTCCACCCCGACGCCGCGCCCGCCGGCGGCCAGGTTGCCCCGGGTCTCGCCCTCGCGCGGGATACGGGCCAGCGCCCAGGGCAGCGGCTCGCCGCCGATCATCAGGATCCGCTTGTCGCCCGCCTCGATCTCCGGCAGGTAGCGCTGGGCCATGATCTGGAGGGTGCCCTCCCGGGTGAGGGTCTCCAGGATGACACTGGTGTTGGGGTCGCCATCCCGGACCACGAAGATCGAGGCGCCGCCCATGGCATCCAGCGGCTTCAGCACCACATGCTCTTGCTCGGCCATGAAGGCCCGCAGCTGCCCGGCATCGGCACTGACCAGGGTGGGGGCGCAACACTGCGGGAACTGGGCGGTAAAGAGCTTCTCATTGCAGTCGCGCAGCGCCTCCGGGCGGTTGATCACCTGGACCCCCGCCAGCTCAGCCAGCTCCAGTACGTGGGTGGCGTAGGCATAGGCGGTGTCCACCGGTGGATCGCTGCGCATGAGGATGACGTCCAGCGCCTCCAGCGGGCCCCAGGCCGGTTCGCCCAGCTCGAACCAGTCCCGGTTGTCGTCCCGCACCGTCAGTGGCCGGTTTCGGCCCAGGGGTCGGCCGTCGCGCAGGGCCAGATCGCCGGTCTCCAGATAATGCAGTACCCAGCCGCGGCGCTCGGCCTCCAGCAACAGGGCCAGGGTGGTGTCCTTCCAGGGTTTGATCGCGTGGATGGGGTCCATGACCACGCCCAGTCGTACGCTCATGAAGGTTCCTCGGGGCCGGGGCGGTTGCCCGCGTCAAGTGAATACGATGGCCGCATGATACCGCGTGTCGGCGCTGAGTATGAGGGGCGGGGCGGCGTCGGCGCCGGTACCCAGTTAGTCGTAAGGTAGTATTCGGTCGGACACCTATGGTAAATACCTGGGGGAGGAACTCGTGCCGCTGCCGTCCGGCGGGCAGCGGGATTTCTGCCATCGACGAGGGGGCGCGGGTGGAAAGCGAAGCGTCAGAGCAGGACGTGCAGGGCCTGAAGGTGATGGTCATCGACGACAGCAAGACCATCCGCCGCACGGCCGAGACACTCCTCAAAAAGGAAGGCTGCGAGGTGATCACGGCCACCGACGGGTTCGAGGCCCTGGCCAAGGTGGCCGAACATCGGCCGGATATCATCTTCATTGACATCATGATGCCGCGCCTGGACGGCTACCAGACCTGCGCGCTGGTCAAGAACAACCCCGCCTTCCGGGCCACGCCCGTGATCATGCTCTCCAGCAAGGACAGCCTGTTCGACCGGGCGCGGGGGCGCATTGTCGGTTCCGAGCAGTACCTCACCAAGCCGTTTACCCGGGGCGAGCTGCTGGACGCCATTCGCCGCCATATCACGCAGACGGCCTGACACACTCTTTAAGGACATCATCTAAGGACGGGGAGTTCACACCATGGCGCGCATTCTGGTTATCGACGATTCACCCACCGATCTCCACGCCATCCGCTCCATCCTGGAGGGGGAGGGGCACCAGCTGATTGAGGCCGGTGACGGGGAGCAGGGGCTGGAACAGGCGCGCAGCGCCCATCCCGATCTTATCCTCATGGACATCGTCATGCCCGGCATGAACGGCTTCCAGGCCACCCGGCGGCTCAACCGCGACGCCGAGACCGCCTCGATCCCGGTGATCATGGTCAGCAGCAAGGACCAGGCCACCGACCGGATCTGGGCCAAGCGCCAGGGCGCGGTGGATTACATCGCCAAGCCCGTGGAGCGCGATGAACTGCTCCAGAAGGTACGCGCGGTGTTGGGCGGCTGAGCGCTGTGTTGAGCCTGGAGGAACAGCCCACCGCCTTCGATGCCCTGCGGGCCCTGGATCGGATGGGCCGTGCCCATCCCCTGGACCTGACGGTCGACGAGGGGGGCGAGTCCGAATGGTACGGGGTGGCGGTGCGGTTCTCCGGGCGCCATTTCCTGCTGCCGATGCACGAAGTGGCGGAGGTGATGCCCTGCCCCCCGCTGACCCCCGTGCCCCACACCCGCGATTGGGTCAAGGGCGTGGCCAACGTCCGTGGCACCCTGATCCCGGTCATCGACCTGGACGGCTTCTTCGGCCAGGGCCCGGTCAACATGTCCCACCTGACACGCATTGTCATCATGCGCGCCGGGGAGGTGGTGGCCGGCCTGTTGGTGGACGAGGTGCTGGGGCTGCGCCCCTGTGCTCGCGGCGGTTGGCTGGCCCAGGTGCCGGGCGGGCTGTCGTCCGACCTGGCGCGCTGCATCGCCGGGGTGTTTCAGCGCGAGGATGGTGACTGGCCGGTCTTTCGCCCGGTGCGGCTGGTGCGTGACCCCCGTTTCATGCGGGTGGCGGCCTGAGCAGGATGCACAGAGAGGTTGATTCAGTATGACGGCGGCTCGAACAGACAAACCACAGCAGGGATCCACCCAGTCGAAGGCGCGCCTTTTTACCTCGCTGGCGGCGATCACCACGGTGCTCACCGCGCTGGTGATCGGCCTGACCCTGCACCTGCAGGCGGCCGACCGGGGGCAGCTGGCGGCCGGCCAGGGTCTCGAGGTGGAGCTGCTGGAGCTTCGTGACCAGGCGGCGCGCGCCGGGCGCGGCGACCCGGTGGAGGTGGCCCGGCTGGAACAGGCGCTGGCCGATGTCAGGGGCCATGCCGACACCCTAACGTCGGTCGACCCGGTGGCCGGATACGGCGCCCCGCCGGCGCTGGTGCAGGCCCGTCGCACGGTCAGCGAGGGCCTGCCGGCGGTCACGTCGGCCGGCGAGCGGCTGTTGAGCCGGCTGGCTGGCGCCGCGGGCCAGGAGGCGCCGGACTTGGCGGTGCGGGAGGTTGCCCGGGAGTTGCTCCGCACCAGTGACCAGCTCCGCGAGCCCGCCGGCGAACTCAGTACCCGGTTGCGGCAACGGGCCGATGACCGCTGGCTGCAGCCGGCGCTGGCGGGCGGACTGGGCGGCATCACACTGATTCTGCTGGCCAGCGCCGCGCTCTTCTCTACCCGGGTGTTCCGCGAGGTGCTGGCGGCCCGCGCCGAGGATAAGCGACGGGTGGACGAGGAGTCGCGGCGCAACCAGGAGGCCATCCTCAAGCTGCTCGACGAGCTCGAGGACCTGCGCGAGGGGGACCTGCGCACCCAGGCCTCCGTGGGCGAGGAGATCACCGGCGCCATCGCCGACGCCTTCAACGACGCCATCGACAACCTGCGCAGCCTGGTGGCCACCATCAACCGCACCGCCGAGCAGGTCTCCGCCTCCGCCGAGCAGACCCAGGCCACCGCCACCCGGCTCGCCGAGGCCTCCGGCCAGCAGGCCCAGCAGATCAGCAGCGCCTCCACCGCCATCGAGGACATGGCCCAATCCATCGACGAGGTCTCCCGCAACGCCGAGGAGTCGGCGCGGGTCGCCCAGCAGGCGGTGAATATCGCCACCAAGGGGGCGGAGACGGTGCGGGCCACCATCGAGGGCATGGACACCATCCGCGAGCAGATCCAGGAGACCGCCAAACGCATCAAGCGCCTGGGTGAGTCCTCCCAGGAGATCGGCAACATCGTCGAACTGATCAACGACATCTCCGATCAGACCAATATCCTCGCGCTCAACGCCTCCATCCAGGCCGCCATGGCCGGCGAGACCGGGCGCGGGTTCGCGGTGGTTGCGGACGAGGTGCAGCGCCTGGCCGAGCGCTCGGGCAACGCCACCAAACAGATCGAGGCATTGGTCAAGACCATTCAGACCGACACCAACGAGGCGGTGCTGTCCATGGAGCAGAGCACCGCCGGGGTAGTGGAGGGGGCGCAGCTCGCCGAAAACGCCGGCGATGCCCTGCGCGAGATCGAATCCGTCTCCACTGACCTGGCGGCGCTGATCCAGAGCATCTCCCGGGCCTCCCGCCAGCAGGCCAATGCCGCGGCCAACGTCTCGGACACCATGAAGGTCATCCAGGGGATCACCGACGAGACCTCGGCGGGCACCCGGGAGACGGCCGACTCCATCGGAAACCTCACGGCGCTGGCCAGCGATCTGCGCAGCTCCGTGGCCGGGTTCAAACTGCCGGACCATGACTGATTCCGCCGCCATCCACCGCAGCGGCCTGGGCTGGGTCCGCCACGAGCTCAGGGAGGCCCTGCGCCAGGCCGCCGATGCCCTGGAGTGCGCCAGCGAGGACCGGGAGGCGGTGGACGACCTGGAGGCCTCGCTCGAGGCGCTGCGCCACGTCCGTGGTGTGCTCGCCCTGCTCGGCCTGGAGGGCGGTCAACGGCTGGTCGAGGCGATGGAACAGTTGACCTCCCGGCTGCTGGACGAGGCGATCGCGGAACCGGCGCCGGCGCAGGAGGCGCTGATGGGGGCGCTGCTGCAACTGCCGGACTACCTGGAGCAGGTGCAGTCCGGGCGCCTGCGCGACCACCCGGTGCACCTTCTGGGGCTGATCAACCGGCTGCGTCAGGCGGGTGGCGAGCCGCCTCTGTCGGCCAGCGCCTGGTTCCGCCCGGACCCGGCAGCGGACGGCGGGGAGGACCAACGGGCCCATGAGGGCGAGCCCGGCGGCGAGCGCCTGGCCGCTGCGGCGCGGCGACTGCGCGCGCCCTACCAGCGGGCCCTGCTGGGCGTCCTGCGGGCCGAGCAACCGCAGGCGGACCTGGGGCGGTTGCGTGCCGTTCTCGATGAGCTGGACCGGGCCTGCACGGACGATCAACAGGGCGCGCTCTGGTGGATCGCCGGGGGGGTGGTGGAGGCCCTGGAGCAGGGCCTGCTGACCCTGGATCAGTCCCTGCGCCTGCTGCTCGGGCGGGTCGACCGCGAACTGCGCCGGGTGGCCGACACCGGGCAGGACGACCAGGGCGGCGAGGCCCGCGCCGGGCTCCTGCGCGAGCTGCTCTACCACATCGCCCGGGCCCGACCGGAGACGGAACGGCTCCGGGCCATCGCGGAGCGGTACCGGCTGGAGGAACAGCTCCCGCCGGCGACCGAGGCCGGGCCACAGGGCCTCAACGGCGAGGTGATGGAGGCGGTGGCCGGCGTGCTGCGCGAGGAGATCGCCTCGGCGAAGGATGCCCTGGACCTTTTCGCGCGCTCAAATGGTGAGGACACCGAGCGGCTGGATTCCCTGCAGACCCTGCTGGAGCCGTTGGCCCATACCCTGGACACCCTGGGGCTGGAGCCCGCGGTCCGCGAGGTGCGGGAGCAGATGGCTACCGTTGACGCCATCCGCGGCGGCGAGCGGCCGGCCGATGAGGGCAGCCTGGACCAGGTGGCGCGCGCCCTGCTCTACGTGGAGGCCGCGCTGCAGGGGCGGGTCGAGCACATCACCGGGGCCGGCCCGGCGCGGGCCGCCACCCGTGTCCAGGCACCGGGGGAAGCGCCCGGAGAGACCGAACAGACCGTGTTCGAGGCCGAGTACCGCCAGGCGCTGGCGCAGGCGCTGGACGAGGCGCTGAACGGCTTCGAACGCATCGAGCAGGCGCTCACCCGCTACATCGATAACGCCGATCACGATGCCCTCAGGGAAGCGGGCGACAGCCTGGAGGAGGTCGGCGGGCTGTTGCGCGTGGTCGGGCTGGAACGGGCCGATGCGGCCCTGCGCCGGCTGGTGCAGGCGATCCGGGACGGCCTGGCGCCTGCGGAGGCCGGCTTACTGGAACCGCTGGCGGAGGCCGTCACCGGACTGGAATACCACCTCCAGGGGATCGCCGAGGACCGGGCGGACCGTGACGCCGCCCTGGCCGTGGCCGAGGCGGCGGCGGAGCGCCTGAGCGAGGCCGTGCCGGCGACCGGGGCGGTGGACGAAGCGGCCGCGGAGACCGGCGGCGAGCCGGTTGGGCCCCCGGATGCCGAGACCGCGGCGGACACCGCCCCGGCCCCAGAGGAAGAGGCGCCGGCGGCGGACATCCCGGTCACCGAGGAGCCCATCGAAGCGGAGCCGATTGGAGCGGAGCCCGCAGCAGAGGAGCCTGCAGCAGAGGCACCGGCAACGGAGGGGCCCGCGTCGGCGCCCCCGGCCGCCACGCGCCAGCAGGCCGGCACCCCGGACCCCCAGGTGCCGGCCCTGGCCGAGGATTCGGACCCGGAGATCGTTGAGATCTACCTGGAGGAAGTCGGCGACCTGGCCGGCCCCCTGCGCGAGTCCTTCCAGCGCTGGCACCGCAACCCCGACGATCACGACGCCCTGGTGGAGACCCGGCGCGCCTTCCACACCCTGAAGGGCAGCGGCCGGCTGGCGGGCGCCCTGCTCATGGGCGAGATGGCCTGGGCGGTGGAGAACCTCCTCAATCGGGTCACGGCCGGCAAGCTCACCCCCGGGCCGGATCTCTTTGCCGTGGTGGCGGAGGCGCTCGATCACCTCCCCGGACTGGTGGCCCACCTCCGGGACGGGACAGCGCCGCCGGCCGGGGTGCGGCCGCTGATCCGGCGCGCCGCGGTGCTGGCCGATCCCGCTCTGGACGACTGGCTGCCCCCGGTGGCGGCCGAACCGGCGCCGGTGGTCCCGCCATCGGAGGAGGCGTTGGCCGAGAGCGGGTCGGAGGCGGAAGAGGAGGAGCCGGAGACGGCCGTGTCCGACGAGCCCCGCGAGCCCACGGAACCGACAGAAGCAGCGGCGCCCCAGGAACAGGACGTGGATCCGGCGCTGCTCGAGATCTTCCATACCGAGAGCGAGACCCATCTGGCCACCGTCCGCGAGTTCGTCGGACGCTGCCATACCGAGGGGCAATGCGAGATCGGTCAGGGGTTGAACCGGGCCCTGCACACCCTGGTGGGGAGCGCGCGGACCGCCGGCATCGACGGTATGGCGCGCTTGGGCCGGGCGCTGGAGACCCTCGCCCGCCACCGGATGGAACTGCGGCAACCGCTGAGTCCGGCCGAGGTGGATGCCTTCAGCCGGGGCGTGGACCTGCTGCACCGCTACGTCGAGGGCGCCGGGGTGGCGAGCGCCGAGCAGCCGGACGACGAGGCCGATGAGCTGATCCGGGAGCTGGCGGACCTGGAGGCCGAGAGCGCGGCGGGATCGGCCATGGAACTCGACGACGAAGAGGCGGCCCGGCGCTGGACCGCCAGCGACGGCATGGATCCGGACCTGGTGGCGCTGTTCACCGAGGAGGCCGAGGACCTGCTCGGCTTTCTCGAGACCACCATTCACGACTGGGCCTCGGGCGCGGGCGGCGAAGGCGCCCTGCGGGAGGTCCACCGCTCACTGCACACCCTCAAAGGCGGTGCCCGGCTGGCCGGCTTCCGGGCCATTGGCGATCTCTGCCACGCCCTGGAGTCCAGGGCCGCCGAGGTGGCCGGGGCCCCCCAGAGCGCCGATGCGGCCTATTTCTCCCTGCTCAACGCCGGCCTGGATCGCCTGGCGGAGATGACCGAGGAGGTCAAGCAGGGCTACTGGCCGCAGGCGGACGAGGCCCTGCTGCGCCGGGTCCGTGGCGAGGGGCCGGCCTCGCCCCAGGCGGAGGCGCCCGAGACGGAAGCGCCCCAGGCGGAGGAGCCTGCGACGCAGCTACCCGAGCCGGAGGAACCCGAGGCCGAGACCGCCGGGCCGGCCCCTGTCGAAGCCCCGCAGCCTCCGGCCCCAGAGCCAACGGTGGAGACCGCGGAGCCCCCCCCGCCGGCAGAACCCCTCGCCGACGAGGCCCCGGTCTACGAGGCGGAGTCGACCCCGCCCGAACCGGAGGCCGCGGAGCGTGCCGGGGAACAGCCGCGCGTGGCGCACCAGGACGCGGTGCGGGTGCGCGCGGAGCTGCTGGATCAGCTGGTCTCCTACGCCGGCGAGGTCAGCATCGTTCGGGCCCGCCTGGAGCAGAACAGCGGCGCCCTGCGCTTCAACCTCAATGAACTGGACGAGACGGTCAACCGTCTGCGCCGGCAGTTGCGCGACCTGGAGATCGAGACCGAGGCGCAGATCCTCTACCGCTTCAACCGCGACCAGGAGGATGCCCGCCGGGCGGAATTCGACCCTCTGGAACTGGACCGTTTCTCCCACATCCAGGAGCTCTCCCGCGCGCTGGCGGAGAGCGTCTCTGATTTGAGCAACCTCGAGGAGATGCTCGGCTACCTGGCCCGCGAGTCCGAGTCCCTGCTCACCGACCAGGCCCGGCTCAACGCCCAGGTGCAGGATGGACTGATGCGCACCCGCATGGTGCCCTTCGCCAACCTGCTGCCGCGGTTGCGCCGGATCATGCGCCAGACCGCGCAGGAGCTGGGCCGAAAGGCCGAGCTGAAGCTGCTGGGCAGCCAGGGGGAGCTGGATCGCACCGTGCTCGAGCGGCTCACCCCGCCGCTGGAGCACATGCTGCGCAACGCCCTTTCCCACGGCATCGAGCCGCCGGAGGAGCGCCGGGCGGCGGGCAAGGCGGAGACCGGCACCGTCTCGCTGGATGTCTACCGCGAGGGGGCGGACATCGTGGTCACCGTCAGCGACGATGGCCGCGGCATCGACCCGGACGCCATCCGCGCCAAGGCCGAGGCCGCCGGTCTGGTGCGCCCGGACGATTCGCTCAGCCGAAAGCAGGCCCTGCGGCTGATTCTGGCCTCGGGCCTGTCCACCGCCGAGTCGCTGACCCAGGTGGCGGGGCGCGGTGTGGGGATGGATGTGGTGGACACCGCCATCCGTGAGCTGGGCGGTAACCTGGAGATCGAATCCGAGCCGGGCGCGGGCAGTACCTTCACCATCCGGCTGCCCTTCACCCTGGCGATCAACCACGCCCTGCTCTGCGAGGTGGGCGATCAGGTCTACGCCATCCCGCTGTCTAGCATCGAGGGGGTGGCGCGCATGGACCGGCAGGAGGCGCTGCAGCAGCTCGCCGATCCCGAGGGGGCCCGGTACGAGTTTGCCGGCCAGCGTTACGACCTGCGCAGCCTGCAGGTGCTGCTGGGGGGTGGCCGGGCGCAGTGGCCGGCCGGGGGGCGGCCGGTGCACCTGCTGCTGGTCAACGCCGGGCGCAGGCGCCTGGCGCTGCAGGTGGATGCCATCCGTGGCAACCAGGAGATCGTGGTCAAGTCGGTGGGGCCGCAGATCAGTGCCGTGCCCGGGATCTACGGCGCCACGGTGATGGCAGACGGCCGCGTTATCCTCATTCTCGATGTCTCCGCGCTGGCCCGGATGGACGCCGAGCAGGCCGCCGTGCCGCACTGGCTGCCGGAGGCCGAGGCGGTGCCGGAGCGGGACACCGAGCGGCCGTTGGTCATGGTGGTGGACGACTCCATCACCATGCGCAAGGTCGCGACCCGCCTGCTGGAGCGCAACCACATGGACGTGGTCACCGCCCGCGATGGCATGGAGGCGCTGACCCGGCTGGAGCAGCAGGTGCCGGACGTCATGCTGTTGGACATCGAGATGCCGCGCATGGACGGCTTCGAGCTGGCCACGCACATGCGCAATCAGCCGGAGTTCAGTGAGGTGCCGATTATCATGATCACCTCCCGGGTCGGTGACAAACACCGCCGCCGCGCCGAGGACATCGGCGTCCAGCGCTACATGGGCAAGCCGTACCAGGAGAGCGAACTGCTCGCGGCCATCCGCGAACTGGTGGAGGGCCGTCGTCCGCAGGATGAGGAGGAGCGCCCGTCATGAGCGAGTCGAGCGGACCGGATCACCCCGGGGCGGCGGCGCCCACCGGCCGCGAGGCGGCCGGGTCCGACCTGATCCCGGGTATGCGGGTGGATGCAGACCAGACCGAGCTGCTGCTGCCCGGGGCGGTGGTGGCCGAGGTGATCGCCTGGGTGACACCGCTGGCCTACCCCCAGGAGGTGCCCGAGTGGTTGTTGGGGGCCTTCGACTGGCGGGCGATGCGACTGCCGCTGGTCGCGGTGCAATGCTTGGCCGAGGGGGTGGCCGCCCCGGAACCGGGGCCGGCCAGCCGCATCGTCGTGGTCAAGGGGCTCAAGCACCACCGGGACCTGCCCTTCTACGGCATCGCGGCCGAGGACATCCCGCAGCTGGTGGCGATCCGCCCCGGCAATGTGCGCGACCCGGAAGACGATGAACCGCGGGCGCAGGACCTGCCGGGCCGGCCGGTGATGGTGGGGGGCGCCCCCGGCCTGATTCCTGACCTGACCGCGGTGGAGGACCGGCTGATGGCGGTATTGCCGGCGGCGGGGGAGACCCCGATGGACGGCGAAGCGGACTGACCGCCAGCCGGTCGCGGCACCGGGCGCCGTCAGCCGGCCAGGTCGCCGTGGAGCAACTGCAGGGCCGCCAGGGCCGTGATGCCGGCGGTCTCGGTGCGCAGGATACGCGGGCCCAGACCGACGGGTTCGGCGCCGGCCTCGCAGGCCCGGGCCACCTCGGCGTCGGACAACCCCCCCTCCGGGCCGATCAGCAGCCAGGCCCGTCGTAATTCGGGGTGGGCGTCGGCAAGGGCCCGCAGGGAGCGCCCGCCCGGGGTCAGCACCAGCCCCTGACCCGCCTCCCCCCCGGCCAGTTCCGGCCAGACCTCGGCCAGGGGGCGGGGCGGTGCCACCTCCGGCACCCGGTTACGCCCGCACTGCTCGCAGGCGGCCACCGCCACCCGCTGCCAGTGCTGACGCCGCTTTTCCCGGCGCCGCGCCTCCAGCCGTACGACCCCATTGTCGGTGAAGACCGGCACGATGCGCCGCACCCCCAGCTCCACCGCCTTCTGCACGGTGAAGTCCATGCGCTCGCCGCGGGCCACGCCCTGGACCAGGGTGAGCGCCAGCGGTGATTCGCGCTCCACCGGGTGGTGACCGAGGAGGGCCAGGCGCGCCTCGCGCCGCTCCAGCGCCTCCAGCCGAGCCCGGTACTCGCCGCCGCGACCGTCGAAGAGCACCAGTTCGTCGCCGGGGCGCAGCCGGAAGGCCTTTAGGTGCTGGGTCGTCTCCGCCGGCAGGGTCAGTGTCGCACCCGCCGCCAGCGGGGTGTCCACGTGGATGCGTGCGCGGCTCATGCCCGGGTGGCCAGGTCGATGCCCTCGGTGGCCACCCGGGCCAGGTGGCGGATCTGTTCCGGGGTGATCACGTAGGGCGGCATCAGGTAGACCACGCTGCCCAGCGGGCGCATCAGCGCCTCGTTCTTCAACGCGTGCTGGTAGACGATCATGCCGCGGCGCTCCTCCCAGGGGTAGGGCTCGGGCTTGTGCTTGTCGGGCACCATCTCGGCGGCCAGCACCATGCCGGTCTGGCGCACCTCGCCCACGTGGGGGTGATCGGCTAAGTGGGCGAAGGCCTCGCCCATCTCGCGTGCCAGCTCCCGGTTGCGGGCGATGACGTCGTCGCGTTCGAACAGCTCCAGGGTGGCCAGGGCCGCGGCGCAGGCCAGCGGGTTGCCGGTGTAGCTGTGCGAGTGGAGGAAGGCGCGCAGGGTGGCGTAGTCGTCGTAGAAGGCCTGGTAGATGCGGTCGTGGGTGAGCACGGTGGCCAGGGGCAGGTAGCCGGCGGTCAGGCCCTTGGACAGGCACATGAAATCGGGGCTGATGCCGGCCTGCTCACAGGCGAACATCGTGCCGGTGCGGCCGAAGCCCACGGCGATCTCGTCGGCGATCAGGTGCACCCCGTGGCGGTCACAGGCCTCGCGCAGCCGCTCCAGGTAGACCGGGTGGTACATGCGCATGGTGCCGGCGCACTGGACGAGCGGCTCAACAATCACGGCGGCGGTCTCGTGGGCGTGGCGCTCCAGGGCCGCTTCCATGTGGGCGAACATGCGCTCGGCGTGCTCGGCCCAGCTACTGCCCGGCTCGCGCAGGAAGGCGTCGGGGGAGGGGACGGTGATGGCCTCCATGAGCAGGGGCTTGTAGGTCTCTTTGTAGAGGGCGACGTCGCCGACGCCGAGGGTGCCCAGGGTTTCGCCGTGGTAGCTGTTGGACAGGGTGATGAATTTGAGCTTTTCCGGCTTGCCGGTGTTGCGCCAGTAGTGGTAGCTCATCTTCAGCGCCACTTCGACGGCGGAGGAGCCGTTGTCGGTGTAGAAGCAGCGGCTGAGCCCGGGTGGGGTGATCTGCACCAGCTTCTCGGACAGGCGCACGACGGGCTCATGGGAGAAGCCGGCGAGGATGACGTGTTCGAGTTCGGCGGCCTGTTGTTGTACGGCGCCGCTGATGTGGGGGTGGCAGTGGCCGAAGAGGTTGACCCACCAGGAGCTGATGGCGTCGATGTAGCGGTTGCCGTCGAAGTCCTCCAGCCAGACGCCCTCGCCCTTTTTGACCGGGATGAGGGGGAGCCACTCGTGGTCCTTCATCTGGGTGCAGGGGTGCCAGAGGACGTCCAGGTCGCGTTTGACGATATCGCTGTTTTTCATGGGTATCGTTTTGGGGTTGGCGTGGGTGTGAGTGTGAGATTGTTGTGTCGGGGCTTCGTGGGGGTGTGGGTCGGGGGAGCGGGGGCTTCCGTTACGGATACGCTGCAAGTACGTCCCTGTAGCTCGTAGGCGGCATCCCTGCCGCCTACGATCCGTAACGGAAGCCCCCGCTCCCCCTGTCATCCGTTTGGGGCCGGGGTGTCCCCGATGCCGTCTCCTTCGTTAGCCCTACTCCTCTCGGCGCTGGTGATGCGCACGCAGACACGCCGGTGCCCCCAGCTATCTGTTCGCCGCCTTGCATTGGGAGGGGGACACTCAAAGGAATGACACCGGCGCCAATCATGTGTCGTGGTCTTCTCCGGGGCGGGGATAACGGTCGCGGACCGTAAGCGGCAGGGATGCCGCTTACGAGCTACAGGGACGTACTTGCTGCGTGTCCGCGACCGTTATCCCCGCCCCGGAGAAGACCCCCCTCCGAAGCCCCCGAGAGCCCCAAAGGCCCGAAGGCCCGAAGCCGGCACATGCTCCGAAACCTACCGGGCCCGACACTCAACCAACCAGGGACTTGACGAAAACCCGCGACGCCCGATTCTGATCGTAGGCCCTGCGCCGGGCCTCGGGCAGGTCCTCCGGCGCGGCCGGCTGGAACCCCCGCTCCTGGAACCAGTGCGCCGTCCGGGTCGTCAGCACGTAAAGCCGGTCCAGCCCTTCCGCCCGGGCGTCGGCCTCCACCTGGGCCAGCAGGGCGTCGCCCCGGCCACCGCCCCGGTAATCGGGATGCACCGCGAAGCCCGCCAGCTCGCCCGTGGTCGAGCCCGGGATCGGGTAGAGCGCCGAGCAGGCGATAATGCTGCCATCGCGCTCCACCACAATGAAGTGGTCGATATCCGTCTCCAGCAGATCCCGCGGCCGGCTCACCAGCGTGCCATCCCGCTCCAGCGGCTCCAGCAGGGCCACAATCCCCGGCACATCCTCCGGCGTGGCGCGGCGCTGGGTCTCAAACCGCTCCGGCGTCACCAGCGTCCCCACCCCGTCGCGGGTAAACAACTCCAACAGCAGGGCCCCGTCTCGGTGCCGGTCCAGCAGGTGCACCCGATGCACCCCGGAACTGCACGCCCGCAGCGCGCGCTCCAGCAGGCGGCCGGTCTCCTTCGTCAGGCAGCGCGGCGGCGCGTTCAGCAGGGCCCGGACCTGGCTCAGCGTCATCTCGCCCACCCGCTGGCCCCGGTCATCGCAGACCGACTCGCCCTCCTGCAGAAAGATCAGCTTGTCGGCCCGCAACGCCCGCGCCGCCTCCAGCGCCACCTCATCGCCGGCCAGGTTGAACACCTCGCCCGTGCGCGAACAGCCCAGCGGCGAGAGCAGCACCATATCGCCATCGTCCAGGCGGGCGCGGATGCCCTCGGCATCCACCCGGCGCACCTCACCGGTGTGCTGGTAGTCCACCCCGTCGCGCACCCCCAGGGGCCGGGCCGTCACCAGATTGCCGGAGGCCAGTCGCAGGCGCGCGCCGGCCATCGGCGAATTGGCCAGGCCCATGGTGAACAGCGCCTCGATCTCCAGGCGCACCGCGCCCACCGCCTCCTTCACGCAGGCCAGGGCCGCATCGTCGGTGATCCGCAGGCCGTTGACATAGCGCAGCTCGGCGCCGCGCTCGCGCAGGCGCGCCTCCACCTGCGGCCGGGCCCCGGGCACCAGCACCAGGCGCACACCCAGGCTGGAGAGCAGCGCCAGGTCGTGGATGATGTCGGGGAAGTCGCCGTCCTGCAGCGCCGCGCCGGAGAAGGCCACCACAAAGGTGCGCCCCCGGTGGGCGTTGATATAGGGCGCGCTGTTGCGGAACCAGCGCACGTAGAGTTCCGGGTCCAGATCGCTGGTCTTCATCGGGTCAGGCCGGGTCGACGCAGAACTGCTTGATCAGCCGGCGCAGCCGCTCCACCGTGGGCGTGAGCCGGTCCAGCGCCAGGTATTCGTCCGGCTGGTGGGCCTGGGCGATGTCGCCGGGCCCCATCACCACCACGTCCAGCCCCATGTCGCGCAGGAAGGGTGCCTCGGTGCCGAAGGCCACCGCCTCGGCCGGGAAGCCGGTGAGCTGTTCGCTGGCGCGCACGATCTCCGCCGTCTCCGGGGTGGCCATGGGCTGCAGCCCCGGGAACAGCGAGCGCAGGTGCAGGTAGCGGGCCTGCTCGCCCAGCGCCGCCTCCAGCCGTTGGCGCAGCAGGTAGCGCAGCTCCTCCAGGCCCATTCCCGGCAGCGGGCGGATGTCGATGTGCAGCTCCGCCTCGCCGCAGATGCGGTTGGGGTTGTCGCCGGCGTGCAGGTGCCCCAGGTTCATGGTGGGCACCGGGACGTCGAACCGGGCGTCCTGGTACTGCGCCTGCAGCTCGCCGCGCCACTCCAGCAGGGCGTTGAGCACCCGGGTCATCAGCTCCAGGGCGTTGCGGCCCAGGGCCGGGTTGCTGGAGTGGCCGGAGTGTCCCTCGATGCGGATGGCCTCCATCATCATGCCCTTGTGCGTGCGCACCGGGCGGCCGTTGGTGGGCTCGCCGATGATCGCGTGCCGGCCCAGGGGGTGTTGGCTCTCCACCAGGGCGCGGGCGCCGGTCATGCCCGACTCCTCGTCGGCGGTGGCCAGCAGCACCAGCGGTTGCTTGAGGTCCTGCGCGCGCAGGCCGCGGGCGGCCTCCAGGGCCAGGCCCAGGAAGGACTTCATGTCGGTGGTGCCCAGGCCGTAAAGGCGGCCGTCGCGCTCGGTGAGCACAAAGGGGTCAGAGGTCCAGAGCGCACCGTCGTAGGGTACGGTATCGGTGTGCCCGGAGAGCACCAGCCCGCCGGGGCCGCGGCCCAGGGTGGCGATCAGGTTGGCCTTGTCCGGATGGCCGGGTACCGGCTGGATCTCGCACACGAAGCCGGCGGCCTCGGCCCAGCCGGCGAGCAGATCGATGACCTCGCGGTTGCCCTGGTCCAGGGCCGGGTCCACGCTGCTGACCGAGGGGGTGGCAATCAGCCCCCTCAGCATGTCCATCAATGCCGGCGCCTCACCGCTCATGGCCACCCCGTTGTTCTCCGCTGCTTGTCCCAGGTCGTTACAGGGTATCACCCCAGCCACGGCGGCGCTTCCAGCGGATCCGCGGCAGGATAAGGCCGAGAATGAGCCCCACCAGCAGCACGCCGGCCCCGGCCAGGAACCAGTCGCGCTGGGTCTGGCGGGCGAGGGCGGTCTTGTCCGCCTCCAGTTCACGGATCTCCGCCTGCAGATCGCTGATGGTGGTCTGCAGGCGCTGGTGTTCGTCGGCCAGCTCAAGGCCCTCGCGGGCATCCTCCAGGCGGGCCTCCAGGCGGTCGCGCTCGCTCTCCAGCGCCGCCACCCGTTCGGCCAGCTCGTCGGCGTGCTCGCGGGTCTCGGCCAGTTGCGCCGCCATCTCCTCGCGCGCCTCCTCGGCCGCTTCCACCCGGCGGTTGGCCGCCTCCAGCCGCTGCCGGGCGCTGGGCTCGTTCATCAGGTGCCGGGTCTCGATCCAGCCCTCACGGCCCTGGCCGTCGCGCACCTGGGTCCAGTCACCGCTGCTGTCCAGCTGCTGCAACTGCGTGCCGGAGCTTACGAAGCGCAGGATGCGGTGCTGCATGCTCGGGCCGCTGCGCTTGGCCACCTCGAGCTGATCGCTGACGTAGACCTGGGCATGGGCGGTCAGGGGCAGGGCGGTGAGTAACAGGAGCAACAGCAAGCAAATCCGGCGCACCGGCAACCTCCAGGGCTTCGAGTGGGGTGGACTGGGGCGAGAGTCGCTTCGCCCTCCCGGAGCCCGCGGAAAACGGGGCGGGAGGGCAGAGTTTAGCCGATGGGCGGGCGGGTAAAAACCGTGCGTGCGCGGGTTGCTTGCGTGCGGCCGGCGGCACGCGGCGCTGCTTGGTGAACGCGGGCGGGGGTGCGACAATGCCGCCCCGCCCACCAAGCCCGCTTCGAGGAGGTCCCGATGACGGCAGCATTGCCCCCATTACGCCTGAAACCCGGTGAGGACAAGCGCCTGCGCGCCGGCCACTTGTGGGTGTTCAGCAACGAGGTGGATATCGACGCGACCCCGCTGAAGGCCTTCGAACCGGGCCAGGACGCGCTCCTGGTGGACAGCCGCGGCCACGCCCTGGGCACGGTGTACGTCAACCCGGGCTCGCTGATCTGCGCCCGGCTGGTGAGCCGGGACAGCCGGTACCGGCTGGATGAGTCGCTGCTGGTCCACCGGCTGAAGCTGGCGCTGGGCCTGCGGGAGCGGTTGTTCGATGCGCCCTATTACCGGCTGGTGCATGGTGAGGCGGACGGCCTGCCGGGGCTGGTGATCGACCGGTTCGGTGATGCCTGCGTGGTGCAGGTGAACACGGCGGGGATGGAGCGGGTCCGCGACAGCATTGTCACAGCGCTGGGCCGGGTGCTGGGTGAGGGGCCGGTGCTGTTGCGCTGTGACAGCGCGGTGCGCGAGCTGGAGGGGCTGACGCGGTATCAGGCCTGGGGCAGTGGGCCGGAGGCGCAGACCCTGGAGGTGGTGGAGAACGGGGTGCGCTTCCAGGTGCCCGCGACCACCGGGCAGAAGACCGGCTGGTATTACGACCACCGGATGAACCGTCAGGCGCTGCGGCCCTGGGTCCCGGGGCGGCGGGTGCTGGATGTGTTCAGCTACATGGGCGCTTGGGGGGTGCAGGCGGCGGTGGCCGGCGCGGCCGAGGTCTTCTGCGTCGACAGCTCGGAGCAGGCCCTGGACGGTGTCGCGGAGAATGCCGCCCTGAATGGCGTGTCCGACCAGGTGGCGGGGGTACAGGGGGACGCCTTCGATGCCTTGGCGGAGTTGCGCCAGGCCAATGAGCGCTTCGATGTGGTGGTGGTGGACCCGCCGGCCTTTATCAAGCGCAAGAAGGATTTCCGTCAGGGTTTCAAGGCCTATCAGCGGTTGAACCGGATGGCGATGCAGTTGCTGAACAAGGAGGGCCTGCTGGTGACGGCCTCCTGCTCGGCGCACCTGCCGGAGCAGCGGCTGCTGGACGCGGCCCAGGCGGGGGCGCGCCACCTGGAGCGCAGCCTGCGCGTGGTGGCCCTGGGTCACCAGGGGCCGGACCACCCGGTGCACCCGGCGATCCCCGAGACCCGCTACCTGAAGGCCGCCTTCTGCCGGGTGTTGCCGGCGGGGAGCATGCCTTAGCGGGCTTTTGGCGGCCCTCTCCGCTAGTTGGTGCTGGGGCTCCGCTTTGGTATGGCGGGTGCTGGGTCTGCCGGGGGCTTCGGGGGGTGCGGGTCGGCCCTTGGGGTGCTTCGGTTGCGGATACGCTGTGAATACATCCCTGTACGCTCGAAGGCCGCATCCCTGCGGCCTACGATCCGCAACCGAAGCACCCCAAGGGCCTCTCGGCAGGACCGACCCGGATATACCGTAAGCCTGACAGAGCGTGCACCCCGGACTGAGCCCGAAAAACACCCCCGCACCGGCCGGCTGGTCAGCGCAGCGGGGTCCCGCTAGCAGGTCACCGCTTCATCGAGTCAAAGAACTCGCCGTTGGTCTTGGTGTCCTTCAGCTTGTCCAGCAGGAACTCGATGGCGGCCAGGTCGTCCATCGGGTGCAGCAGCTTGCGCAGGATCCACACCTTCTGCAACTCGTCCGGCTTCATCAGCAACTCCTCGCGGCGGGTGCCCGAACGGTTGATGTTCACCGCCGGGTAGATCCGCTTCTCGGAGATGCGCCGGTCCAAGTGCAGCTCCATATTGCCGGTGCCCTTGAACTCCTCGTAAATCACCTCATCCATCCGCGAGCCGGTGTCCACCAGCGACGTGGCGATGATCGACAGACTGCCGCCTTCCTCCACATTGCGCGCCGCACCGAAGAAACGCTTCGGCCGGTGCAGGGCATTGGCGTCCACACCGCCGGTCAGCACCTTGCCCGACGAAGGCACCACCGTGTTATAGGCCCGGGCCAGACGGGTGATGGAATCCAGCAGGATCACCACATCCTTCTTGTGCTCCACCAGCCGCTTGGCCTTCTCGATCACCATCTCCGCCACCTGCACGTGGCGGCTGGCCGGCTCGTCGAAGGTCGAGGAGACCACCTCGCCGCGCACCGAGCGCTGCATCTCCGTGACCTCCTCCGGGCGCTCGTCGATCAGCAGCACGATCAGATAGGTCTCGGGGTGGTTGGCGGTGATGCTCTGCGCGATGTGCTGCAGCAGCATCGTCTTACCCGCCTTGGGCGGCGAAACCAGCAGGCCGCGCTGGCCCTTACCGATGGGGGCGATCAGGTCGATGATCCGCGCGGTGAGATCTTCCGTGGAGCCGTTGCCGCGCTCCATGCGCATACGCTCGGTGGCGTGCAGCGGCGTGAGGTTCTCGAACAGCACCTTGTGCTTGGCGTTCTCCGGCGGCTCGAAGTTGATCTCATTGACCTTGAGCAGCGCGAAGTAGCGCTCACCATCCTTGGGCGGGCGGATCTTGCCCGCGATGGTGTCGCCGGTGCGCAGCGCGAAGCGCCGGATCTGGCTCGGCGAGACGTAGATATCGTCCGGCCCCGCCATGTATGAACTGTCGGCAGACCTCAGAAAGCCGAAGCCATCCTGCAGGATCTCCAACACGCCATCGCCGTAGATGGGTTCGCCACCTTTGGCCTGCGACTTGAGTATGGAAAAGATGACGTCCTGCTTGCGCGAGCGGGCCGTCCCCTCCACGCCCAGTTCCTGGGCCAGTTTCATCAGTTCAGCGGCGGGTTTCTGTTTTAGTTCCGTCAGGTTCATGGTGTCTGCTTTCGGATCATGGCGGGGTCGGGCAAAGCGCACCGGGCGGTGCCTTTGCGACTGGGAGTCTGGATACAGGTGCTGTTTGAGCTGGGGAGGCGGGGCGCCGCAGGGGCGCCCCGGCTAAAGGCTTTGGGGGCTTACAGGTTGCTGTCGATAAAAGCCGTCAGCTGCGACTTGGACAGGGCACCCACCTTGGTGGCCTCCACACCGCCGTTCTTGAACAGCATCAGCGTGGGGATACCACGGATGCCGTACTTCGGCGGGGTTTCCGGGTTCTCGTCGATGTTCAGCTTGACCACCTTGAGCTTGCCCGCGTATTCGGAGGCGACCTCGTCCAGGATCGGGGTGATCATCTTGCACGGACCGCACCAGTCGGCCCAGTAGTCCACGAGTACCGGCTCGCCGGCCTTGATCACTTCGTCTTCGAAATTCTGATCGGTGGCGTGCACGATCTGTCCGCTCACGATAAAGCCTCCCGATTGGCTGTTCGGCGTAAAATGATGCGCTTAGGGGATTTAAGGGGATAGTACTCGCTTATTGGCTGAGCAGGTACCCGGGATGACGCTGGCTGCAGGTATGAGCCTACCTATTTTGCGCTAACGATAGCGGGCGCGGGTTGGCGTGTCAAATGGCGTAATGTCGCGTTTATCCAGTGACCTGGGCCGGCGGCAGCACCTGGCGGAAGCAGCCCAGCAGCGGCACGTCGGCGGCCATGAGCGGCGCGGACCCGCTGTCCGGCTGGCGGATGCCCAGTACCGTGGCGATGCCATAGCGCCGGGCGCTGGCCAATGCGGCCAGGTTATCGTCAATCAGCACACTGCGCCCGGGCCGGAAGGGCGCGCGCTGTTGCAGCCGGTGCCAGAAGCCGTCCTCCTCCTTGGGCCGCTCCAGCTCATGGGCGCTCACCGCCGCGTCCAGGTGGGCGGCCAGGCCCGTGTGCGCCATCTTCAGTCGCAACACATCCGGGTGGGCATTGGTCACCAGGACCCGGCGCTTGCCACTGCGGCCCAGGGCCTGGAGAAAGTCCCGGGCGTAGGGGCGCCAGTCAATCAGGTGGGCGATCTCCCGTTTCAGCGCCATCATATCCACCGCCAGCTCCCGGCTCCAGTAATCCAGGCAGTACCACTCGATCCGCCCCTGAAGCCGTGCCATCCGCGGGAACACCTCCTGCTCGGCCTGAGCCGGCTCCAGGCCCTTCAGGGTCGCCAGCCGGTGGGGCAGGTGGTGTTTCCAGAAGAGGTTGTCGAAGCGCAGATCGAGCAGCGTGCCGTCCATGTCCAGCAGGACGGTGTCGGTGCGGGACCAATCGATGGTGGGCGCGGTGGTTGCCATGGCTGGATTCTACCACCCGGGGCGGTACTGGGGTATGCGCGGCGGGCGTGTACAATCGAAACCTGGTTACCGGATTGAGAGTGCCGCGCCCCATGAGCAAGTACCCCGAGATCCTGCATCGCCGCACGGTGGCCCGTTCGCGGCTCTTCCGCGTCGAGGCGGTGGGGCTGCGTTTCAGTAACGGTGCCGAGGTGGAGTACGAACGTCTGGGCGGGACCTCCCACGGTGCGGTGCTGATCGTGGCCGTGGACGGCCAGGGGCGGGCGCAGTTGATCCGGGAATACGCGGCCGGCACCGGGCGTTACGAGCTGGGCCTGCCCAAGGGGCGGGTGGAGAAGGACGAGCCGCTGCTGGATGCCGCCAACCGTGAACTGCAGGAGGAGGTGGGCGTGGCCGCCCGGCGGCTCGAGTGGCTGCGCTCGCTGAGCCTGGCGCCCGGCTACCTCGCCCACCGCACCGAGGTGATCCTGGCGCAGGATCTCTACCCCTCCCGTCTGCCCGGCGACGAACCGGAGCCTATCCAGGTGGTGCCCTGGGCGCTGGACGACCTGGAGGGCTTACTGGCCCAGGAGGACTTCAGCGAAGCGCGCAGCCTCGCCGCCCTCTACCTGGCCCGCGACCACCTGCGGGCCCGCGAGGCCCGGTAACCGGCCAGCGCTTCAGACCGCCACCGGCGCCTTGATCGGCGGGTGGTGCTGATAACCCTCCAGGGCGATGTCCTCGTAACGGAAGGCGAACAGGTCCCGGACCTCCGGGTTCAGGCGCAATCGCGGCAGGGGCAGCGGCTCGCGCTGCAGCTGCCGGTCCGCCTGTTCCAGGTGGTTGGTGTAGAGGTGGCAGTCGCCGCCGGTCCAGATGAACTCCCCCGGTTTCAGGTCGCAGACCTGGGCCACCATATGGGTCAGCAGGGCGTAGCTGGCGATGTTGAAGGGCAGCCCCAGGAAGATGTCCGCGCTGCGCTGGTAGAGCTGACAGGAGAGCCGGCCCTCGGCGACATAGAACTGGAACAGGGTATGGCAGGGGGGCAGCGCCATATTGGGCAGTTCACCCACATTCCAGGCCGAGACCAGGTGGCGCCGGGAGTCCGGGTGCTCGCGCAGGTCCCGCAGCACCTGGGCCAGCTGATCCACCCGCCGGCCATCGGGGGTGGGCCAGGAGCGCCACTGCACCCCGTAGATCGGCCCCAGGTCGCCGTTCTCATCCGCCCACTCGTCCCAGATGCTGACGCCATTGGCCTTGAGGTAGGCGATGTTGCTATCGCCGCTGAGAAACCAGAGCAGCTCGTGGATGATCGAGCGCAGGTGCAACTTCTTGGTGGTGACCACCGGGAAGCCGCGGCTGAGATCGAAGCGCATCTGATGGCCAAACACCGACAGGGTGCCGGTACCGGTGCGATCGCTCTTGGGGGTGCCGTGGTGGCGCACGTGCGCCATGAGGTCCAGGTAGGCTTGCATAAGCTCCGTGAGGTCCGGGGTTCAGAGAGTGCCCGCCGCCGCACCAGTGGGGGCGGCGGCAGCGGGTGCCCACCGGGATTATGCCTTGGGATCCGACTCGGTGTCTTCGTCCGTGGCCTGGATGGAGCGGTCGGAGGGCAGTTCCAGGAAGCTTTCGTCGATATCGTCCACCGGCAGCGGCACCCGCTGCTGCTGCCAGATGCTCTCGTCCTGGGCGCGGCGTAGCCGCGGCATCTGCTCGCTGAAGCCGCCGGGGTCGGAAGGCCGGCGATACTCCTCCTGCGCCCCGGTGGGGCGAAGGTAGGCCTGATAGACGCTCTGGATGCCCCGGGCCGAAAGCTCCTGGTATTGTCCGCGGCCCGCCCGGCTGGTGCCGATGGAGCCGGCCGGTTGTGGGGCGCCGCGCAGGGGCTCGCGCCGCTGGTGTCGCCCCGCCGCGTGGATGCGGCTGAGGGTGGCCTCGAGCTGGCGCCGCAGGGTGCGCTCCCGGCTCAGCGCCTTGCGCAGGCGCTCGTTCTCCGTGCGGATCCGGTGCAGCTCCTGCTCCGTGTTGGCCCAGGCGGCGCGGCTGGCCTCGTGCACCCGCTCGGGGTCGACGCCGGCCCGGCCCTGCAGGGCCTCCTCCTGATCCAGCAGCTTCTGGGTGAGTTCCTCATGCTGCTCCCGCAGCTGGGTGAGTTCCGCCTTGGTGCGTTTCAGCTCGCCACGCAGATGGGCCAGGCTCTCCTCGGCGCGCCGGCGCTTGGCCACCTCGCTGGCCTGTGAGCGCAGGTGGCGGTTCTCGATACGCTGGCGGCTGGCCTCGAGCTCGGCCCGGTAATAGGCGGCGTCCTCCGCCAGCCGGGCGCGCGCCTCCTGCAGCTCGCGCCGGAGCCGGTTTATCTCCTGCTGATGCGTGGGGTTCGGGTCGCCCGATTTCGCGCTCTGCATATCAGCCTCAGCCTGAAGGGGGCGGCGGACCACACCGGGGGGTCGCCGCCCGGAGCCACAGGCACCCGGCGGCGCAGTCGGCCCATCTCTAGTCCTTTTATACTATCGTGCCTGGCTGCGCCACTCCAGCGGCAGGCCGGAAAGGGCGGGGAGGCGATGCATCGATCCACCGCATCGGTTATCATGGCGGGTCTATCCTGGGCGAGGCCGGAGCCCGTCCGTCCCAAGCCTACCCGACAACCACGTCAGTCTCGTGCAGTGCAGGAGCCTCAATGTTCTCCCGTGATATGACCATCGCCAGCTTTGACCCGGAACTCTCCGAGGCCATGGAGGCCGAGCGCCGTCGGCAGGAGGATCACATCGAGCTGATCGCCTCCGAGAACTACGCCAGCCCCCGGGTGCTCGAGGCCCAGGGCAGCGTACTCACCAACAAGTATGCCGAGGGCTACCCGGGCAAGCGCTATTACGGGGGCTGCGAGCATGTGGACGAGGCCGAGCGCCTGGCCATCGAGCGGGCCAAGCAGCTCTTTGGCGCCGACTACGCCAATGTGCAGCCGCACTCCGGCTCCCAGGCCAACGCGGCCGTCTATCTGGCGCTGCTCCAGCCCGGCGACACCATCCTGGGCATGAGCCTGGACCACGGCGGGCACCTGACCCACGGCGCCAAGGTGAACTTCTCCGGGCGGCTGTTCAACGCCGTGCAGTACGGCGTCTGCCCCGACACCGGCGAGCTGGACTACGCCCAGCTCGAGCGCCTGGCCAAGGAGCACCAGCCGAAGATGATTATCGGCGGCTTCTCCGCCTACTCCCGGGTGGTGGACTGGCAGCGCCTGCGCGACATCGCCGATTCGGTGGGCGCCTACCTGCTGGTGGATATGGCCCACGTGGCGGGCCTGGTCGCCGCCGGTGTCTACCCGAGCCCGGTGCAGATCGCCGATGTCACCACCACCACCACCCACAAGACCCTGCGCGGCCCGCGCGGTGGCCTGATCCTGGCCCGGGCCAACGCCGAGGTGGAGAAAAAGCTCAACTCGCTGGTCTTCCCCGGCACCCAGGGCGGGCCGCTGATGCACGCCATCGCCGGCAAGGCCGTGGCCTTCAAAGAGGCCCTGGAGCCGGAGTTCAAGGCCTATCAGCAGCAGGTGGTCGCAAACGCCCGGGCGATGGCCCAGGGGCTGATCGAGCGCGGCTACAAGGTGGTCTCGGGCGGCACCGACAATCACCTGTTCCTGATCGACCTGGTGGACAAGGGGCTGACCGGCAAGGCCGCCGACGCCGCCCTGGGCAAGGCGCACATCACGGTCAACAAGAACACCGTGCCCAACGATCCGCAGTCGCCCTTTGTCACCTCCGGCCTGCGCATTGGCACCCCGGCGATCACCACCCGCGGCTTCAAGGAAGAGGAGTGCCGCGAGCTGGCTGGTTGGATGGCCGACGTGCTGGATGACATCGAGAACGAGGACGTGATTGCGCGGGTGCGCGAGCAGGTCACCCAGGTCTGCCGCCGCCTGCCGGTCTACCAACAGGGCTGAGGCCTTTACGTGATGCGTTGCCCTTACTGCCAGTTCGAGGACACCCGGGTGATCGACTCCCGCCTGGCCAGTGAGGGCGAGCAGGTGCGCCGCCGCCGCGAGTGCAACCGCTGCGGCGAGCGCTTCACCACCTACGAGACCGCCGAGCTGGCGCTGCCGCGCATCGTCAAGCGGGATGGCACCCGCGAGCCCTGGGACGAGGGCAAGCTGCGCCAGGGCATGCTGCGGGCGCTGGAAAAGCGGCCGGTGGCCACCGAGGCGGTGGAGGCGGCGCTGTTCCGCATCCGTCAGCGCCTGCGCGCCACCGGCGAGCGCGAGGTGTCGGCCTCGCAGCTCGGCGAGTGGGTCATGGAGGAGCTGCGCGAGCTCGACCAGGTGGCCTACGTGCGTTTCGCCTCCGTCTACCGCAGCTTCGAGGACGTGTCCGCCTTCCGGGAGGTCATCGAAGGGCTGGAGAAGCGGTAGCGCGCCCGCCATGTCCGGTTTCTCCCCCGCCGACAACCTCTTCATGGGCCGGGCCCTGCGCCTGGCCCGCCGCCCGCAGCAGCCGCCCCATCCCAACCCCGCCGTCGGCTGCGTGCTGGTGCGCGACGGGCTTATCGTCGGCGAGGGCTGGCATGAGCGGGCGGGCGAGCCCCACGCGGAGGCCATGGCCCTGCACCGGGCCGGCGAGCAGGCCAGCGGCGCCACCGCCTACGTCACCCTGGAGCCGTGCAGCCACCACGGCCGCACCCCGCCCTGCAGCGAGGCCCTGCTGGCGGCCGGCGTGGTCCGGGTGGTGGCGGCCATGACCGACCCCAACCCGCAGGTGGCCGGCCGCGGGCTGCGCCGCTTGCGCGCCGCCGGGCTGGAGGTGGCCACCGGCTTGATGGCCGAGCAGGCGGCGGCGCTGAACCCCGGCTTCACCCAGCGGATGCGCACCGGGCGGCCCTGGCTGCGGCTGAAATCGGCGGCCAGTCTCGACGGGCGGACCGCCATGGCCTCCGGCGAGAGCCGCTGGATCACCTCGCCCCAGGCCCGGGCCGACGTCCACCGCTGGCGGGCGCGCAGCGACGCCATGCTCACCGGCATCGGCACCGTGCTGGCGGACGACCCGCGCCTGGATGTCCGCGATGCCGGCATCGAGGCGCCGCGCCAGCCGCGCCGCTGCGTGCTCGACCGCGACCTGCGGACCCCCGCGGACGCGGTCCTGCTCCGCGGCGAGGGCGCGACCCTGTTCCACGGCCCGGACGTGGCCGCCGGACAGATCCGGCGGCTGACCGACGCCGGCGCCCACTGCGTGGCGCTGCCGCTGGCGGACGGGCGCCTGGACCTGGGCGCGGCCCTGGACTGGCTGGGCGGTCAGGGGTGCAATGAGGTGCTGGTGGAGGCCGGGCCGACCCTGGGCGGGGCCTTGAGCCGCGCCGGTCTGGTGGATGAATGGCTGCTCTACCTGGCGCCCCACCTGATGGGCGACGCGGCGCGGCCGCTGCTGCACTGGCCGGGGCTGGAGACGATGAGCCAGCGCCAGCCCCTCCGGGTGCAGGACTGCCGCTTGGTGGGGCCGGATCTGCGGTTGACGCTGCGGCTGGGGAGCGGGACCTGATAGACTCGCGGGTTGTTGTGGGAGGGGTGTCGTGTTCACCGGGATCGTACAAGCAGTGGGCCGTATCCAGCGCCGGGACCCCCGGGGCGAGGACATGCGGTTGTGGATCGCCGCCGGCGATTTGGACCTGACCGGCGTGCGGCTGGGCGACAGCATCGCCGTCAACGGCGTCTGTCTCACCGCCGTGGAGCTGACGGCCGATGCCTTCGCCGCCGATGTCTCGGTGGAGACCCTGCGGCTCACCAGCCTGGGTGACCTGGGCGAGGGCGATGCGCTCAACCTGGAGCTGGCCCTCACCCTGCAGACCCCGCTGGGCGGCCATCTGGTCAGCGGCCACGTGGACGGCCTGGGCGAGGTGGTCTCGCGCCGCCCCGCCGGGCGCAGCGAGGTCTGGCGCTTCCGCGCCCCCGAGGGGCTGGCCCGCTACATCGCCGCCAAGGGCTCGATCACCGTGGACGGTGTAAGCCTCACGGTGAACGGGGTGGACGGCGCCGAGTTTGAGGTCAACCTGGTGCCCCACACCCTGGAGGTCACCCGTCTGGGGCAATTGCGCCCGGGCAGCCGGGTGAACCTCGAGGTGGATATCATCGCCCGCTACCTGGAGCGCCTGCTGACGGCCGGCGGCACGGGTGGTCAGGGCGTGACCCGAGAATTCCTGGAGGCGCACGGCTTTGGCCGGGTGCCGGGGAGCAAGTGAATGGCGTTCAACAGCATCGACGAGATCATCGAGGACCTGCGCGAAGGGCGCATGGCGGTCATCCTGGACGACGAGGACCGGGAGAACGAGGGCGACCTGGTCATGGCGGCCAGCATGGTCCGGCCCGACGACATCAACTTCATGGCCCGCTACGGCCGCGGTCTCATCTGCCTGACCCTCACCCGCGAGCGCTGCGAGCAGCTCCGGCTGCCGCTCATGGTCCAGGACACCGAGCAGGCCCAGTCCACCAACTTCACCGTCTCCATCGAGGCCGCCACCGGCGTGACCACCGGCATCTCCGCCGCGGACCGGGCGCGCACCGTGCAGGCCGCGGTGGCGCCGCACGCAAAGCCCGAGGACCTGGTCCAACCGGGGCACATCTTCCCGCTCATGGCCCAGCCCGGCGGCGTGCTCACCCGCGCCGGGCACACCGAGGCCGGCTGCGACCTGGCCCGCCTGGCCGGTTTCGAGCCCTCGGCGGTGATCGTCGAGATCCTCAAAGAGGACGGCACCATGGCCCGGCGCGACGACCTGATGGCCTTCGCCCGCGAGCACAACCTGAAGATCGGCACGGTCGCCGACCTGATCGCCTACCGCGTCCGCAACGAGCGCTCGGTGGAACGGGTGGGCGAATGCGACCTGCCCACCGAGCACGGCATCTTCCACCTCTACGCCTACCAGGACAACGTGGACAATGCCCTGCACTTCGCCCTGGTCAAGGGCCGGCCCCAGCCGGACACCCCCACCCTGGTCCGGGTGCACGTCCAGAACACCCTCTCCGACGTCTTCGCCAGCGATGGGCCGCACTGCGGTTGGCCGCTGCGCGCCGCCATGCGCCAGGTGGCCGAGGCCGGGGAGGGCGTGGTGGTGGTGCTGCGCCGGCGCGACGACAGCGACGACATCCTCAAGCGCATGCGCGCCTACCAGGTGCAGGCCAGTCAGGCCGACGAGAGCGAGGAGGCGCGCTCCAGCAGTGATCTGCGCACCTACGGCCTGGGCGCGCAGATCCTCACCGACGTGGGCGTGCGCCGTATGCGCGTACTGTCCGCCCCCAAGCGTATGCACGCCATTTCCGGCTTCGGCATGGAAGTGGTGGAATACGTAGAGCCTGAATAGACGGAACGGCCCATGAATATCATCGAAGGCGACTTTCAGAATCCCGGATCGGCCCGCTTCGCCATCGTGGCGGCGCGGTTCAACGACTTCGTGGTCGGCCACCTGGTGGAAGGGGCGGCCGACGCCCTGCGCCGCCACGGCGTGCCCGACGACCACATCGACCTGATCCGCGTGCCCGGGTCGTTTGAGCTGCCGCTGGCGGTGCAACAGACCGCCGAGGCCGGCCGCTACAGCGCCGTCATCGCCCTCGGCGCGGTGATCCGCGGCGGCACCCCCCACTTTGAGTACGTGGCCTCGGAGTGCACCAAGGGCGTGGCCGCCACCATGATGGACACCGGCCTGCCCATCGCCTTCGGCGTGCTGACCGTGGACACCATCGAACAGGCCATCGAGCGCTCCGGCACCAAGGCCGGCAACAAGGGGGCCGAGGCCGCCCTGTCGGCGCTGGAGATGGTCTCGCTGATGAAGAAGCTGGCGGAATGAGCACATCGGAGTCCCCCAACACCCCCGGCCAGGGCCGCCGCGCCCGCGCCCGGGCCCGTGAACTGGCCCTGCTGGCCCTCTATCAGTGGCAGATGACCGGCCAGGACCTGGGCGCCATCGAGGCCCAGCACCTGGAGATCGACCCGGAGGAGCCGCCGGTGGAGGCGGGCGACGACGAGCACTACCCGCGCTATCCCCACGACGGCCTGGACCGGCCCTATTTCCGGGCCCTGCTCCACGGCGTGCCCGCCCGGCTCAACGACCTGGACCAGGCGCTGGAGCCGCTGCTCGACCGCCCGCTGCGCACCCTCGACCCGCTGGAGAAGGCGCTGCTGCGCCTGGGTGCCTGGGAACTGTCCGAGCGCATGGACACCCCCTGGCGGGTGATCATCAACGAGGCGGTCAACCTGGCCAAGCGCTTCGGCGCCGAGCAGAGCCACCGCTACATCAACGGCGTACTGGACAAGCTCGCCCGCGGCCTGCCCCTGCGCGCCACCGAGATCGAGGCCGACCGCAAACGCCGGGGGCGCTGACCATGCCCCTCCCACCCGCCGCCGAGCGCACCCCCATCCACCGCCGCCAGATCGAGTGCGACGGCTATCGGCGCGAGGCTGGCGAAGCGGTCCAGGTGCTGTACCCGCGCCACTTCCGCCCCGAGGAGTGAGGCCCGGCGGATGGACGAATTTCAACTCATCCGCAGCTACTTCCAGCCCGACGCCAGGGGCGAGGGCGTGGTGTTGGGGGTGGGTGACGACGCCGCCCTGCTGCAGCCCGCCCCGGGCCAACTGCTGGTCACCTGCGTGGACACCCTGGTGGCCGGCGTGCACTTCCCCGAAGACGCCCCGCCGGACGCCGTCGGCCACAAGGCCCTGGCGGTGAACCTCAGCGACCTGGCCGCCATGGGCGCCCGCCCCCGCTGGTTCCAGTTGGCGCTCACCCTCCCGGAGATCGACGAGGCCTGGCTGGCGGCCTTCTCCAGCGGCCTGCACCGCCTGGCCGCCGAGCAGGACGTGGCCCTGGTCGGCGGCGACACCACCCGCGGGCCCCTCACCATCACGGTCCAGGCCATGGGCGAGGTGGCGCCCGCGCAGGCATTGCGCCGGACCGGCGCCCGCGCCGGCGACCGGCTCTACGTGACCGGCACCCTGGGTGATGCCGCCCAGGGGCTGGCCCTGTGGCAGCGGGGCGTGCGGTCTGCCGGCGGAGATGACCCGGCCGGCTTTCTGATCGACCGGCTGCACCGCCCCACCCCCCGGATGGCCGCAGGCCGCGCGGCGGCGGGCCTGGCTCGGGCCGCCATCGATATCTCCGACGGCCTGCTCGCGGACCTGGGGCACCTGTTGGAAGGTGGCGAAGGGCTGGGGGCCGTGCTGCAGGCCGACAGCCTGCCGCTCTCGCCCGCGTACCGCGCGCACTGCGAAGACTCTTTACCGGGGCGGGCGGCCCTGTCCGGGGGCGACGACTACGAGTTGCTGTTTGCGGTGGCCCCCGAGAACGAGGCGGCATTCCAAACGGCCCTGCAACATGTGCCGGCTGGATGCACCTGCATTGGCTGGATCACCGAGGATTCGGCGATTACCCTGCAAGGGGACGGAAAGGCGCAGGTCCTGACCCGCCAGGGGTATCAGCACTTCAACTAGCCGGCCGGGGTGGCCGGCCCCAAGCCAATCGGACGGCATGATTCGAAGCCTCATATACGACACCCTCATCCTCAGGCTCACCTCCCGGTGGTATGCCGAGGTGCTTGATCGCCTGCCTGAAGACGCGACCCTGCTGGATGTAGGTATCGGCACCGCCGGTGCGCTGCTGGCAAACGCGGACCGGGTCGTGCAAAAACGGCTGCGCATCACCGGCATCGACATCGACACCGACTACGTGGACCGCGCCCGCAGCCGGATTCGCGATTCCGCCCTGGCCGATCGCGTCGGCGTGCAACTGGAGTCCGTCTACGACCACCAGGGCGGCCCCTACGACGCGGTCTACTTCTCCGGCAGTTTTATGCTGCTACCGGAGCCCGAGCAGGCGCTGCGCCACTGCGCCTCGCTGCTGAAACCGGACGGGCGCATCTACTTCACCCAGACCATCCAGAAGCGGCCCAGCCGGTGGATGGAAACCCTTAAGCCGATGCTGAAGCGGGTCACCACCATCGACTTCGGCCGAGTGACCTACGAGGACGAATTCAGGGCGGAGATTCGGGCGGCCGGGTTGGCGTTGGAGGAATTTACCCTGTTGGCACACCACGGCAGTCGTGCGTCTTGCATCGCGGTCGCGCGGCCAGCGCATGCATCAGGACCGTGGCCAACCCACCAACGCCCTTAGTGGATTCGCACAGAAGAGCGCGCTAGGTTTGGTGTAAACCAAGTACCAGCCCCGCTGCCGCCCCGACCGCCTGGAGAAGTGCACGAGCGGCAATGTAGGCCGAAACCATGAATGCCCCCAAGTGCGCCACCTCGCCACGTAACGCCGCGCCTTTCCGATATGGAAGTGACACCCCCAAAGGCAAGACCGGCAAGGCCGACTGGGCGCTGAGCCTGATCGGCAAGCTCTACCGCATCGAACGCGAGGGCAAGCCCCTCGATGCCGACGGCTGCCTGGCGCTGCGCCGGCCGCTGATCGACAAACTCCAGCGCTGGCTAGAGAAGTCCATCACCCAGGTGCCGCCGAAGACCGCCATCCGGCCCTTCGTGGTGGGCCGAAAAAAACCGCCTCAGATGGTGATGCGCTAACACCGCAAAGTAGGCCGGCCGCACCGAGCAGCAGGCCGATGACCAGCACCGTGCCGATGGGCGTCGCCCACGCCTGCTGGACCACCGGGGCCTGTTCCCCCAGCCATACGCGCCCGTCGCCACCACTGAAAGGCACCGGCCTGGTCCGGCTGAGGCTCCGGCTGACCACCATCGATCCCACGTAGGGCCTTCGATAAGGGTAAGCGGTCCACCCCGCCCACTTACCGAGCTCGGTCTCAGGCCTGTATGGTCTTCCCCCAGTTCCAGGGCAGCAGGGCTTGAATCGCCTGGTCGGTGTCCGCAGCCGGCAGGCGGGTGAGGACATCTTCCAAGTACTCGTAGGGCTCCAGCCCGTTGGCCTTGGCCGTCTCTATCACGCTGTAGATCATCGCGCTGGCCGCCGCGCCCTGGGTGGTGTGACTGAATAGCCAGTTTTTTCGGCCCACTACGAAAGGCCGGATGGCGTTCTCCGCCGGATTGTTATCCAGCGGGATGCGCCCATCATCGAGAAAGCGGGTCAGCCGGGGCCACTGGGTCTGGAGGTAGCGTAGGGCCTTGCCGATGGCGGTCTTCGGCGGCACCTGGGTGATGGACTTCTCCAGCCAGCGCTGGAGTTTATCGATCAGCGGCCGGCTCTGCTGCTGACGCAGTACCAGACGATCCTCCGGGTCCAGGGTTTTGCCTTCGCGTTCGACGCGGTAGAGCTTGCCGATCAGACTCAGCGCCCAGTCGGCCTTGCCGGTCTTGCCCTTGGGCTGGACCTTCTGGGCCTCGACAAACTTCCGCCGGGCATGCGCCCAGCAGCCGGCATGGGTGATGCCATTCTCCCGCACCACCTGGGCATAGCCCTCGTAGCCGTCGGTAACCAGCACGCCGGCATAGTCGCCGAGCAGGCGCTGGGGGACCCGGCCGGAGCGGCTGGTGTCGTAGTCGTAGCGCACCACCTGCTCACCGGGCGGACCACCGCGCTGGACCCACATGTAGGAGGTGCTGGAGGCCGTTCGCCCCGGCTCGGTGTTCACCTGGACCGTGGTCTCATCCATGTGGATGAGCGGCTGGGCCAGTAGATGGTCCTGCAGGGCCTGCCCCAGCGGGGTGAGCAGCTCGCCGACGCCCACCATCCAGCGCGCCAGGGTGTTACGCGGCAGCGGGATGCCCTTGCGCTCGAAGCCCTTGGCCTGGCGGTAGAGCGGCAGCCCGTATTCGTACTTGGCGGTGGCGATGTAGGCCAGCAATCCGGGGCTGGCCATGCTCCGGGGCAGCGGTTGGGGCGGCATGCTTGCGGTGTGCACGCCTTCTTCGCAGCATCTGCAGGCGTACTTGCGGCGGATGTGGCGGCGGACCTGCACCCGGGCGGGGATGACATCCAGTTGCTCGGTGACCTCTTCGCCGATGCAGGTCAGCTCGCTGCCGTCATGCGGGCAGTAGCGCTGTGCCTCGGGGATATCGTGCACCACCTCGACCCGCGGCAGTTCCGCGGGCAGCCGCACGCGGCCGCCACGGTTCCGGCGCTTGGCCGGCACGCTCGGGGCCGTCTCGCCGGCTTGAGCGGCCTCTGCCTCCGGTTCGGTGACCGGTGCATCGGCATACTGCTCGGCCTCGTCGAACTGCAGTTGCTGCTGATCGACGTGGTAGCGTTCGGTGGAGGGGCCGAAACGGCTGTCGAGCAGCAGCCGGATCTGCTCGAACATGGAGCACTCGCGGGCAGCCCAGTGGGCTTCCTTGGTGGCCAACAGGGCGTCCTTTTCGGCGAGCTTTTTCTCCAGCTCAGCGACCTGACGCTGCAGGGGCGTGATCAACTCGTCGGCCAGTGTGACGACCCGATCCTTGCCACCCTTTCCCCGACGAACGAAGACGGCCCGGTGCCTGAAATCGACATCTTTCACTCTCAGTCGAACACTCTCCAGAAGCCGAAGTCCCGAGCCGTACTGCAGGCAGGCGATCAACCAGTACGCCCCGGAGAGATTTGCAAGCAGCCGGGAGACCTCGTCGCGACTCAGTACAACCGGGAGCCGTTCCCGCCGTTTCGCTCGTACTGTGCCGCCAATCTCCCCGAGTGGTTGCTCAAGGACCTTCGAATACAGAAAGACCAGCGCGTTCAGTGCCTGATTCTGCGTCGCTGGGGCGACATGCCGCTCGACGGCCAGGTCGGTGAGAAACGCCCTCACCTGTGCCGCGCCCATCTCCCCCGGATGGCGCTTTCCGTGAAACAGGATATAGCGGCGAATCCATGTCAGATAGGCTTGTTCAGTGCGGATGCTATAGTGCCGAACCCGGATGGCATCACGTACCTGATCGAGAAACGGCGATCGTCTAGCCATGGCGGCTCCTCCCTGAGTGCTGTATTTATATACACTAGCGTGAGACCTAGGGGTACGCAACCGGAGATGGGCGGACGCGTTCCCTCTATCGTGCAGGGTCCGGCCGCTTGGGGAAGCCTGCTGCGCAAAGCCAACTTGCTGGGTGGATGGAGAAATTACCGGCACACAGCGGTCTGTGGCACGCTAGGTCCGTGCGTGGAAAGGTGGCCTCCGTCCGTGTTTAAAACCGGAAACATTCCGTCTACTACCTGTTAGGCGAATGAAGTAAGGAGTTTCAACAATGAGTGATTGTGAGTCCAGCCAATGGAGAGATGCGCTCGAAGCGGAGCTTAAGGCAACCGACAAGACCGATTTGGTGATTCCTTATGGTCAGATCGCTAAGGCTTTCCCTTCCTCGAATCCGCATCCTCGCACCTTTGAACATCCAATGATTGATGATGTCTCTCTGAGAAATTGGGGTTCTGAGAGGGGGTGGTGCATCGACTTGGCTTCGGAGATACTGCCCGAGGGTTCGGACTCTTTGCCGCCTGTCAGGTTCTACAAAGAACACCAGTAGAGTGAGCTTGGTGTTTCCGCCGATCCTTAGCAGCTTCGGATCGCCTAACAAGTCGCTCAAGTTCGCTACGGCCCTGGCGGGCCTCCGCCGGACGGCTTTTCCGCTGCGCTCCAAAGCCGCCGCTTAGCTCAAACGTTAGCAATACTCAGATTTTCAGGGAGAGTGTAAGTGTCTGGCCTCGTAGAAACCTTCAATATGACTTGCCAGGACGTTGCGTTACTTTGGACTTGTCCGGTTATCGCCGGAGCGGCCAGTTTGGTTAGGGGGTGGACTTCTGAGTTAGATCTAGTGAAACCCCCGGTATATGAAACCCTTAGTCCAGACGAAGAAGATAGAAAACCAAAACAAACCTCCGAAAATAAAAGACAACGAAGCTACTGGGTAGTTGGGATGTTACTGGCCGGGGCAGGAATTGGTTTGGGCTTGGCTCTACTTTTCCTTGGGGCTATACAGCCAACAAGCAGTGCAGTTGGCAGAGTTTGGTTGCTAGCATTGGTCCTGGGCTATTCAACCCCAATAGTTCTCAAACAAATTGATGGCAAGGTCGAGAAGGCCATTGCTGAGGTCGACAAAATCTAGTGCTAACAAGGTGGTCAACGGGACGCCAACTACGCTGCGCTCCGTTGGTGCCCGTTACCACTGGCGTTAGCAAGAAGGAGCAAAGATGGCCGTAGGAGATTGGTTCAGCACATTCTGTGGGAATATCAAGGTCAGTAATAAGGACTCAATATCAAGACGATATAAAGCTATTACAAGAAGACTGAATACTGATTTTTGGGATACAGTTTCTGACACTTCGCACAGTCTTTATGTCGGATCCTATGGTAGAAACACCGCCGTGGGGGGCTTTAGTGACCTTGATATGTTGTTTCGTTTGCCATATAGCGTCTACGAACGATACAACAATTATAATGGAAACGGCCAGTCTGCATTGCTCCAGGAAGTAAAGCGCTCCATAGAACGAACCTATGCCACCACCAAGATTCGTGGTGACGGTCAAGTAATTCTGGTTCCATTTGATGATGGTCTCACTTACGAGGTTGTTCCTGCATTTGTTAATAAAGATGATAGCTTCACCTATCCTGATGCAAATAATGGCGGCCGTTGGCGTACCACCAATCCAAAACCAGAAATTGAAGCAATCAGGACGAGGAACAACCAGTGTAACAAAAACCTGATTTGGCTTTGTAGGATGATGCGTATTTGGAAAAGAAAATGGGATGTTCCGATAGGAGGCTTGCTGATAGACACGTTGGCCTACCAGTTTATTGAAAATTGGGAGTATAGAGATAAATCATTTGTGTACTATGATTGGATGTGTCGCGACTTTTTTAATTTTATGGCAAATCAGGATAAAACAAAGGAATACTGGAAAGCCCCCGGTAGTGGTCAGTACGTTTATGGCAAAGATTTGTTCCAATGGAAAGCAAGACGTTGTTGCAATATCGCAATAGAGGCATGTAAGCACGAGTCAGCAGACCCTAAACGTGAATGGTCAGCCAAACAGAGCTGGAGAGAAATTTTTGGAACCAAATTCCCAAACTAGCAATAAAGGACTGGCATACCTCGAAGAGCAGATTCGGGAGTGCTATGGCCGGGTCGTTTATTCGCATAAAACACATGAGAAATGCGCCGATATTCTTCTGAGTCGGCTTTCAAGTATAAAGATTGCACAAATTATATTGTCTGCGCTTAGTACAGCCGGTTTCGTTTCGATAATTTTTGGAACTGGGGAAGTTGGGGCGATTGCTGGCGGCTTAGTGTCGGTTGCATTACTTGTTCTGAATGGGTACACAAAAGATTACGACCTCGGTCAATTGGCGCAGAAGCATCGTCAAGCTGCTGCTGACCTCTGGCTGATTCGCGAGCAGTATCTCTCCCTTCTGACCGACTTGCGTTCCAATTCAAGCAGTGAAGATGAATTGCGAGAAAAGAGAGATGACTTATTAACCGAGTTGCATGCTCTTTATTCAGGTGCGCCCAGCACTAATTTTAAAGCATATAAAAAAGCACAAGAAGCCCTGAAGAACCTTGAAGATATGACTTTTTCCGATGAGGAAATTGACGCATTTTTGCCAAAGAGTCTGAAAAAGTGCTAACAAGTGGCTGTTGGCGGACGTGCCTACGCTTCGCTCCAGCACGCCGCAAAGTCAAGCGTTATAGGTCATCGTAGTCAAATAGGGATGTAGGCATGAGGGAAGAAGAGAACGAAGAAGAAATCGATCTGCTCAGCGAGGAAGAACAGGCTGAGCGGGAAGAAAAGCTGGCGAAGCTAGAAAAAGAAAAGAAGGAGCTTTTGGCATCGTTGGCCGGAGGCGATTTCTCCACGCTGAAGACGAAAGTCGCCTATATCCTGAATTTGTACCCGCAGGCTCGCAACAGCGACATTACTCTATCAATAAAATACTGGGAAACTTTTCAGCCTGATATTTATAACGAATCGGGCATTCTCCCCAAGGACCTTTTTAAATTGGAAAGGTTGCACTACATAGTGCGCGCGAGAGCGAAAATTCAGAATGAATATGGCCTATTCACCTCTGACTCACCCGTAAAAAAATTCCGCAAGAAGCGTGAAGAGGAAATGCAGGATGAGGTTCTGAAAGACGCCAGCCCTCGGAAGGTTGTCACTGTCTTTGCCGACGAAACAGGTAAGAACCAAAACTATGTCGTTGTGGCCTCAGTCTGGGTTCTTACCGGAAGAGCGGTTTATACAATAAGCAAGAGCATCTTAGACTGGCAAAGCTCATCCCTATGGGCCAACAGAGAAATCCACTTCACAAAGTTTGGCAAAAGAGACAGTGACACGCTCGCTGAATATCTGAACATAATTCAGGCGAATCGTGAATTTTTAAGCTTTAAGGCTATAGCAGTAGAGCGCAGTCGCACAAAGCGAAAGATTGAAGCTGTTGTCGAGAAGCTGCACGAGCATATGCTCATAAATGGCGTAGAGCACGAGGTCGAACATCATCGCATTAGCCCGCCTCAGACTATCAACGTTACTTTGGACGAAGAGCAGTCTTTAGATGCAATTACTCTCGCTGAGGTGAAACGTAGGGTTAATTCTCATTTTGAAGACAGGTTTGGTGATGAGATGGCGATGGGCACGCTGGAATCGGTTTCTTCTCGAAAAAGCCCTATGGTGCAGCTTGCCGATCTCATCGCAGGCGCGATTAACCGAAGGCTTAACCACACCGGTGATAAAAACTACAAAGATGAGATGGCTGGCAGGGTTATTCACGCGCTAGATCTTCAGCTTGGTGAGGACGAGGTAGACGGAATTGATGTCACAACCTTATTCAAAATCTGACACCTATAACCAATGCGTTAACGGGACTGGTTTTCCGCTAGCGCTCCAAACCAGCCCATTACGCAGGCGTTGGGCTTAGAAGAGCATGGACATTAATATCGCTGTCGCACTTATAGCCGGATCAATCACGGCCCTCGGTTGGTTAATAAACCACATATTGAACTCACGCAGAGAAGCAATACGTGTCGAAGTTCAAGAAAATTTGAATTTCACAAAAGAGCAACTGGAAAAGCTTTACGGTCCGTTGGCATTTGTAATACTTGAAGGTAGACGAACTTGGTCTGACCTTTTGGCGGTCCTTGGGCGGGATATTGTCTTCGATGGAGCCAGTGAGATACCAGAAGACGAGCAAGAAATTTGGAGGTTCTGGGTTGAATACGAGTTCTTGCCAAGAAATAAGAGAATTCGTGACTTGTTGGAGTTGAATGCGCACCTTATAGAAGATGATGGCATACCACAGTCCTATTCCGATTTTATTGAGCACGAAAGTTCATGGAGGCTTAGATATGCTCGGTGGGAAAAGGAGGGAGGTGAGTATCCGTGGACTTCATCTACCAACTGGCCAGACCACTTTGAGAACGATGTTCTGAATACATTTAGCCTTTTGAAGGCGCGGCAGCATAAGCTGAGCGGGTGTATTACGAAGATCGCCCAACAAGTAGCTCCAGCGGATTCGTAAACTCGCCGCTGAGCTTGGCGTTGGGCAACACAGGGGGCTAGGTGGATCAGAAACGCCTTCCACAACTGATAGAAGAACTTTACCGCGTCGTGGGCGAGCTGGAGGCAATGTTCCCCGGCAGGCACTTCACCCCCGATGGTCATCTGGTTGGGAGCCTTGGCGAGTGTCTGGCGGCACACCACTACGGCTTGGAACTGCTGACAGCCTCTTCCCCGGGCGTGGATGCCATAAAAGGCGAGCTGAAGGTCGAAATCAAGGCAACCCAAGGCCAACGCGTTGCGCTTCGGAGCGGCCCGGAGCACCTGCTGGTTCTCAAACTGAATAAGCGGGGCGGGTTCTCGGAGGTCTACAATGGCCCCGGCAGACCCGTCTGGAAAGAGCTGGAGCGTAAGCCACGGCCGAGTAATGGCCAGTACCAGGTCTCCCAAGTTCCACACTTCAGATCGAAAACCCAAGGGGTTGTGGGACGTAAGTGCTTGAAGCGATTGATCTGCGCGGCCAGAACCAGCCAAGCCGCTGTTGTGTCACGCGAATCCTATACTGGCTATTGATTGCAGGTCTCTGGGTGGCATAATGTCATGCCATGTACACGCGCATCACAAAGTCCGGCCCGCGCCGCTATTTGCAGTTGGTCGAGGGCTACCGAGACGCCAACGGCAAGGTTAAACAGCGTGTGGTAGCCAGCCTGGGTCGCCTTGATCAGCTTGAGGCAGCCGACCTAGAGCCGCTCATCAAGGGACTCCAACGGGCGGTGGGGCGTCCTGAATCATTGCCTGAAGCGCCTCAGTTCGAGACCGCCCGCGCCTTTGGCGATGTGTGGACCCTCCATCAGCTCTGGCAGGAGTTAGGCCTGGATGGGGCCTTGAAACGGGCTCTGCGCTCCTCCCGACGACAGTTCGATGCCGAGGCACTCATCCGAGCCATGGTTTTCAACCGCCTCGCTGAGCCGAGCAGCAAACGCGGCACGCTGGAGTGGTTGCGCGAGAGCACCAGCATGCCCGGGCTCGATGCCTCGACCGTGCACCACGAGCAACTCCTGCGTGCCATGGATGCGTTGGAGGACCACAAGGAGGCCGTGGAGCGTGCGGTAGCCGGCCAGTTGCGGCCGCTGCTTGACCAGGATCTCAGCGTCATCTTTTACGATCTCACCACGGTACGCATCCACGGCACCCATGCGATGGAAGACGATATCCGTCAGCATGGCCTCAGCAAGGACACCGCCGGTATTGGCCGCCAATTTGCGCTGGGGGTGGTCCAGACTGCCGAAGGCCTGCCGATCGCCCACGAGGTCTTCGAGGGGAATGTCGCCGAGACGCGCACCCTGGCCCCAATGATTGAACGTCTGCTGGAGCGTTTCGCGCTCGCCCGCGTGGTGGCGGTCGCCGACCGCGGCCTGCTCAGCTTCGATAACATCGACACTCTGGAGGCACTGGGCGTCGAGCAGGGGCTGGCGGTCGACTACATTCTGGCTGTACCCGCCCGGCGTTACGGGGACTTCACCGAGGTGATGGAGTCTCTGCATACGCAACTGGAAACCGCCGTCACCGAGCCTAGTCAGGACGTGGTGACCGAAACCACCTGGCAGGGCCGACGCCTGGTGGTGGCCCACAATGCCGAACGGGCCGCCGAGCAGAGCGCGCAGCGTCGGCAGACCATCGAAGAGCTTGACGCCCTTGGTGCCCAACTCGCCGAGCGACTCGATAATCAGGATGCTGGCCAGCCCGGTCGTGGGCGGCGTTCCACAGACCGTAGTGCCTACCAGCGCTTCCACAAGGCCGTGCTGGAGAGGCGCATGAGCGCGATCATCAAGGCCGATCTCGGCTCGCCGCAATTCAGCTACACCATCGATGAGCCCGCCTGGGCGGCTGCCGAACGTCTGGACGGCAAGCTACTGCTGGTTACCAGCCTCACCGACATGGGGGCGGAAGCCGTGGTAGAGCGTTACCGCTCCCTGGCCGATATCGAGCGTGGATTCCGGGTACTCAAGAGCGAGATTGAAATCGCGCCGGTCTACCACCGGCTGCCGGAGCGCATTCGGGCGCACGCGTTGATTTGCTTCCTCGCGCTGGTGCTCTACCGGGTCTTGCGCGGGCGCCTCAAGGCCGCCGGCAGCGCCTGCTCACCGGAAAAGCTGCTACGGAGCCTGCGGCAAATCCAGCGGCACACGGTGCGTGTGGGTAGCCGCGCCTACGAAGGGCTTACCCGACCCAACCAGGAACAGCTGGACCTTTTCGAAGCCGCCGGCGTGGAGGTTCCGAAGGCCCCTCGTTGACCGTGTTGTGGCATTTTTCGAATTCCGGGCCTAACAGGATCAGATAGTTACGGCGTTAACTGTGGAACTTGGGAGGTCTCGCTGAAGCGCCTCAAGGCGGTCATGCAGCAGGTTCCGGAAGGGCAACGCCTCCCGATGCTGGTCCCGAACAATGCGCGCACGCCGACCGGCTTTTCCGCTGCCGGTCCCGAGCCGCTGGCTTGAACGGGCACCGGCGTCTGCCGACCACGCAAGCCCCGGCACGTTGGGGAAAACAACCCACCCGACGTTACACTAACCCGCAATCCACGGGGCGCCCTGGCTTTGCCGCGCCCGTTCCAGTGCCCAACCACAACCACCCGGGAGCCCAACCTCAGTGACCGCACCGACCGACCGCTTCCAACTCCGCAACCCCTGGCACTTCCTCGCTCTGGGCTTCGGCTCCGGCCTGGCGCCCAAGGCCCCCGGCACCTTCGGCACGGTGGCGGCCATCCCGGTCTACCTGCTGTTGGCGCCGCTGCCCCTGTGGGCCTATCTGCTGGCGGTGGTGGCGGTCTGCGTGGCGGGGGTCTGGATCTGCGATATCGCCGCCCACGACGTGGGCGTACACGATCACCCGGCCATTGTCTGGGACGAGATCGCCGGTTACCTGATCACTATGATCGCGGTGCCGCTGGGGCTGGTCTGGGTGGTGGCCGGGTTCGTGCTGTTCCGGTTCTTCGACATCCTCAAGCCCTGGCCCATCCGCTGGCTGGACCGCCACGTGCACGGCGGGCTGGGCATCATGGTCGATGACATCCTGGCCGGGGTGTTCGCCCTGGTGGTGCTGCACGCGCTGGTCTGGCTGGTGGGGTAGGGCATGCGCGGGAGCAGTGGTAACGCCTACAGCGGCGCGCGGCCTAACTGGGCGATCGTCGCCAGCGTGCTGCCCTACCTGGCGGAGTTCCGCGGGCGGGCGATCGCCGCCCTGGCCTTTCTGGTGCTGGCCAAGCTGGCCACGGTGGGGGTGCCGGTGGGGCTGAAGTTCCTGGTGGACTACCTGGACGAGGCCCGCGGGGCGGAGGTGGTCTTCCTGCTGCCCTTCTTCCTGGTGCTGGCCTACGGCCTGCTGCGCTTCGCCTCCACCGCCTTTCAGGAGCTGCGTGACGCCATCTTCGCCCGGGTGGCGGAGCGGGCCATGCGCCGGGCCTCGCTGCAGGTCTTCCAGCACCTGCACCGGCTGGACCTGGGCTTTCACCTGGCCCGGCGCACCGGCGCGCTGGCCCGCGACATCGAGCGCGGCACCCGGGGGATGAGCTTCGTGCTGCGCTCGGCGCTGTTCAACATCGTGCCCACGGGGCTGGAGGTGCTGCTGGTGGCGGGCATTTTGATGGTCGCCTTCCAGGTGCACTTTGTGCTCACCATCGCGGTGGCGGTGGTGTTCTACGTGATCTTCTCGCTGTACGTGACCGAGTGGCGCATCCGCTTCGTGCGCGAGGCCAACGAGATGGACAACCGCTCCAACACCCGCTCGGTGGACAGCCTGCTCAACTACGAGACGGTGAAGTACTTCGGCGCCGAGCGCTACGAGGCCGAGCGCTACGACCGCGACCTGGATGCCTGGGAGAACGCCCGGGTGAAGAACCGCCTGTCGCTGGCCGCGCTCAACACCGGGCAGGCGGCCATCATCGCCCTGGCCATGACCGGCATGATGGGCATGGCGGCCTGGCAGGTGATGCACGGCGGGATGAGTCTGGGCGATCTCACCATGATCAACGCCTTCCTGCTGCAGTTGTTCATCCCGCTCAACAACCTGGGCTTTGTCTACCGCGAGATGCGCGAGTCGCTGATCAACATCGAGCGGATGT
Source organism: Alkalilimnicola ehrlichii MLHE-1 (assembly GCF_000014785.1). Lineage (NCBI taxonomy): Bacteria > Pseudomonadati > Pseudomonadota > Gammaproteobacteria > Chromatiales > Ectothiorhodospiraceae > Alkalilimnicola > Alkalilimnicola ehrlichii. Next base: position 437,219 of record NC_008340.1, read on the forward strand.
TCGGGCTGCTGTACCAGCCGCCGCAGGTGGCGGACCGCCTGGATGCGGTGCCGCTGCGGGGCAACGGGGGCGAGGTGGCCTTCGAGGATGTGCACTTCGGCTACCAGCCGGAACGGCCCATCCTGCACGGGGTGAGCTTCACCGTGCCGCGGGGGCACAAGGTGGCGCTGGTGGGCCCGAGCGGTGCGGGCAAGTCCACCATTGCCCGGCTGCTCTTCCGCTTTTACGATGTGGACAGCGGCCGCATCCGGGTGAACGGCCAGGACATCCGCGATGTCACCCAGGAGAGCCTGCGCGCGGCCATCGGCGTGGTGCCGCAGGACACCGTGCTGTTCAACGACACCATCCGCTACAACATCGCCTACGGTAATCCCGAGGCCACGGAGGCGCAGATTCTTGATGCCGTGCGCCGGGCCCACCTGGACCACTTCATCGAGCAACTGCCCAACGGGCTGGAGACGGTGGTGGGCGAGCGCGGGTTGAAGGTCTCCGGCGGTGAGAAGCAGCGCATCGCCATCGCCCGGGTGCTGCTCAAGAACCCGCCGCTGTTGGTGCTGGACGAGGCCACCTCGTCGCTGGATTCCGCCTCGGAGCAGGCCATCCTCGCCACGTTGCAGGAGGTGGCCGAGGACCGCACCACGCTGGCCATCGCCCACCGGCTCTCCACCATCCGCGATGCCGACACCATCCTGGTGCTGGAGGCCGGCCGGGTGGTGGAGCGGGGCAGCCACGACGAGCTGCTGGCCCGGGATGGGCCGTATGCGCGCCTGTGGCACTACCAGGACCGACAGCAACGGCTGGCCACGAACCAGGAGACGGTGGCCGCACGGTGACCGCCTCGGCGCCATGAAAAAGCCCCGGGCCGTTGACGACCCGGGGCGCAGCGCCTTGGCCGGGCGCGCTCGGGGCGCGCCACGCTCTCTTACCGCGGCGGGTCCACCGGCGCCAGCGGGGTGAAGTCGCGGTTGGCCAAGTGCGCCGGCCGCGGCTCCTGCCCGCTGAAGGGACGATGCGGGGTGTTCTCCACGCTGTTGTAAACGAACATCAGATTGGTGCGCGGGTTGGGCGAGATGTTGTCCGGCGAGGCGTGCATGATGTTGCCCTCGTGGAAGACCACGGTGCCGGGCTCGCCATAGACCCCCTGGATCTCGCCGCAGCGTTTGGTCAGCCACTCGATGCTCTCCAGGCTCGGCACGCCGGCCACCTGCTTCTTGAGCGACTGCTCGTAGTTGTTTTCCGGGGTCTCGCCGGCCACCGCCACGTACCAACGGTGCGAACCGGGGATGACGAACAGCGGGCCGTTGTAGGGCGTGTTGTCGGTCAGCATGACCCAGCCGGTCAGCACCCGGCAGCGGGGCATGCCGTCCTCCACGTGCCAGGTCTCGAAGTCCGAGTGCCACTGGAAGGACTTGCCCTTGATCGGCGGCTTCACGTTCACCCGCGACTGGTGGACATAGACCTCGCTGTCGAGTAACTGACGGGCCACGTCCAGCAGCCGGCGGTCGCGGGAGATGCGGTCCACCATGGGGCTGAAGTTCTGGGCGGCGAAGATGGAGCGGACCTCGTCGGAGTCCGGCTCGGTGACCACCTCCTTGCGGTGGCCCATCTCGCGGCCCAGGCGGCGCACCTCCTCCAGCATCGGCTCGACCACGTCCTTCATCAGCCCGGGCAGCGCGATGAAGCCGTTCTGCTCGTAGCTGCGGACCTGGTCCTCGGACAGGCTGTACTCGCTGCGGGCAGAGGCATTGCCGAACACCACGGGGTCCTGGCGTTCACCAATGGCCTCCGCACGCCCCTGGCGGCTGGGATAGAGATCGTTTGGCATCAACATAAGGCCTACCTCCTCTTCCAGTTCCCTAGGTCAAGGAGACATGCGCAGACCGCACCCTGCCGGGTGGCAGGCATGTCTGTTGGCAAATGTCTTAAGGGGCTGCACGACGACCGCGTGCCGCAGGGGCCGGTGGGGGACCGGCCGGACACCCGAGGGGGGCGGGCGCTCTAGTGCCCCCCTTCGGTGCAGCCACCTATAGATGTAATGGCAGGGTTGGAATTTTTCAACCCTATTGGCCGATGGCCAGGTAATAGGGCAGCCAGTAGAGCGTGACCACCACCGCGATGGCCACATTGACCAGGATGGCCAGGCGGTAGTGCTGGCGCTGCGGCCCGGCGGTGTCGGTCATGAAGACGCGGGCCATCAGCGCGTCCAGCAGCATCACCACCACTACCAGCGGTGCCAGCACCGGCGCCAGGAGCGTGGGCACCAGCGCCCAGCCCTCGGTGATGATACCGGTCCCGGGTTCGGGGCGCAGCACCAGGCAGAGCAGCGCGCAGAGCATCAGAAACCAGCGCATGCTGCCCAGGGCGATCAGGCGTTGTGAGAGCGGGGCGAGGGTGGTGCTCATCCAGGTCCTCCCGGTGGGGTCGCATCCCTGTTTTTAGATGGGGTGGCGGTCGGCCGCAAGTCCCGGCGGGGCCGGATGGGGCGGGCTCACCCCGGAGGATACCTTAGCGCTTGGCTTGGGTTTGTGGAAACGGGCGCTGGCGGTTAAGCTACCGGGTTACTTCCGCTTTCCCGGTTCCGGGGCCCGACCCGCTCTCGAACGACACCACGGTGATGCCATGACTGGTCGCGTATACGTCAAGACGCACGGCTGCCAGATGAATGAGTACGACTCCGACAAGATGGCCGATGTGCTGGTCAAGGAACGGGGCTATACCCGTGTGGACAGTCCGGGCGATGCCGATGTGATCCTGCTCAACACTTGTTCGGTGCGGGAGAAGGCGCAGGAGAAGGTCTTTTCCGAGCTGGGCCGGTGGAAGGACTACAAGACCCGAAACGGTGCCGTGATCGGTGTCGGCGGCTGTGTCGCCAGTCAGGAGGGCGAGGCCATCGTCCAGCGCGCGCCGCACGTGGACGTGGTCTTCGGCCCGCAGACCCTGCACCGGCTGCCGGAGATGATCGACCGCGCCCGGGACGGTGGCCGTTCCGTCGTCGACGTCTCCTTCCCCGAGATCGAGAAGTTCGACCGCCTGCCCGAGCCCCGCGCCGAGGGCCCCACGGCCTTTGTCTCCATCATGGAGGGCTGCAGCAAGTACTGCTCCTTCTGCGTGGTGCCCTACACCCGCGGCGAGGAGATCAGCCGGCCCTTCGAGGACGTGATCGCCGAGGTGGCCAGCCTGGCCGAGCAGGGCGTGCGCGAGGTGACCCTGCTGGGGCAGAACGTTAATGCCTACCGCGGCCCCATGGCCGACGGCACCGTCTGCGACCTGGCCCTGCTGATCCACTACGTGGCGGCGTTGGACGGTATCGGCCGGATCCGTTTCACCACCTCGCACCCGGTGGAGTTCTCCGACAGCCTGATCGAGGCCTATCGCGAGGAGCCGAAACTGGCCGGCCACCTGCACCTGCCGGTGCAGAGCGGCTCCGATTTGGTGCTCAAGCTGATGAAGCGCGGCCACACCGCCGCCGAGTACCTGGACAAGATCGAGCGCATCAAGGCCGCGCGTCCCGGGATCAGCATCGCCTCCGACTTCATTGTCGGCTACCCCGGTGAGAGCGAGGCCGATTTCGAGGACACCCTGCGGCTGATCGAGGCGGTGGGTTTCGATCAGTCCTTCAGCTTCCTCTACAGCCCGCGCCCCGGCACCCCGGCGGCCTCCCTGTCCGACAGCACGCCGGCGGAGGTCAAGCGCGAACGGCTCTACCGGCTGCAGGAGACCATCAACGCCAACGCCCGGCGCATCAGCGAGTCCATGGTGGGCACGGTGCAGCGGGTGCTGGTGGATGGCCGCTCGCGCAAGGACCCCAACGAGATCTCCGGGCGCACCGAGAACAACCGGGTGGTGAACTTCGCCGGCCATCCGCGGCTGATCGGGCACTTCGTCGAGGTGCGCATCACTGAGGCCAAGCCCAATTCCCTGCGCGGCGAGCTGCTGGGCCTGGACGACGACATGGCCGCCGCCTGAGCCCCGCTGGCCGGCCATGGCGCCGTCACCGTATCGTCACGTTCGCCTCCGTTCCACACACCCGGCCGTTGCGCTAGGCTAGCGGTAAGCAAACCAATAACCCGCCGGACCCCGGGCCATGGGCCTCGGGGCCCGGCCCTGCCGAGAGACAGTAGACGCCAAATTGAGTAATCGTCCGCAAGCCCTCGATTTTGACCTGGAGCCCGCCGACAACGAGCGCCTGGCGCGTCTGTGCGGGCAATTCGACGAGAATATCCGCCAGGTGGAGCGCCGCCTGGGGGTGGAGATCCGCAACAACGGCCATCACTTCCGCGTTATCGGCAACGGCGACTCCGTGGCCGCCGCCGAGCGTGTCCTGCACGAACTCTACGACGACTCGGCCCGCAAGCTGATCGAGCCCGAGGCGGTGCATCTGTGCATCCAGGATGTGGGGGTGGAGGACGAGCCCGAGGCCGTCGAGACCGACGAGGAGGAGGCGGCGGACAAGGAAGGCGAGGTGATCATCCGCACCCGCAAGGCGCAGGTCCGGGGCCGTGGCCCCAACCAACGTGCCTACCTGCGCCGGGTGCTCACCCACGACCTCAACTTCGGTGTCGGCCCCGCCGGCACCGGCAAGACCTATCTGGCCGTGGCCTGCGCCGTGCAGGCGCTGGAGGCGGACGAGGTGCGCCGGGTGGTGCTGGTGCGCCCGGCGGTGGAGGCCGGCGAGCGCCTCGGTTTCCTGCCCGGCGATATGGCCCAGAAGGTGGACCCCTACCTGCGCCCGCTCTACGACGCCCTGTTCGAGATGCTGGGTTTCGAGCGGGTGGGTCGGCTGATCGAGCGGGGGGTGATCGAGATCGCCCCGCTCGCCTTCATGCGCGGGCGCACCCTCAACCACAGCTTCATCATCCTGGACGAGGCCCAGAACGCCACCGTCGAGCAGATGAAGATGTTCCTCACCCGCATCGGCTTCGGTTCCACCGCCGTGGTCACCGGCGATGTCACCCAGATCGACCTGCCCCGGGACAAGCCCTCGGGGCTGCGCGACGCGGTGGACGTGCTGCGGGATGTGGACGGCGTCAGCTTCACCTTCTTCACCGCCCGCGACGTGGTGCGCCACGCGTTGGTGCAGCGTATCGTGCAGGCCTATGACAGCCGCAGTGAATGACGCCCCCGCCCTGGACCTGGAGGTCCAGTATGTGGTGGCGTGGCGGGCCGGGTTGCCACCGGAGGCGGCGTTCCGCCGTTGGGTGAGCGCGGCCCTGGCGGCCGGGGGGCACACGGGCCCCGCGGCGCTGGCGGTCCGGGTGGTGGACAAGGCCGAGGGCCGCCGGCTCAATCACGATTACCGGGGCAGGGACTACCCGACCAACGTGCTCTCCTTCCCCTTTGAGGCGCCCCCGGGGCTGGACGAGCCCTTGCCCGAGCTGGGCGATCTGGTGATCTGCGCCCCGGTGGTGGAGCGGGAGGCCCGCGAGCAGGGCAAGCCCGAGGCCGATCACTGGGCCCACCTGGTGGTCCACGGCGTGTTGCACCTGCTGGGCTACGATCACGAGGCGGCGGAGGAGGCCGAGGCGATGGAGGGGCTGGAGCGGCGGATCCTGGCCGGCCTGGGTATTGCCGACCCCTACCGCCTTGACGAACAATAACCCGGCCCGCCATTGCCTGATGGGTTGCACCCGCGTCCCATCAGGCAATGGACGGCTTCCCCGGCAACCTGAAATGGCCTGATGAGCGAGGACGAATCGACCCCTTCCCAGTACCCGCGACGATGGCTGGATCGCATCGCCCAGGTGCTCTCGGGCGAACCCCGCGACCGCGATGACCTGCTGGAGGTCTTGCGGGACGCCCACGACCGCGGCCTGATGGATGCCGATGGCCTGGCCATGATCGAGGGGGTGTTGCACGTCTCGGAGCTGCAGGCGCGCGACATCATGATCCCCCGGTCGCAGGTCACGGTGCTGCCCCGGGACATGCCGCCCCGCGAGATGCTGCCGACGGTGGTGCGCACCGGCTACTCCCGCTTTCCGGTCACCGGCGAGAGCCGGGATGATGTGATCGGCATCCTGTTGGCCAAGGACATGCTGCGTTGCTTCATGGAGGAGGGGGAGGACTTCCGGCCCCGGGAGGTGTTGCGCCCGCCCATGTTCATCCCCGAGTCCAAGCGCCTGGACGCCCTGCTCAAGCTGTTCCGCGAGGCCCGCAACCACATGTCCATCGTGGTGGATGAATACGGCGGTCTGGCCGGGATCGTCACCATCGAGGATGTCATCGAGCAGATCGTGGGCGATATCGACGACGAGCACGACTACAACGAGGACACCGCCATTCTCACCCACGATGACGGCTCCAGCATCGTCAAGGCGCTGACCCCGGTGGAGGATTTCAACGAGCATTTCGGTCTCGAGCTGCCCGATGACGAGTTCGATACCATCGGCGGCCTGGTGGCCGGTCGTCTCGGCCACGTCCCCCATCGCGACGAGGTGCTGGAGCTGGACGGCCTGACGGTAAAGGTCGTTCGGGCTGACAAGCGGCGGGTGCACCTGTTGAAGGTCTATCGCGCCGAGCGGGACGGGGCCCCGACGGACGGGACCGGCGCCGGCTGATTATGGGGGGATTGCACGCCCTGGGCCGCCACCCGCGGCTGGCCGCCCTGCTGGCTCTGGTGGCCGGCGCCGCCCTGCCACTGGCCTTCGCGCCGCTGGGCTGGTGGCCGCTGGCGCTGCTCTCGCCGGTGGTGCTCTTTCTGCTGGCGGCGGAGCTCCCGGCCCGCGCGGCCCGCTGGGCCGCCTGGTGCTACGGCATCGGCTATTTCGGCGCCGGGGTCTCCTGGGTCTATGTCAGCATCCACCAGTTCGGCGGCGCGCCGCCGCTGCTGGCGGGCCTTACCACCGCCGCCTTCGTCCTCGCCCTGGCGCTGTTCCCGGTCCTGCTGGTGGAGTCGGCCCGCCGGCTGGCCCGGCCCGGCGGGGCCGCCCACCTGTGGCTGGCGCTGCCCGCCGTGTGGGTGGCCCTGGAATGGCTGCGGGGCTGGCTGTTCACCGGCTTCCCCTGGTTGCTGTTGGGGTACAGCCAGTTGGACACCCCCTGGGTGGGTTGGGCGCCGGTGTTCGGCGTGCTGGGGATGAGCGCCTGGCTGGCGCTGCTGGCCGGCGGCCTGGCCTGCGCCCTGCGCCGGCCGCAGTCGCCCCGGCACTGGGGGGTGGTGGCCGGCCTGGCGGTCGCCTTCGGCGTCGGCGGTTGGGCGCTGGACCGGGAGTGGACCGCGCCGGCGGGTGAGCCGCTGCGGGTGGCCATGGTCCAGGGCAACATGGGCCAGGACATCAAGTGGCTGCCGGAGTATCTGGTGCCCACCCTGGAGCGTTACCGCGACCGCACCCTGCCCCACGCCGGGGTGGCGGACGTGGTGATCTGGCCCGAGACCGCCGTGCCGGCCTTTCTCCACCAGGTGGACGAGGACTGGCTGTCACCCCTGGCCGACGCGCTGCGTGCCCAGGGCACCGAGCTGGTGGTGGGGCTGCCCGTCTACGCGTCCGACCGCGACGCCATTTACAACAGCCTGGTGGCCTTTGGCGAGACGCGGCAGGCCTACCATAAGCACCATCTGGTGCCCTTTGGGGAGTACGTGCCGCTGCGCGATTGGCTGGGCGGCACCCTCGATGTGCTGGGGGCACCGCTGGCCGATTTCACCCGCGGGCCGCGCCCGGTGCCCCTGACGGTGCAGGGTCAGCCCGTGGGGGTGGCCATCTGCTACGAGGTGGTCTATGGCGCCACCATCGCCCGGTTGGCCCGGGAGTCGCGCTGGCTGGTCAATGTCTCCAACGACGCCTGGTTCGGCCAGTCCCTGGCCCCGCACCAGCATTTGCAAAAGGCGCGTTGGCGGGCGCGTGAGGTGGAGCGGCCCATGGTCCGGGCCACCAACACCGGGATCTCGGCCTTCATCGACCACGACGGCGGGGTGGCGGAGCGCCTGCCCCGCCTGGCGCTGGCCGACGCCGCCCAGCCGGTCCAGGGCCGGGACGGCCTCACCCCCTACGCCCGCTGGCTCAACGGGCCGGTGGTGGGGCTGGTACTGCTGGTGATGGCCGGCCTCGCCGGATGGCGCTGGTGGCGCCGCCCGGGCTGAGGCGGTGTCCGGGGCGGCCGGCGCGGTGGCCGGCCGGGTGGGGTCAGTTCGCGTTCTTCTCCTCCTCCTGCTCCTCTTGGTCCCAGCCGGTGCGGCGCACAAAGCGTGTGCCGTGACAGGCCGGGCAGGGGGGGACGTGGCCCGTCTGGCTGAAAGTCATGTTGCGCCCGCATTCCTGGCATTCGAGCACCCCGGGGCCGGTGATCTCCCCGGTGCGGTATTCCTCGCGCACGTGGCCGGTGCGCTGGAACTCCAGCCACTCCACCCGGGTGCGGTCGGCCACCGAGGAGAAGGCGTCCCAGAGCCAGTTCTCCAGCAGTTGCAGGTCCATCTGGAACCAGCCGCGCAGGTCGCGCTCGTCGGTGTGGGCCAGGAAGCGCCCGGCCTCCTCCACGTCGCGGCGCAGGTACTCGGCAATGTTCTCCGCCTCGTCGCGGGTGAGCTCGCCCAGTTCCACCGCCTGCTCCTTGGCCCATTGGAGCGCATCGGCCACGCTGTGCCGGTCACCCTTGATGCGCTCGCGGATGCGATCCAGCATGCGATCGTAGCCGCGCAGCAGGTGCTGTTGCTCTTCTTTTTTCTGTTCGTCGTTCATGGCCGCGCTCCGTTGTCTGGCTCGTTCACCCCATTTAAACGCGTGTGGCCCGGCTTGGCCAGCCGCCGGGCGGCTCGGTGGAGTGTCGCCGCCCCCTGCGGTATCCTTGCGGGTTTCCCGGGGCGCGCCGCCGCGCCCGCAACCCGCCAACCGTTCAACGTGATAAAGGCCCATGGACGCAAGCTATCAACCCGAACAGATCGAGGCCCAGGCCCAGCGTTACTGGGACGAGCAGCAGAGCTTCGCCGCCCGCGAGGAGCGTGAGGGCGAGAAATTCTACTGCCTCTCGATGTTCCCCTATCCCAGCGGGCGTCTGCACATGGGCCATGTGCGCAACTACACCATCGGCGACGTGATCAGCCGCTACCAGCGCATGCAGGGGCGCAATGTGCTCCAGCCCATGGGCTGGGACGCCTTCGGCCTGCCCGCCGAAAACGCCGCCATGAAACACGGCGTGCCCCCGGCCCGCTGGACCCGCGAGAACATCGAGACCATGCGCGGCCAGCTCCAGCGCCTGGGCTTCGCCTACGACTGGGACCGCGAGTTTGCCACCTGCGACCCGGAGTACTACCGCTGGGAGCAGTGGCTGTTCACCCGCCTCTACAAGAAGGGCCTGGTCTACAAAAAGACCGCCACCGTCAACTGGGACCCTGTGGACCAGACCGTGCTGGCCAACGAACAGGTGGTGGACGGCCGGGGCTGGCGCTCCGGTGCGGTGGTGGAGCGGCGGGACATCCCCCAGTGGTTCCTGCGCATCACCGACTACGCCGACGAGCTGCTGGAGGCGCTGGACGAGCTGCCCGGCTGGCCGGAGCAGGTGCGCGCCATGCAGCGCAACTGGATCGGCCGCTCCGAGGGCGTGGAGCTGGATTTTGCGGTGGCGGGGCACAGCGACACCCTGCGGGTTTACACCACCCGCCCGGACACCCTCTACGGCGTCACCTACGTGGGCCTGGCCCCGGAACACCCGCTGGCCGCGGAAGCGGCCGAGGGCAACCCGGAGATGCAGCGTTTCATCGAGGACTGCCGCAAGGGCGGGGTGGCCGAGGCCGATATCGCCACCATGGAAAAGCGCGGCATGGACACCGGCCTGAAGGCGGTGCACCCGCTCACCGGCGAGCAGGTGCCCATCTGGGTGGCCAACTTCGTGCTGATGGAATACGGCCACGGCGCGGTGATGGCCGTGCCGGCCCACGACCAGCGGGACTGGGAGTTCGCCAGCAAGTACGGCCTGGATATCCGCCCCGTGGTGCACCCCTCCGCCGAAGAGCGGGCGGACGTGAGCGAGGGCGCCTTCACCGACGACGGGGTGCTGGCCGACTCCGGCGAGTTCTCCGGGCTGCCCTCCGCCGAGGCCCGCCAGGCCATCGGCGAGAAGCTGGAGGGCCTGGGCAAGGGGGAGCGTACGGTTAACTACCGGCTGCGCGACTGGGGCATTTCCCGCCAGCGCTATTGGGGCGCGCCCATCCCCATGATCCAGTGCCCGGCGTGTGGCGACGTGCCGGTGCCGGACGAGGATCTGCCGGTGGTGCTGCCCGAGGATGTGGACGTCACCGGGGGCGGCTCGCCGCTCAAGGACCTGCCGGCGTTCTACCAGACCACCTGCCCCCAATGCGGGGGCGAGGCGCGGCGTGAGACCGACACCTTCGACACCTTCATGGAATCCTCCTGGTACTACGCCCGTTTCGCCTGCGCCGACCAAAAGGGGGCCATGCTGGATGAGCGGGCCGATCAATGGCTGCCGGTGGACCAGTACATCGGTGGCATCGAGCACGCCATCCTGCACCTGCTCTACGCCCGCTTCTTCCACAAGCTGATGCGCGACGAGGGCCTGCTGCAGAGCGACGAGCCCTTCCGCAACCTGCTTACCCAGGGCATGGTCATCGCTGAAACCTACTACCGGGAGCGCGGGGATGGCGGCAAGGACTGGTACAACCCCGCCGAGGTCACCGTGCAGCGGGACGAGCGCGGGCGGCCGGTCTCCGCGGTGCTCGAGGACGATGGCGAGCCGGTGGTCATGGGCGCCATCGAGAAGATGTCCAAGTCCAAGAACAACGGCGTCGACCCGCAGGCGCTCATCGACCGCTACGGCGCCGACACCGTCCGCCTCTACACCATGTTCGCCGCGCCGCCGGACCAGTCCCTGGAGTGGTCCGACTCCGCCGTGGAGGGGGCCTATCGCTTCCTGCGCCGGTACTACGGGCTGGTGCGCGACCATGTGGCCGCCGGCCCGGTGCCGGCGTTGGACGTGGCGTCCCTGGACGACGCCGCCCGCGACCTGCGTCGCAAGGTCCACGAGACCATCGCCAAGGCCTCCGACGACGTGGGCCGGCGCTACACCTTCAATACCGCCATCGCCGCGGTCATGGAGCTGTGCAACGCCCTGGGTAAGGCGGCGGCCAACGAACCGTCCGGGGCCGCGCGCGCGGTGCTGCAGGAGGGGCTGGAGGCGGCCACGCTGATCCTGGCGCCCATCGCGCCGCACGTGACCCACGTCTGCTGGCAGGCCCTGGGCCATGATGAGGCGGTGATCGATGCCCGCTGGCCGGCGGTGGACGAGTCGGCGCTGACCCGCGACACCATTGAGCTGGTGGTGCAGGTCAACGGCAAACTGCGCAGCCGGCTGCAGCTGCCCGCCGACGCCGACAAGGCGGCGGCCGAAGCGGCGGCCCTGGCGGACGAAAAGGTGCAGCGCTTCACCGAGGGCAAGACGGTGCGCAAGGTGATTGTGGTGCCGGGTAAACTGGTGAATATTGTCGCCAACTGACCCGCCGGCGCCGCGGCGCCACGCCACCACCGACCCATGCCCATGGGGGGAAGGAGAATGAACCGCCCGGCAACGCTTGGAATGGCCCTGCTGCTGGCCCTGCTGCTCAGCGCCTGCGGCTGGCAACTGCGCGGCGTTGGCGGCGGTGCCGCCGGTCTTGATGGCACCGCGGTCTACGTGGCCGGCAGCCCGGCGCGGGCGTTGCAGGACGCCGTGGACGAGGGCCTGTCGGTGAGCGGCGCGCGGCAGGTGGATAGCGCGGAGGCCGCCGACCTGGTGCTGCGCATCGTCGGCGACGCCCGCGAGCGGCGGACCCTGACCGTGGACCGCGATATCCGCGCGCGGGAGTACGAACTGCGTTACCGCCTGACCTTCGAACTGGACAACGCCGACGGCGAACACCTGCTGGCACGCAGCCAGGTCAACGCCGTCCGCGGCTTCCGCGCCGATCGGGACGACCCGGTGGGCACCGAGGGGCGTGAGGAGGAGTTGCTCATCGACCTGCGCCGGGACGCCGTGCGCCTGATGCTGCTGCAGGTCGCGGCCCACCGGGACGCCGAGCCGATCACCGACGACAACGCCGCAGCGGCGGACTGACCGTGCAGATCAAACCCCACGACATCGCCCGCCACCTCGAGCGCGACCTGCTGCCCGCCTACCTGGTGGCCGGCGATGAGCCGCTGCTCATCCAGGAGAGTGTGGACGCCATCCGCGCCACGGCCCGGGCGCAGGGCTACGACGAGCGCGAGGTGCTGGAGGTGGAGCCCGGCTTCGAGTGGGAGCGGCTGCACCACGCTGCCGGCAACCTCTCGTTGTTCTCCGAGCGGCGGCTGATCGAACTGCGCCTGCCCGACGGCAAGCCCGGCAGCCAGGGCGCCAAGGCCATCCAGGGCTACTGCCGGCAGGCGCCGCCCGACACCCTGCTGCTGGTGATCAGCGGCCGGTTGCCCGGAAAGACGCGGCAGAGCGCCTGGGTGAAGGCCCTGGAGGGGTTGGGGGCGATGGTGTACTGCTGGCCCGTGGGCGGGCATGAGTTCCCCGGCTGGCTGCGCCGGCGGCTTCAGGCCCACGGCCTGCAGCCCAGTGACGACGCCGTGGACCTTCTGGTGGCGCGCTCCGAGGGCAATCTGCTGGCCGCCAACCAGGAGATCGAAAAGCTGGCCCTGCTGCACGGCAGCGGTCCGTTGGATGGCGATACCGCCGCCGCTGCGGTGGCGGACAGCGCCCGCTATGAGCTCAACGACCTGGGTGACGCCATGCTGGCGGGCGAGCGCGGCCGCGCTTACCACGTGCTGCAGGGCTTGCGCGAGGAGGGCACGGCGGCCCCGCTGGTCCTCTGGGCCCTGGCCCGGGACCTGCGGGCGGTGGCCGACCTGCGCTGCAAGCGCCCGCCGCGACCGGAGTGGGAGCGCTTCCTGCGGGCCCACGGTGTCTTCAAACCGCGGGTGCCGCGGGTGGTGGGCGCCGCCCGGCGGGGCCGGCGCGAGGACTGGCTGCACCTGCTGGCCCGCTGTGCCGGCGTGGACCGCACCGTCAAGGGGGTCGGCGAGGGCCGGCCCTGGGATGAACTGGCCCGGCTGGTGGACGCCGCCGCCCGCCTGGCCGCGGCGGGATGAGTCTGGCCCGCACAGCATATAAACTACCCGGTAGGTACCGTCACCCCAAGCCAACAGGACGAACCTCAGCCTCATGACCGAAGACATCCGTGCTTACATGCAGACCCTGGGCCGGCAGGCCCGCGAGGCCGCTCGCGAGATGGCTCGTGCCGACACCGGCCACAAGAACGCCGCGCTCCATGCCATGGCGGACGCCCTGGAGGAGCACGCCGGTGATCTCAAGCGCGCCAACGCCGACGACCTGGAGAACGGCCGCGCCAACAACCTGGACCCGGCCCTGCTGGACCGCCTGGAGTTGAACGATGAGCGCATCCACGGCATGGCCGAGGGGCTGCGCCAGATCGCCGCGTTGCCTGATCCGGTGGGGGCCATCCGTGATCTGGCCTTCCGCCCCTCCGGCATTCAGGTGGGCCGGATGCGGGTGCCGCTGGGGGTCATCGGCATTATCTACGAATCGCGCCCCAATGTGACCGCCGACGCCGCCGCCCTCTGCCTGAAGAGCGGCAATGCCGCGATCCTGCGCGGCGGTTCCGAGGCCCGCCACTCCAACGCCGCCATCGCCGCCTGCGTGCGCGCCGGGCTGAAGCGCGCCGGGCTGCCCGGAGAGGCCGTGCAGGTGGTGGAGACCACCGACCGGGCCGCCGTCGGCGAGCTGATCCGCATGGACGAGTACGTGGACGTGCTGGTGCCGCGCGGGGGCAAGGGCCTGATTGAGCGGATCACCGCCGAGGCCACCGTACCGGTGATCAAGCACCTGGACGGGATCTGCCACGTCTACATCGACGACTCCGCCGACCCGGCGAAGGCCATCAGCGTGGCCTACAACGCCAAGACCCAGCGGCTGGGGACCTGCAACACCATGGAGACCCTGCTGGTGGCCGAGGCCATCGCCGAGCGGGTGCTGCCCGAATTGGCCCGCCGCTACCGCGAGTCGGAGGTGGAGCTGCGCGGCTGTGAGGCCACCCGCCGGCTGATCCCGGATGCGGTGCCGGCCACCAAGGAGGACTGGTCCACCGAGTACCTGGACGCCATCGTCTCCATCCGCATCGTGCCCGGCCTCGATGAGGCCATCGAGCATATCGCCCGGCACAGCTCCGGCCACACCGAGAGCATCCTCACCGAGGACTGGTCCCGGGCCCGGCGGTTCCTGCGCGAGGTGGACTCCAGCTCGGTGATGGTCAACGCCTCCACCCGTTTCGCCGATGGCTTCGAGTACGGCCTGGGGGCGGAGATCGGGATCAGCACCGACAAGCTGCACGCCCGCGGCCCGGTCGGTCTTGAGGGGCTGACCACCGAGAAGTTCATCGTGCTCGGCGACGGCCACATCCGCGAATAGCGCTATCGTGACCGAGCCCCGAGCACTGACCGGCCGCACCCCGCTGGGCCTGTTTGGCGGTACCTTCGACCCGGTGCACTACGGCCACCTGCGCCCGGCGCTGGAGGCCCAGCAGGCGCTGGGCCTGGCCAGCGTCCGCCTGCTGCCCTGCCGGCTTCCGCCCCACCGCGCCCGGCCCGGCCGCGATGCCGGCCAGCGGCTGGATCTGCTGCGGTTGGGCGCCCGCGAGGTGCCGGGCTTCCGGGTGGACGATCGCGAGCTGCACCGCTCCGGCCCCTCCTACACGGTGGACACCCTGCGCCACCTGCGCCAGGAGCAGGGTTCGGCGCGGCCGTTGGTGCTCCTGATGGGGGCGGACAGCCTGGCCGGGCTGGGGCGCTGGCACCGCTGGCGGGAGCTTTTCGACTATGCCCACGTGGTGGTGCTGGACCGCCCGGGCCACGCCTCCCAACCGGACGGTGAGGTGGCCGCCGAGGTGGCCGGGCGCTGGCTGGATGGGCCCGGGGCGCTGCGGGACGCCCCCGCCGGCGGTTTCTACCGGCTGCCGGTCACCCCGCTGGCGATCTCCGCCACCCGCATCCGCCGGCTGTTGGCCCAGGGCCGGTCGGTGCGGTTTCTGCTCCCCGAGGCGGTGCGCCGCCATATCCATCAGCAAGGCCTGTACGGTTATCCGCAGGTGTGAGGACTGCATTGCATGAGTAAAGCCGAGATCACCCTGGAACAGCTGGAGACCCTGCTGCGCGAGGCCCTGGAGGACATCAAGGCCGAGGACGTGGTGTGCCTGGATGTGCGGGGACGGACCCCCATGACCGACCTGATTGTGGTGGCCACCGGCCGTTCCACCCGCCACGTGGCCTCGGTGGCCGACAGCGTCGCCGACGATCTGCGTGAGCACGGCATCCGCCCGTTGGGCGTCGAGGGTCAGCCGGGTTCAGAGTGGATACTGCTGGACCTGGGCGACGCGGTGCTGCACGTGATGACGCCGGAGGCGCGGGACTTCTACCGCCTGGAGCGGCTCTGGAGCGTGGAGGAGCACGGCGAGGCGGCCCAGGGCGGCCGCGACTGAGCGGTGCGTATCCGCTTGATCAGCGTCGGCGGGCGCATGCCCGGCTGGGCCGCCGAGGGCTACCGGGAATACGCCCAGCGGTTGGGCGGCGGGATCAGCCTGGAGCTGGTGGAGATCCCCCTGGGGCGGCGGGGCAAGGGGGCCGACCCCCGCCGGGCCCTGGACGAGGAGGGGCGGCGGATGCTCA
Source organism: Alkalilimnicola ehrlichii MLHE-1 (assembly GCF_000014785.1). Taxonomy (NCBI): domain Bacteria; kingdom Pseudomonadati; phylum Pseudomonadota; class Gammaproteobacteria; order Chromatiales; family Ectothiorhodospiraceae; genus Alkalilimnicola; species Alkalilimnicola ehrlichii. Next base: position 452,860 of record NC_008340.1, read on the forward strand.
AGGCCCTGGGTGACGAACAGGTGGTGGCCCTGGACGTCCGCGGCAAGGCCTGGGACACCCCGGCGCTGGCCCGTGAACTGGACGGCTGGCTGCACGACGGCCGCGACCTGGCCCTGCTGGTGGGCGGGCCCGACGGCCTGCACCCGGACTGCCTGGCCCGCGCCGAGCGCCGCTGGTCGCTCTCGCCGCTGACCTTCCCCCACATGCTGGTCCGGGTGCTGCTGGCCGAGCAGCTCTACCGGGCCTGGAGCCTGCTCCAGGGGCATCCCTACCACCGGGCCTGAGCAGCGCTGCGACACCGGGCCCGGTGGAGCGGGGCGCCACTTCTTGCTAACCTGCCCTGGCGATCCAAACGGCCGGGTCGACCGCCCGGGCCACCAGCCGCCATTCCGCGTGGCCGCGATGCGCCGGGCGGTATCCTCGTCCCGCAGAAGGAGCTTGCGCCGTGAGTTACCTTTCCTGGTCCAGCGATCTGGACACTGGTATCGACGCCATCGACAAGCAGCACCGGCGTATTGTCGAGTACATCAATCAGCTCGAGGACGCCCGCAGCCAGGGCGATCGCGCGCTGATCGGCGAGGTGCTCGAGGGGCTGGTGGACTACACCCAGTCCCACTTCGCCTTCGAGGAGCAGATGATGGAGGACGCGGGCTACCCGCTGCTGCGGGGGCACCGGCGGGTCCATCAGTTGTTCATCAAACAGGTGGGGGAGTACTGCCGCCGCTTCGACGCCGGCGAGGACGTGGCCGAAGAGCTGCTCAATCTGCTGCAGCGCTGGCTGTTCAACCACATCAGGCATGACGATGCAGCCTACGTGGACGACGTCAAGGCCAACATGCAGGCCCTGGAGCGCGACGAGGCGGGCGACGGCGCAAAGAAGGAGGGCTGGCTGGCGCGCAATCTGCGGCGCTTCTTCGGCCGTGGCCACTGATCCCGGCCAGATAACAAGAGCTGACACCCGAGGATGGTCATGCAACCGGAATATCGACCGCACATCTATCTTGCATCGAATTCGCCACGACGACGAGAACTGCTCGATCGCATCGGCGTTCACTACGCCTGGATGGACCCGGGGGTGGATGAGGTGCTCGGCGAGGACGAGAGCCCCGAAGTGTTTGTGCTGCGTATCGCGCTGGAGAAGGCGCGCGCCGGCTACCGCAGTCTGCAGGAGGACCCCGAGCGTGAGTTGCTGCCGGTGATGGGCGCCGACACCGTCGTGGTGCTGGACAATGAGCTCCTGGGCAAGCCGCGCGGCCGCGAGCACGGCCTGGAGATGCTCCAGTCCCTGTCCGGAACCACCCATCGGGTGCTTACCGGCGTGGCCCTGGTGGACGACCGGGAGGCCACCCGGCTGTCGGTCAGCCATGTGACCTTCCGTGAGCTCGAGCGCGCCGAGATCGAGCGCTACTGGGCCACCGGCGAGCCCCAAGACAAGGCGGGCGGCTACGCGATTCAGGGCCGCGCCGCCGTGTTCGTCGAGCACCTGGAGGGCAGTTACTCCGGCGTGATGGGACTGCCCCTGTTCGAAGCCGCCCAGTTACTGGACGAGTTTGAAATCGACTACCAACGGCACTGGTAGGCGTGGCCCAGGAAATCCTGATCAACGTCACCCCGCGCGAGACGCGGGTCGCCCTGGTTGAAAACGGGGTGCTCCAGGAGTTGCACCTGGAGCGGGCCCGCCGGCGGGGGCTGGTGGGCAATCTCTACAAAGGCCGGGTGGTGCGTGTGCTGCCGGGGATGCAGGCGGCCTTCATCGAGGCTGGACTCGAGCGCACCGCCTTCCTGCACGCCTCCGACATCGCCCGCGCCGAGCCCGCCCCGGTGGGGGACGAACCGAATGGCCGGCCGCCCCCCCTGCCCATCGACGAGCTGCTCACCGAGGGCCAGGAGGTCGTGGTCCAGGTGCTGAAGGACCCGATTGGCAGCAAGGGGGCGCGGCTGACCACCCATATCACCATCCCCTCCCGATACCTGGTCCTGGCCCCGGGCAGTCGTGCCCTGGGCGTCTCCGCCCGGGTGGAGGATCCGGCGGAGCGCGAGCGCCTGCGCGCCATCGGCGAGTCGCTGCTGGCCGACCGCGGCGATATGGGCATCATCGTGCGCACCGCCGCCGAACAGGTGGCCGAGGAGGCCCTGCGGGCCGATTTCGACTTCCTGCTGCGGCTCTGGCAGTCCATCAGTGAGCGGGCCGCGCATGCCTCTGCCGGTCAGCGGGTGCATGAGGACCTCCCGCTCACCGTGCGCGCCATGCGCGATCTGGCCGGCAGCGAGGTGGAGCGGGTGCGGGTGGACTCGCGGGAGAACTACCTCAACGTGGTCTCCTTCTGCCGCCGCTTCCTGCCCGAGATGGCGCCGCGGGTGGAGTATTACCCCGGCGAGCGGCCGCTGTTCGACCTCTACAACATTGAGGACGAGATCCTGCGCGCGCTCAATCGCCGGGTGCCGCTCAAATCCGGCGGGCATCTGGTGATCGACCAGACCGAGGCCATGACCACCGTGGACGTCAACACCGGCGCCTACGTTGGCCACCGCACCCTGGAAGAGACCATCTTCAAGACCAACCTGGAGGCTGCCCAGGCCATTGCCCGCCAGCTTCGCCTGCGCAATCTGGGCGGCATCATCATCGTCGATTTCATCGACATGGTGGAGGAGGAGCACAAGCGCCAGGTGCTGCGGGCGCTCGAGAAGGCCCTGCAGAAGGACCACGCCAAGACCCAGATCAGCGGCGTCTCGGCCCTCGGGTTGGTGGAGATGACCCGCAAGCGCACCCGGGAGAGCCTGGAACATCAGCTCTGCGAATCTTGTCCAACCTGCGGTGGCCGCGGTTCGGTGAAAAGCGCCGAGACGGTCAGCTACGAGATCTTCCGCGAGATCCTCCGCGAGGCCCGTCAGTTCGAGTCCCGCCGCCTGGTGGTGCTGGCGGCCACCGAGGTGGTGGACCTGCTGCTCGAGGACGAGAGTACCAGCCTCGCACAACTGGAAGAGTTCATCGGTCGCCCCATCGAACTGCAGGCCGAGAGCCTGTACACCCAGGAACAGTTCGATGTGGTGCTCATGTAAGGTGCGGCCCGCGCGCCCGTCAGGGGCTGGGTGGGTCGTACAGGCCTGAACGGGGCCGGAGAGTCGCCCTTGCATCCAGCGTTCACTGACAAGCTTCCCGGCTATGCCCTGCGCGCCCTCGCCCTGGGCCTGCTGTTGCTGGCCCTGGTGTTGTGGACCCTGCGTCTGGCGTTGCCGGCCCTGGTGCCCGACTACCGGGCCACCCTGGAACTGCGACTGGCCGAGGAACTGGATCAGCCGGTGGCGGTGGAAGCGCTCCGGCTCGACTGGCAGGGCTGGCGGCCGGTGCTGTACGCCGACGGCGTCGAGGTGGGCCCCGACGATCAGGCCCTGGGGTTTCAGGCCCTGCGCGTGGAGCTGGCCCCGGTCGCGAGCCTGGTGCACTGGCAGCCGGTGGTGCGGGACCTGGCGCTGGTGGGGTTGCGCCTGGAGGCCGGGCTGGACGAGCGCGGCCGGCCGGTGGTCCGGGGGCTGGAGGGGCTGACCCTGGCCGAAGAGCCCTTCGATCTGGAGCGGCTTGCCGACTTCGACTGGTCTTTACTGCCCGCGGGCATGCGCCTGGAGGACGCCGAGGTGCTTTGGCACGGCGCCGATGGCCGGCTCTGGCGCCTGCCCGGGGTGGCGCGGCTGGAGCGCGATGCCCGCAGGCTGCGCGCGGCGGTGACGCTGGAGCCGCCGGAGGCCCTGGGCGGGGGGCTTCAGGGTCGGCTGGAGCTGGACCTGAGCGGCCGCGGGACGCTGCCCGGTGGTCGGTTTCACCTGGAGGGCCGGCGCCTGGTCCTGGACGCCCTTCCGGGGCTGCTGCCGAGCCCGGAGACCGCCTACCGGCTCTATGGCGACGCCGACCTGACCCTGTGGGGGGAGTGGACCGGTGGCGCGGGCTCGGTTACCGGCGATTTCCAGTTGCTGGATCTGGAATGGCGGCGCGAGGCCGATGCCGAGGTTCAGCTGCTCGCTCACCGGCTGGCCGGACAGGCCCGTTGGTCGGGGACACCCGCCGGCTGGCGTGTCGATGTCAACGACCTGGTCATGGCGCGCCCGGACCAGGACTGGGCGGCCCAGGATGCGGCCTTCAGCCATCGGCGGACGGCAGAGGGCGTGCTGGCACTGGGGGCGGTGTTCGACCGGGCGCACCTGGACGATCTGGTCCGACTCGCCGAACTGAGCCCGGGCATGGACCGGGACTGGATGCAACGGCTGCACAGCGCGGCCCCCTATGGCGAGCTGCGGGATGCCCACCTGCGTCTGCGACTGGGCCCGGAGGGCGACCTCCAGCGCCTGGACTCGGCCGCCCGTTTCCACGGCGTGGGGATGGCGCCGGTCGGCCCGGTACCGGGCATCGGACCGCTGGATGGCCATTTCCGCACCACCGAGGAGGGCGGTCAGGGGGCCGTCAGCGCCCATGGCGCGGCGCTGGACTTCCCCCACCTGTTCCCCGAGACCATCCCGGTGACCGAGGCCCGTGCCGACCTGCGCTGGTGGCTGGAGGGCGAGGGCCACTACCGGCTGGACGTGGACGATATCGCGCTGGAAAACCCGGATGCCCGTGCCGAGGGCGCCCTTAGTCTCGCCGGCCGACCCGGCGAGCCGCCGTGGATGCGCCTGCGGGCCGAGGCCTGGGACGGTGACGCCAGCCGCACCGCCCGCTACCTGCCGCTCCGCCACCTGCCGCCGGCCGCCCGGGAGTGGGTGGCGGCGGCGGTGATTGGCGGTGAGGTCACCGAGGCCCGGGTCCATTGGGATGGGCCGCTCTCGGGCGAGCGCTTTCGCCAGGGCGAGGTGGCGTTCCAGGCCGGCGGCCGGGTCATCGACGGGGAACTGGCCTATCAGCCGGACTGGCCACGCCTGACCGGGGCCGAGGCCGAGCTGGATTTCCGGGGGCGGTCCATGCACATCCGCGGCCATGGGGGCCGGCTCGCGGGCACGAGCGTGCAGCGGGTGGAGGTGACCCTCGCCGACCTCTTCGAGCCGGTGCTCGCGGTCCAGGGCGAGGTCCACGGCAGCGGTGAGGCCTACCTGGACTATCTGCGCCAGATGCCCTTGACCGCCCGCCTGCTCAACGACGTGGTGCCCATGGCACTGGACGGCGACCACGACCTGACCCTGGCACTGGCCATACCGCTGCGCAACTTCGATCCGAACCGGGTGCGTCTGGACGGGCGGTTGCAACTGGGCGAGGGGGCCAACTACCGCCTGCCGCGCTGGGATCTGGCCTTCAACAACGTGGTCGGTGAGGTGCATTTCGATGAGCGCGGATTGCGCATCAGCGACTTGCAGGCGCGCTATCTCGGCCACCCGCTGCGGGTGGAGGCCGAGACCGACGAGCAGCGGATCCGGCTGCGCGGGCGTACCCGGGGGGCACCGGGCGCGCTCTTTCCGCAGGTCGGCCTGCCCGAGGGCTGGCTCCACGGTGAACCCGCCTGGCAGGCCGAACTGCAGTTGCCCAACTTCCGGCCCGACCAGGGGCCGGACGACGTGCGCCTGCGCCTGAGCAGCGCCCTGGAGGAGCTGGCCGTGGATCTGCCCGAGCCGCTGGGCAAACCCGCCGGCGAGCCCCGCGACCTGACCCTGGAGGCGCGGATCGATGAGGACGGGCTGGGCCCGGTGCGCTGGCGTTACCACGACACCCTCAACGGTGTGCTGGCACTGGACCCGGAGCGTGGCGCGGTGCCGCGAATGGCCGTCCGGCTCGGTACCGAGCCGGCCTCGCTGCCCGCCGAGCGGAGCTGGCTGGTCCGCGGCCGGGTGCCTCCAGTGGCCGTGGACCCCTGGCTGGACTGGCTCGAGCAGCACACCGCAGCGACCGGGCAGGAGCGGCCCGAATGGCCCGAGGACCTGCCGCCGCTGGGGCTGGATCTGCACTTTGAGCGTCTCGACCTGGGGGCGCTGGCGCTGAGCGGGCAGCGACTGGTCCTGGCCGCCGACGCGCACCCCGACTGGCGGCTGCAGTTGGATGGGCCGATACGCGGTGGGGTGTTTTGGCCGTTGGCCCCGGACGCCGCGACGCCGATGCGTGCGGATCTCGAACGCGTGGACTTGGACCTGGACCTGCTCACCGGGGACCGGGAGGAGCGGGCCGCAGAGCCTGCGGACGGACCGGAGCCCTTGCGCCCCGGCCGGCTGCCCCACATGGACCTGTCCATCGGGCAACTGGTCATCGATCGCCGCGATCTCGGGCGCCTGGACCTGCGGGTGACGCCGGAGGGGGACAGCGCCCGGTTTGAGTCGATCCGGCTGGACACGCCCAGTTTCGCCCTGCAGGGCGACATGGCCTGGCATTATCGCGACGGGGGCCACCGCACCGAGCTGAAAAGCCGCCTGCAGGGCGAGCGTGCCGGGGACATCCTGGCCACCCTGGGCTACCTGCCCTCCGTCAGCCGCGGCCGCACCGAGATCGACAACGACGTGGCCTGGGACAACCTGCCCCACCGCTTTACCCTGGCCGAGATGGAGGGGGCGGTCTCGCTGCGCATCGACGACGGGCAGATCCCCGACCTCAGCCCGGGCGCCGGGCGCCTGTTCGGGCTGCTCAGTGTCACCACCCTGCCGCGTCGCCTGGCGCTGGATTTCTCCGATATCTTCGGCCGCGGCTTTGCCTTCGACAGCCTGCGCGCCGACCTGGAACTGGTCGACGGTCAGGCGCACATCCAGCGGTTCGACATCGACGGCCCGGCCGCCAAGCTGGCCATCGAGGGCCGCATTGGCCTGCGCGACCGCGACTACGACCAGACCGTCCAGGTGACGCCCCGCCTGGGGGCCACCATGCCGCTGGTGGGCTTCATCGTCGGCGGCCCGGTGGGTGCGGCTGCCGGGTGGCTGGCCGATCGGGTGGCGGGAGATGAGGTGGAGCGTGCAACCCGGTACAGTTATCGGGTGACGGGGCCATGGGATGACCCCAAAGTGGAGCGCAGGGGCGCGGACCGGCCCGACGCCGGTGTACCGCCGGCCTGGGCAGATTGAACCGGCAGATTGGAGAGCGGGAAGATGGCGATTAGGGACGACAAGCGGGTGCGCGCGGCTGCGGTGCAGATGGCCTCGGGCCCGAATCTGGCCGGCAATCTCGCCGAGGTCGAGCGGCTGATCGGCCAGGCGGCCGAGCAGGGCGCGGAGCTGGTGGGCCTGCCGGAGAACTTTGCCCTCATGGGGCGCCGGGAGGCCGATAAACTGGACGTGGCCGAGAGCGACGGTGAGGGGCCCATCCAGGACCTGCTGGCCAAGCTCGCCAGCCGCCACCGCATCCACCTGGTGGCCGGTACCCTCCCCCTGCGCAGCGAGAACCCCGGCAAGGTGCGGGCCGCCTGCCTGCTCTACGGTCCCGATGGCCGTCGCCTGGGCCGATACGACAAGGTGCACCTTTTCGACGTCGGCGTCAGCCCGACCGAGGCCTACCGCGAGTCCGACACCCTGGAGCCCGGCTCTCGCGCGGTGGTGGTGGAGACCGAGCTGGGCCGCATCGGCCTGGCGGTCTGTTACGATGTCCGATTCCCGGAACAGTTCCGGGAGATGGCGCGGCAGGGGATGGAGATCCTGGTCCTCCCCTCCGCGTTCACCGCCGTCACCGGTGCCGCCCACTGGCGCACGCTGGTCACCGCCCGGGCCATCGAGAACCTCTGCTTTACGGTGGCCCCCGATCAGGGCGGGCGCCATGCCAGCGGGCGGGAAACCTACGGCGACAGCCTCATCGTCGACCCCTGGGGCAGCGTGCTGGCCAGCCGCGCCAAGGGGGCCGGTGTGGTGGTCGCCGATCTCGACCTGCACCGCCAGGCCGAGATCCGCCGCCGCTTTCCGGCGCTGACACACCGTAAATTCTGAATCGCGACACCGACAGCGGGGCCTTGCCCCCCGGAGCTGAGCCATGAGCGCAGTAGTCGACCGACTGGACATCGCCCGGCAACGGATACTGGCGCCGGCCGGGTTGGAGGAGCAGCACCTGGAGCAGGCCTTTGCCCGGCTGATGGGCCCGGGCGTCGATGCCGCCGACATCTATTTCCAGAGCGCCCGCAGCGAGGGCTGGGTGATGGAGGACGGCCGGGTCCGTGAAGGCACCCGCGGCATCGACCAGGGCGTGGGCGTGCGGGCGATCAGTGGCGAGCAGAGCGGGTTCGCCTACTCGGACGAGATCGTCCTGCCGGCGCTGATGGAGGCCTCGGGCAGCGCCCGTGCCATCGCCCGCAGCGGCCAGAGCGGCCGGCTGCAGGCCTGGCACCGTGGCGAGGGCCACGCCCTCTATCCCACCGACAACCCCCTGGACGGGCTGAGCGCCGACGACAAGGTGGCCCTGCTCAAGGCCGTGGACGCCGAGGCCCGGGCCCAGGACCCGCGGGTCGAGCAGGTCATCGCCACCCTCGGTGGCGTCCACGAGACCATGCTCGTCGCCTGCGCCGACGGCACCCTGGCCGCCGACGTTCGCCCGCTGGTGCGTTTCAACGTCAGCGTCCTGGTCCGCGAGGGCGACCGGCGCGAGAACGGCATGTGCGGGGGCGGCGGCCGGGTGAGCTACAGCTTCTTCCTCGACCAGGACCGCGCCCTGGGCTATGCCCGCGAGGCCGTCCGCCAGGCCCTGGTCAACCTGGAGGCCGAGGAGGCCCCGGCCGGCTCCATGCCTGTCGTGCTCGGCCCCGGCTGGCCCGGCGTGCTGCTCCACGAGGCCGTGGGCCACGGCCTGGAGGGCGACTTCAACCGCAAGGGCACCTCCGCCTTCGCCGGACGCATGGGCGAACGTGTCGCCTCACCGCTGTGCACCGTGGTCGACGACGGCACCCTGGCCAACCGCCGCGGTTCGCTCAACGTCGACGACGAGGGCACCCCCACCCGCTGCACTACCCTGATCGAAAAGGGCGTACTCAAGGGCTTCATGCAGGACAAGCTCAACGCCCGCCTGATGGGCACAGCCTCCACCGGCAACTGCCGGCGAGAATCCTTCGCCCACCTGCCCATGCCGCGGATGACCAACACCTACATGCTCCCCGGCCCCCACGACCCGGAGGAGATTATCCGCTCGGTGGACCACGGCCTCTACGCCGTCAACTTCGGCGGCGGCCAGGTGGACATCACCTCCGGCAAGTTCGTCTTCTCCGCTAGCGAGGCCTACCTCATCGAGAAGGGCCGGATCACCACCCCGGTCAAGGGCGCCACCCTAATCGGCAACGGCCCCGACGTCCTCACCCGCGTCAGCATGGTCGGCAACGACCTGAAACTCGACGGCGGCATCGGCGTCTGCGGCAAGGAGGGCCAGAGCGTCCCGGTCGGCGTGGGCCAGCCGACCCTCAAGGTCGACGCCCTCACCGTGGGCGGCACCCGCGGCTGACCCACGCCCACGACCGGCGAGGGCAGCGAACCTGGAAAATGCCGGCGGGGGTTGCGGTCGAGGTGGTGCGATGATCGGGCCGGGCGACTTTGCGCACCGAGCAACGCAGTAAAAAGGCGGAGAAAAGGCGCGCCTGTCCGAGCGAAGCGAGTTCGCGCCGCCGCCTTTTTACGAGTAGCGCAGGGGACCCCGAAGGGGTGCGCAAGTGGAGCCCGGCCCGATCATCGCACCACCCCGACCGCAGCCCCCGCAATCAGCGAAGCCAAAGGACAGCGGAATGACCAATACCGTCACGCACAGCAGTCGTACCTCAGGCCTCCCCGCCAGCGCCGACATGGAGGCCCTCATCCAACAGGCCCTGGACACCGCCCGCACCCTGGGCGCCACCGGCGCCGAGGCCGGCCTCGCCTTCGATCTCGGCCTCTCCGTCAACGTCCGCAAGGGCGAAGTCGACACCTTGGAACACCACCGGGACCGCGGCCTCAGCGTCACCGTCTACTTCGGCCAGCGCAAGGGCAGCGCCAACACCGCCGACTTCCGCCCCGAATCCATCCGCGAGACCGTCCAGGCCGCCTGCGACATCGCCCGCTACACCTCCGAGGACCCCGCCCACGGCCTCGCCGACCCCGAACTCATGCCCCGCCAGGTCCCCGAGCTGGACCTGGAACACCCCTGGGCCCTGAACCCGGAAGAGGCCATCGACCTCGCCCGCCGCTGCGAAGCCGCCGGGCTGGCGGAAAAAGGCATCACCAACTCCGAGGGCGCGGGCGTGGCCACCCACCACACCCTCCGGGTCTACGGCAACAGCCACGGCTTCCTCGGCCACTACGCCGGCACCCGCCACAGCATGAACTGCGTCATGGTCGCCGGCGAGGGCGACCACATGCAGCGGGACTACTGGTACACCGTCGACCGCGTCCCCGAGGCCCTGGAACGGGCCGAGGACGTCGGTCGCGAGGCGGCCCGGCGCACCCTGGCGCGAATGGGCGCCCGCCAACTGGGCACCCGGCGGGTGCCGGTCCTGTTCGCCCCGCCCATGGCCCGGGGACTCATCGGCCACTTTATCGGCGCCATTCGCGGCGGCGCCCTCTACCGCAAGGCCTCCTTCCTGCTCGACCAGTTGGGCCAGCCGGTCTTCCCGGACTTCGTGCAGATGCGGGAAGAGCCCCACCGCCCGCGTGGCCTGGGCAGCGTGCCCTTCGACCATGAGGGCGTGGCCACCCGCGAGCGGACATTGGTGCGCGACGGCGTGCTGCAGGGCTACGTGCTGGACAGCTACTCCGCCCGCCGCCTGGGCATGCAGACCACCGGCAACGCCGGCGGCGTGCACAACCTGGTGGTGGAACCAGGCCCCGACGACCAGGCCGCCCTGCTCAAGCGCATGGGGACCGGGCTACTGGTCACGGAGATGATGGGGCAGGGGGTTAACCCGGTCACCGGCGACTACTCGCGGGGGGCTACCGGCTTCTGGGTCGAGGATGGCGAGATCGCCCACCCGGTGCAGGAGATCACCGTGGCCGGCAATCTGCGGGAGATGTACGCCGGACTCACCGCGGTGGGTTGCGACGTGGACCGGCGCGGCAACATCCACACCGGCTCGCTGCTGGTGGATGCGATGACCGTCGCCGGCGAATGAGCCGGCGCCCGGGCTGCGCACCCGGGCCGCGCGGGCCCGGGGCAGGCCCCCGGGGGAGGGGTCGCGTTCAGCGGCGATCGTCCAGCTTGCCGAAGCGGGTGGCGAGCACCTTCTCCAGCTTGCTGATGGCCGAACGGGCGGCGTCGTAGACGTCCTCCTCGGTGGCGCTGGCCATCACCGGATCGAGCCCATTGGGGCGGGCCTCGATGCGCACCTCCTTGTTGACGCCGCCCTTGGGCCCGTTCGTGTCGCTCATGTGGATCTCCAGGCGGGTCAGGCGATCCCCGAAGCGCTTCTCCAGCGTGCCCAGGCTCTCCTTGATGTGCTGCTCCAGGGCGTCCGAGTGGTGAACACCGTCGCCGGGGTTGATCTGAATCTGCATGTCGTCTCCTTAGTGTCAGGTCGGGGCCCGCCGCCGGTCGTTCAGCGACGGCGGGCCGGTCGATTCGGTTGATGGTCAATCAGTTAAAGCGGCTGAGGGCCAGCGGGGCCATGTCCAGCGCAGGGGGCTCACCTGATAGCTGCTGCGCCAGCAGGTGCGACACCCCGCAGGCGAACGTCCAACCCAGGTGGCCGGTGCCGCTGTTGAGGTACAGGTTGGGCACCGGCGTCGCGCCGATGATCGGCGGCCCGTCCATGCTCATGGGGCGCAGCCCGCACCAGTCCTCCCGTGTCTCGGGGGCGATATGATCCCGCAAACCGGGGAACGTCGCCAGTACGTTGTTGAGGACATTGTCACAGCGCGCCGGGCGCAGTGACAAATCGTAACCGGCGAACTCGGCGGTGCCGGCCATGCGTATCCGGTCGCCGAGCCGGGCCATGACCACCTTGCGTTCGTCGTCGATCATGGGGATGCGCGGTGCACCCTCCCAGTCCGGGGTATGCAGGGTGACCGAATAGCCCTTGACCGGATAGATTGGCACCCGCAGGCCCAGCGGTCGGGTCAGCAACGGGGTGTAGCTGCCCGCCGCCAGGACCCAGGCATCCGCCTCGATCTCGCCCCGGTTGGTGCGGGCGGCGACGATGCGGCCGGCCTCCAGCCGCCAGTCCTCCACCGCGGTGTCGTTGAGCAGGCTGACCCCGTGGCGCTCGGCCGCCAGCGCCGCCAGCCGCCGGGTGAACAGGCAGGCGTCGCCGCTCTCATCCTCCGGGTAGTAGATGGCGCCCGCCAACTGTGCCCGGGCATCGCCGTAGGCCGGGTCCAGTGCCACCGTTTGGTCCGGGTCCAGCACCTGGTAGCGCACCCCCGCCTCCGCCATCAGGGTGGAGGCCTGCACCGCGCTCTCAAAGGCGGTGCGGTCGTTGAAGACCTTGAGGATGCCTTCCTGGCGGTCGTCATAGCGCAGGCCGGTCTCGGCACGCAGGGCGCGCAGCCGCTCCAGGCTGTGGACCGCCAGCCGGGCGTTCACCGCCAGGCTGTGCTCATGGTGCCGGCGGCGGCTGTAGCGCAGAAAGCCCAGACCCCAGCGGATCAACCCCGGCACCGCCCGTGGCCGCACCAGCAGTGGGGAGTTCTCGCGGCCGATCCAACGGATCAGGTCCCAGAACACCCCGGGCCCGTTCCAGGGTTCGGCGTGACTGGCGTGCAGCAGGCCGCCGTTGGCGTGACTGGTCTCGTCGGCCATTGCCGGCGCGCGGTCGACGACCGTGACCGCGTGGCCGGCCTCCGCCAGGTACCACGCGGTCGTGATGCCGATCACGCCGCCGCCCACCACTGTCACCTTCATCGCGCCTCCTTTTGGACCGGATAGGCCGGGTATTTCAGTTGATCAGGTTATACACCCATTGGACAAGCCTTGTGATGGGGATGTATCCACAGAACCTGTGGATAACATTGTGGAGGAATCGGGGACACCGGCCGCAAAGCCATGAGAGACAAGGCGGGCTTCAAATTGATGCAACATTGATCAAGTCAGATTTGGTCATTGAAAAACAATGGGTTACCCGTTTGTGTCCGTTTCGGGGGCGAACAATCAAGCACTTGTGGCGCCTTGATCGCCACTGTACCCGCTGTGTGCATAAACATCGCGCGAAAGCTGTATGGGGATACAGTGTCCGGGGGTCACAGGGCGAGCAGCCCATCAATGATCACCGCCACCCCGGATAGGGTGCAGAGGGCGAGCAGGGCCGGGCGCAGGCGTCCGGCATCCACCCAGCCGATGGCGTGGCGGGAGAGGGCCAGCCCGGCCAGGGCGGCGGGTGTCAGGGCCAGTGAAAGGAGCAGTTCGTGGTGGCCGTAATGGCCCAGCAGGGTCAGACCGGCCAGCGACATGACGGTGCCGACCAAAAAGAACCCGCCGAGATTGGCGCGCACCTGGTCACCCCGGGCGTTCTGGTAGACCAGCGCCATCGGCGGGCCGCCGATGGAGGTGCTGGTGCCCATGAAGCCGGACAGCAATCCGGCGGTGATCAGCGTGTTGCGGGTCGGGGTGATGTGCCAGCGGGCGAGGCTCGCGGCGACGCCCAGCAGCACCGCGCCACCCAGGATCAGCGACAACAGGGTGGAGGTGGCGAAACTTAGCACCCACAGGGCCAGGAGCATGCCCGGGACGCGCCCCAGCAGGGCGCTGCCCATCTCGCCGATGGCCAGCCCGGCGCGGTTGCGCCAGAGGATGATCACCGAGATGACCATGGCCAGGAACAGCACCGGGCCCGGCACCAGGTCGGGGTGGATGAGGAACAGCAACGGCGCCACGGCCAGGGCCAGGCCGAAGCCCAGCGCCCCCTGGATAAAGCAGCCGAAGGCCACCAGGAGGGAGGCGAGCAGGAGCTGAAGCAGGCTGAGTTCCACGTGACGCCCTTGCGGTGGTTGCGAAAGGCGTCGGATTATACCAATCGGCGTCAGTCGGCGGGGCGGAGCCGCAAGAGGGGCGTGCTACTGCGGTCCGGGAGGACGTAGAGATGGCCCTTGGGACCGACCCGCACGTCGCGGATGCGCCAGCCGAGTCCTTGCAGCAGGCGCTCCTGCTCCACCACGTCGGTGCCGTCCAGGCGCAACCGTTCCAGGTGGCGGTGGGCCAGGGCCCCGACGAACAGATCACCCTGCCACTCCGGGAAGGCGTCGGCGTAGTAGAAGGCCATGCCGGAGGGGGCGATGGAGGGCGTCCAGTGGTGGATGGGGGGTTCCATGCCTGCCACCGGCGGGTCGGGGGCGATCTCCGGGCCGTGGTACTCGGTACCGAAGGTGGCCTCCGGCCAGCCGAAGTTGAGGCCCGGGCGCGGCAGGTTGATCTCGTCACCGCCGCGCGGGCCGTGTTCGTGCAGCCAGAGCACCCGGGTCTCCGGGTGCAGGGTCATGCCCTGGGCGTTGCGGTGGCCGTAGCTGTAGATGGCGGGCTCGGCGCCCTCGTCATCCACGAAGGGGTTGTCCGCGGGGATGCCGCCGTCGTCGTGCAGCCGCAGCAGTTTGCCGTGGTGGTTGTCCAACTGCTGTGCGCGCTCGCGCCGGCCGCGGTCGCCCATGGTCATAAAGAGATAGCCGTCGTCGTCAAAGACGATCCGCGAGCCGAAGTGGCGGCCGCCGCCGGAGTAGGGGGTGGCCGCGTACAGCAGCTCGAAGTCACGCAGGGTGTCGCCATCCAGCACACCGCGGCCCAGGTGGGTGGTCATGCCGCCGCGGCCGTAGGCGGAGTAGGTGAGGTAGACGTAGCGGTTGGTGTCGAAGTCCGGGTGCAGGGCGATGTCGAGCATACCGCCCTGGCCGGTGGCGGCGACGTCCGGGGTGCCCTCGATACGCCGGCGCTCACCGGTCCCGGCGTCGACGCGCTGCAGCCGTCCCGGGCGCTCGGTGACCAGCAGGTCGCCGTCGGGCAGGAAGGCGAGCCCCCAGGGGTGGCTGAAGCCCTGGCCCAGGCGTTCGATCTCGAAGCGGTGGTGCTGGCTGTTCTCAACGTCGGTGGCCGGTGCCAGCGTGGGGGCGGTCAGGGCGGTGAACCCGAGGCCGATCAGGATGAGGGTGCTGCTTCTGCACATGGGCCGCTCCCGGGTTGGGCGGTGACAAGCGAATGATTGCCAGGGCCTGCCTCTAGGGTAGTCGGGTTTTGCCGCCGGGTCGCTTGCCGGGCCGAGGGGTGGTGTTGCTGCCGGGGCGGGGCGGTTAATGCCGTCAGGCCTCCGGATTGCGCACCCCTTCGGGGTCCCCTGCGCTACTCGCAAAAGAGCGGCGGCGCGAACTCGCTTCGCTCGGACAGGCGCGCCTTTTTTCCGCTCTTTTGCTGCGTTGCTCGGTGCGCAAAAGTCGGCCTGACGGCATTAACCGCCCCGCCCCGGCAGCAACACCACCCCTCCCCCGGTCAGTCCAGCAGGTCCAGGTTTCGCACCGCGCCCTTGTCCGCGCTGGTGGTCAGCTTGGCGTAGGCTTTCAGGGCCGTGCTGACCTTGCGCTGGCGGGGGGCGGCGGGCTTCCAGGCATCGCGGCCCTTGGCCGCCATGGCCTCGCGGCGGCGGGCCAATTCCTCGTCGCTGATATCGATGCGGATGCTGCGCTTGGGGATGTCGATGCAGATCCGGTCGCCCGGCTCGATCAGGGCGATGTTGCCGCCCTCGGCCGCCTCCGGGGAGACGTGGCCGATGGACAGCCCCGAGGTGCCGCCGGAGAAGCGGCCGTCGGTGATCAGCGCGCAGTCCTTGCCCAGGCCGCGGGACTTGAGGTAGCTGGTGGGGTAGAGCATCTCCTGCATGCCCGGCCCGCCCCGCGGCCCCTCGTAGCGGATGATGACCACATTGCCCTTCTTCACCTGGCCGCCGAGAATCCCCTCCACGGCGGCGTCCTGGCTCTCGAAGATCACCGCCGGCCCTTCGAAGGTGAGGATGGACTCATCCACCCCGGCGGTCTTCACGATGCAGCCCCGCTCGGCCAGGTTGCCGTAGAGCACCGCCAGCCCGCCGTCCTTGCTGTAGGCGTGCTCCAGGGTACGGATGCAGCCGCACTCCCGGTCCAGGTCCAGTTCTTCGAAGCGGGTGGACTGGCTGAAGGCGGTCTGGCTGGGGACGCCGGCCGGACCGGCCTTGAAGAAGTCGTGCACCGCCGGGTCGTCGGTGCGTTTGACGTCCCAGCGTTCCAGGGCCTCGGCCAGGGTGTCGCTGTGGACCGTGGGCACGGTGGTGTCCAGCAGGTTGGCCCGGTCCAGCTCGCCGAGGATGCCCATGATGCCGCCGGCCCGGTGCACGTCCTCCATGTGAAAGAGCGGGGTGGCGGGGGCGACCTTGCAGAGGTTGGGCACCTTCCGGGAGAGCTTGTCGATGTCGACCATGTCGAACTTGACCTCGCCCTCCTGGGCGGCGGCCAGCAGGTGCAGCACCGTGTTGGTGGACCCGCCCATGGCGATGTCCAGGCTCATGGCGTTGCGGAAGGCGGACCGGCTGGCGATGTTGCGCGGCAGGCAGCGCTCGTCGTCCTGCTCGTAGTAGCGCCGGGCCAGTTCCACCACCGTGCGCCCGGCATCGCGGAACAGGCGCTCGCGGTCGGTGTGGGTGGCCAGCAGCGAGCCGTTGCCCGGCAGGCTCAGGCCCAGGGCCTCGGTGAGGCAGTTCATGGAGTTGGCGGTGAACATGCCGGAGCAGGAGCCGCAGGTGGGGCAGGCGGAGCGCTCGTAGATGGCCACGTCCTCGTCGGAGACCTCCGGGTTGGCCGCGGCCACCATGGCATCCACCAGGTCGGTGGCGATCTCCTCGCCGCTGGCCAGCTTCGTCTTGCCCGCCTCCATGGGCCCGCCGGAGACGAACACCACGGGGATGTTCAGCCGCATGGCGGCCATCAGCATGCCGGGGGTGATCTTGTCGCAGTTGGAGATGCACACCAGCGCGTCGGCGCAGTGGGCATTGACCATGTACTCCACCGAGTCGGCAATGATGTCCCGGCTGGGCAGGCTGTAGAGCATGCCGTCGTGGCCCATGGCGATGCCGTCGTCCACGGCGATGGTGTCGAACTCCTTGCCCACGCCGCCGGCCTTTTCGATCTCTTCGATCACCAGCTGCCCCAGGTCCTTCAGGTGGACGTGGCCGGGGACGAACTGGGTGAAGGAGTTGGCGACGGCGATGATGGGCTTGTCGAAGTCGCCATCCTTCATGCCGGTGGCCCGCCAGAGGGCGCGGGCGCCCGCCATGTTGCGACCGGCGGTGGACGTCTTGGAGCGATACTGCGGCATGGTTGACCTCTGCGTTCGGGATTTCGCGGTTAGCCGTCCATTATTGGGTTTTGCGGGGCTGAGGGGAACCCCTTACCGCCATCGACCAGTGGGAAAGCCGTCACTGCCAGCAAAGCTGGAGTGGCAGTCCAGGGCCTGTGGATCGCCGCGTCGCTGCGCTCCTCGCGATGACGGGGGTGGCACCCCCACCCGTCACTGCGAGGAGCGAAGCGACGCGGCAGTCCATGCGGCGCCTGGATCGCCCCGGGCCTGCAGCCCTTGCGATGACGGGGGTGGCACCCCCACCGTCACTGCGAGGAGCGCAGCGACGCGGCAGTCTACCGCTCTGGATCGCCACGGGCCTTCGGCCCTCGCGATGACGGGGAGGGGGTCTTCAGCCCGCACCCGCAGGCCGCGTGGCGGCATCTCCGGCCGCCAGACGTCTTACGGCGCGTCTTCCGGCCGCTGGCGCTCGTGAAGCCAGTAGACCTCCTCGCCGCCGCCCTGGCGGGCGATGCGGCGGGCGGCGACGAACAGCAGGTCGGAGAGGCGGTTCAGGTAGCTGAGCAGGGGGCCGCTCACCGGGCCGTCGCTGGCGTTCAGGGCCACGACCAACCGCTCGGCCCGGCGGCAGATGGCGCGGGCCAGGTGGCAGTGGCTGGCGGCCGGGTTGCCGCCGGGGAGGATGAACTCCTTGAGCGGCGGCAGCTCGGCGTTCAGGTTGTCCAGTAGGGCTTCCAGTGCCTCCACCCGGGCGGTATCCACCGATTGGTAGCCGGGCAGGCTGAGTTCGGCGCCCATGTCGAACAGCCGGTGCTGGACCGGTGTCAGGGCCTCGCGTACGGGTTCAGGGATGTCCTGTGCCAGGACGATGCCCAGGGCGCTGTTGAGCTCGTCCAGGGTGCCGATGCACTCCAGCCGCAGGTCGGCCTTGGAGAGCCGGCGGCCGTCGGCCAGCGACGTCGTGCCCTGGTCGCCGGTGCGGGTGTAGATCTTGCTCAGGCGGTTGCCCATGTGCGCTCCCGGGTGGGTCGGGGGTGGCCGCGTATTCTACCAAGGGCGACGCCCGGTTGCCCGCTGGAGTAGCCTGATGCGGAACCGGATTTCACCCTGGACGTTTGCGGATATGGCCCCTTCACCCGTTTGCACACCCCGCTGTCTCCTGTGCCACGCGCCCGGTCCAGCGCATTTCGCCAGCCTGCGCGAGGGCGAATACTGGCGCTGTCCGGCCTGCGGGCTGACCTTCCTGCACCCGGACGGGCACCCGGATGCCGCGGCCGAGCGGGCGCAGTACGAGACCCATGAGAACGACCCGCTCGACCCCGGTTACCGGCGGTTCCTCGGCCGGTTGGCCGAGCCGCTGGTCGCACGGCTCCCGGCGGGGGCCGAGGGGCTGGACTACGGCTGCGGGCCAGGCCCGGCGTTGGCCATGATGCTGCGTGAGGCGGGTTTTCCCACCGCGGTTTACGATCCCTTCTATGTGCCGGATACGGCGCCGTTGGAACGGCAATGGGATTTCATCACCTGCACCGAGGTGGTGGAACACTTCCACCACCCGGCGGTGGAGTTCGATCGGCTCCACGGCCTGCTCCGGCCCGGGGGCTGGCTGGGGGTGATGACGGAACTGCTCACGGACGATGCCCGCTTTGCCGGCTGGCGTTACCGGCGGGATCCGACCCATGTGGCGTTCTATTCGGAGGCGGTGCTTACCTGGATCGCCCGGCGTTACGGTTACGCACTGCAGCGGCCGGGGCGGAATGTGGCGTTGTTCTGCAAACCGTGATGGCCGGCGGTGCCCGGCGGTCAGCGGTTCTGACGGCGGGTGGCACAGTCCAGGCAGAGCACCACGGCGGGATCGGCCTCCAGGCGGGCGGGGGCGATGGGCTCGCCACACTGGGGGCAGTCCCCGTACTCGCCGCGCTCGATGCGTTGCAGGGCGGCGTCGATGCGCCTCAGCTCCTGCTCGGCGCGGGCCTGGCTGGCCTTGGCCATGGCCTGGCCCTGGAGGGCGTCCATGCGGGACAGCCGCCCGGTGCGGGTCTGGTCGAGTTCCACCGTAGCAGCGGATTGCTCGCGCTGGGCCGCGTTGTCCAGCAGTTCGGCCCGGCGCTCCAGCAGTCGTTGCTTGAGTCGGGGGATGTCTGCTTCTTCAATGTGAGTCATGGGACCAGCATAACCCAGTGTTCGGGCGTCGTGTATTGAGGGAGGTTTCGGTCATGCGTATCGACCATGTCGAGGTGGAGTGTCAGCAGGGGGATATCGCAACCCAGGTGGGTATGGACGCGGTGGTGAATGCGGCGAACGCGCAGTTGATGCCCGGCGGCGGGGTGGCCGGTGCGTTGCACCGGGCCGCCGGTCCGGGGCTGGCGGAGGAGTGTGCGCCGCTGGCGCCGATCAATCCGGGGCAGGCGGTCATCACCTCCGGGCATGAGCTGCCGAACCCGTTTGTGATCCATACCCTGGGTCCGGTGTATGGGGTGGACGAGCCGGCGGAGGAGCTGCTGGCGGCCTGTTACCGCAATTCGCTGCAGCGGGCGGAGGAGTCGGAGCTCCGCTCGGTGGCGTTTCCGGCGATCTCCACCGGGGCGTTCGGGTATCCGTTGGAGCCGGCAATCCGGGTGGCGGTGGATACGGTGCTGAAGGCGATCCCGTCGCTGGAGCATGTGCGGCATATCCGGTTTGTGCTGCACGATGCGGGGATGCGGGATCAGTTCGAGCGGATCCTGGAGGAGATGGCGCAGGGGCGTTAGGCAAGCGCTGGATTGGCCGTCATCGCGAGGGCCGAAGGCTTTCCCCGTCATCGCGAGGGCCGAAGGCTTTCCCCGTCATCGCGAGGGCCGAAGGCCCGTGGCGATCCATGCGGGGTATGGACTGCCACGTCGCTGCGCTCCTCGCAGTGACGGTGGGGGTGCCACCCCCCGTCATCGCGAGGGCCGAAGGCCCGTGGCGATCCAGGGCGGTAGACTGCCACGTCGGCTTCGCCTCCTCGCAGTGACGGTGGGGGCGCTACCCCCGTCATCGCGAGGGCCGCAGGCCCGTGGCGATCCAGGGCGGTAGACTGCCGCGTCGCTTCGCTCCTCGCAGTGACGGGGGGATGGGTTCGCTCCTCGCATTGATGGGTGGGGACGGGTTCGCTCACTCGTAGTGAGTGACGGTGGGGGGCCTTCCCGCAGTGGTGGTGTGGGGCCGCCCGGGCTCAGCGGCGGCGCTCCAGGGTCTGGTAGGTGAGGGGCCAGTCGTTGGTTTCTTCGCTGGGGGGCTGCTGCTCGGCGACGACCTGCCAGTCCGCGGGGTCGATGTCGGGGAAGAAGGTGTCGCCGGGCACTTCGGTGTGGACCCGGGTGAGTTCCAGGCGGTCGGCCCGGGGTAGGAAGAGGCGGTAGATCTCCTCGCCGCCAATCACCATCACCTCTTCCACGTCGCCCGCGGCCGCCAACGCGGCCTCGGGGTCGTGGACCACGGTGCAGCCCTCGGCCTGCCAGTCCCGGCGACGGGTGAGCACGATGTTGTGGCGGCCCGGCAGGGGGCGGCCGATGGACTCGTAGTTGCGCCGGCCCATGATGAGGGGGCGGCCCTGGGTGCGGGCCTTGAAGCGCTTCAGGTCGGCGGGGATGCGCCAGGGCAGGTCGTTGTCGCGGCCGATGACGCCGTTATCGGCCAGGGCGGCGATGAGGGTGATCTCGGGGCGTGGGCTCATACGCTTGGCGGCTCCAGTCGGGTCAGCCCGGCAGCAGGGCGGGCAGCAGCGGTAGTATCAGAGCGGTCAGTATACCGGCAAGGCCGAGCCCCAGACCGGCGAAGGCGCCGGCCAGGGCGCTGATGCCGAAGGCCTGGGCGGTGCCGAAGCCGTGGGCGGCCACACCCAGGGCAAAGCCGCGGACGCTCTCGTCGCGCAGGCGCAGCACCCGGAAGACCAACGGCGCGGTGATGCAGCCCATGGTGCCGGTGATCAGGACCAGACCGGCGGTGAGCGAGGGCAGGCCGCCGATCCTTTCGGCGATGCCCATGGCTATGGGCGAGGTGACCGACTTGGGGGCCAGCGAGAGCAGGGTCTCGCGGCTGGCGCCCAGGGCCAGGGCCACGCCGACGGCGCTGAGCGCAGCGGTGGCGGCGCCCGCGGTGCCGGCGACCAGCAGCGGTATCAGCAGCTTGCGGATGCGCTCCAGGTGGTCGTAGAGCGGGATGGCCAGCGCCACGGTGGCCGGGCCGAGCAGGAAGTGGATGTACTGGGCACCGTCGAAGTAGGTCTGGTACTCGATGCCGGTGACCCACAGGAAGCCCATTAGCAGCACAATGGCCGGCAGTACGGGGTGGGCCAAGGGATGGCGGCCGGCGCGCTCCCAGAGCCAGGTGGCGGCCAGGAAGGCGAGCAGGGTGGCGGTGAGCCCCAGCAGCGGGCTGTCGGACAGAAAGACCCAGAAGGCGCCCAGTTCATCCGTCATGGCGACGCCTCCGCTGCAGCACCTGCAGCAGCCAGCCGGTGACCGCGAGGGTGAGCACGGTGCTGACTAGCAGCGCCACCAGGATGGCCAATCCGTCCTGGCCGATCAGGCGCAGGTGCGCCATCAGCCCCACCCCCGCCGGCACGAAGAGCAGCGCCAGGTAGGCCAGCAGCCCCTCCCCCGCCAGACGCAGGCCCTTGGGGACCCCGCCGCGGATGACCAGGGCGGCGAACAGCAGCATCATGCCGATCACCGGGCCGGGGATGGGCAGATGGAGGACCCGGGAGAGGAACTCCCCGACCAACTGGAAGACCAGCAACAGGGCAAAGCCGTTGAGCATGGCCTCAGTCCACGGTGGCCGCGTGTTCCCGCAGCGAGATCACCGGCCAGCCGCGGTCGAGGGCGGTCTCGCGTAGGGCCGGGTCCGGGTCCACGGCGACCGGATGCTCCACTCGCTCCAGCAGGGGCAGGTCGTTGTGCGAGTCGCTGTAGAACCAGCGGTACTCCGGGGGCGCGGGTTGCCGGGCGAGCCATTCGTCCAGTGCCTTGACCTTGCCGGCCTGGAAGGTGGGTGTGCCCACGTGGCGGCCGGTGTAGCGCCCGTCCCGCCATTCCGGTTCGGTGGCCAGCAATGCCTCCACGCCCAGCAATTCAGCGATGGGGCCGGTGACGAAGCGGTTGGTAGCGGTGATGATCATGAGCTGATGCCCCTGTTTGCGATGCTCGGCGAGCAAGCGCTCACCGGCCGGGAGCACGATGGGCCGGATGTAGGTCTCCAGGAACTCACGCCGCCAGGCCCAGAGCCTCTCCGGTGGGTTCTGCGCCAGCGGGGCGAGCGTGAACCGCAGGAAGGCGTCGATATCGAGGCGGCCTTCCTGGTAATCGCGGTAGAATCGCTCGTTGGCCTCGCGGTAGGCTTGCTCATCCACCAGGCCCCTGGCGACCAGAAACTCGCCCCACAGGTAATCACTGTCCCCGGCGAGCAGGGTGTTGTCCAGATCAAAGATTGCCAGCTTCATGTTGTGCTTTCCGAGTCCCATGAAAACCAACTAATGTTAACAGCCAAGGGCGGTATGCTGGGCGGGAAGCGGGGAGGCGCCCATCGCGTTTGTTTGGAACGGCTCGACTATGAAAGAATAAGTTAGGGCAACGACTGGCTCGAGGTTTTGTAAGTGGTTGATTCGGATGGTTTCAGGCCCAATGTCGGGATAATTCTGGCGAATGCGGCCGGCCAGGTCTTCTGGGCCCGGCGTATCGGTCAGAATGCCTGGCAGTTTCCCCAGGGGGGGATCAAGGCCCAGGAGACCCCCGAGGAGGCCCTCTTCCGCGAGCTCGAGGAGGAGGTGGGGCTGGCGCCGGCGGATGTGGAGGTGATGGGCTGCACCCGGGGCTGGCTGCGCTACCGCCTGCCACGCCGCCTGATCCGCAGCCGAAGCCGCCCCGTCTGCATCGGGCAGAAACAGGTCTGGTTCCTCCTGCGGCTGGTGGGTGAGGAGGAGCAGGTGCAGCTTGACCGCTCCGAACGCCCGGAATTCGACCACTGGCGCTGGGTGGACTTCTGGCATCCGGTGCAAGAGGTGGTGTTCTTCAAGCGGCGGGTCTATACCCGGGCCCTGCAGGAGCTCGGCCCGCTGCTCTTTCCGGACGGCCTGCCCCGGCAACCCCCGGTCGGCCGGCCCCGGCGCTCCGCCCCTCCGCGCGGCTGCCGGCGCGCCTGAGATCGGGAGTCATCGGCATGCTCGAGGTTCTGCACCGCATTTCACGCGAGGTCAACGCCGCACCCGGGCTGCGCCAGGCTCTGAGCATCATCGTCAAGCGGGTCGCTGACGCCATGAAGGTGGACGTCTGCTCGGTCTACCTGATGGACCCGGAGACCGAGCGCCTGGTGTTGATGGACACCCGTGGCCTCAATCCCGATGCGGTTGGCCGGGTACGGCTGCGCCTCTCCGAAGGGCTGGTGGGCATGGTGGCCGAGCGCGGCGAGCCGATCAATCTGGACAACGCTTACGACCACCCCCGCTTCCGCTATTTCCCCGAGACCGGGGAGGAGCTGTTTCACTCCTTTCTCGGCGTGCCCATCGTCCACTACCGCAAGCTGCTGGGCGTACTGGTGGTGCAGCAGATGGCGGAGCGCCGTTTCGACGAGGATGACGTTGCCTTTCTGGTGACGCTGGGTGCCCAGCTGGCCGGCGCCATCGCCCACGCCGAGGCCAGCGGTGGCCTGGACGGGTTGCGTGACGGGGACGTGGCGCAGGGGCGCATGCTCCAGGGCCTGCCCGCTGCACCGGGCGTCGCCATGGGGACCGCGGTGGTGCACTCGGCCCAGGTGGACCTGGAGTCGGTGCCGGACCGCGACCCGGAGGACATCGAGGAGGAAAAGCGCCAGTTCATGGTCGCGGTGCGGGCGGTCCGTGAGGAGCTGGGGCGCCTTTCCAAAGAGTTGGAGGGCACCCTGTCCTCCGACGAGCACATGCTGTTCGATGTCTACTTGCGCATGCTCGACGACGACAGTCTGGTCGGGGAAACGCTCCGGGCCATCGAGGCGGGTAACTGGGCGCCCGGTGCCCTGCGCGAGATTATCGGCGGCCATGTGCAGGTCTTTCAGGACATGGAGGACCCCTACCTGCGGGAACGCGCCAGCGACATCCGCGACCTGGGCAGCCGCATCCTGGCGCGCCTGCGGGAGGACACCCGCCGGAGCCGGCCCTTGCCCGAGCGGGTGATCCTGGTGGGCAAGGAGGTGAGCGCGACCCAGTTGGCCGAGGTGCCGCAGGATCACCTCGCGGGGGTGGTCTCCGCCTCCGGCACCCGCAACTCCCATGTGGCGATCCTGGCCCGGGCGCTGAGTGTGCCGGCGATTATGGGGGCCTCCGACCTGAGTACCGGGCGTTTGGATGGCAAGCCGGTGATCGTCGACGGCTATTCCGGGCGTTTCTACGTCCAGCCCAGCGATGCGGTGCGCGAGGAGTACGAGCGTCTGGCCCGGGACGAGGCGGAGTTTGCCGATAGCCTGGAAAGCCTCAAGGATGAGCCGGCGGAGACGCCGGACGGGTATCGCATCAAGCTGCTGGCCAATACCGGGCTGATCTCGGACATTAACCTGTCGCTGGCCAGCGGTTGTGACGGCATCGGCCTGCACCGCACCGAGTTCCCCTTCATCGTGCGCGACCGCTTCCCCGGTGAAGAGGAGCAGGCCATGCTCTATCGCCGGGTGTTGGAGTATTTCCGCCCACGCCCGGTGGTGTTGCGGACGCTGGATATCGGCGGTGACAAGTCCCTGCCCTATTTCCCGGTCCATGAGGAGAACCCCTTCCTGGGCTGGCGGGGCATCCGGCTCACCCTCGACCACCCGGAGATCTTCCTCACCCAGCTTCGGGCGATGGTGCGGGCCAACATCGGCAACGGCAATCTGCGGGTCATGTTCCCCATGATCAGCCGTCTGCACGAGGTGGATGAGGCCAAGGCGCTGCTCGCCCGCGCGGTGGAGGAGCTGCGCGAGGAGGGCATGGAGGTGGAGATGCCCCCGGTGGGCGTCATGGTGGAGGTGCCTGCCGCCGTTGCCATGGCCGACAAGCTGGCCCAGCGGGTGGCCTTCCTGTCCGTGGGCACCAATGACCTCACCCAGTACCTGCTGGCGGTGGATCGCAACAATGCCCGGGTGGCGGCGCTTTACGACGAGCTGCACCCGGCGGTCCTCAACGCCATTGCCCAGGTGGTGGACTCAGGCCGGCAGTATCGCTGTCCGGTCAGTGTCTGTGGCGGTATGGCGGGTGATCCGGCCGGTGCCATCCTGCTCCTCGCTCTGGGCGTCAGCAGCCTGAGCATGAGCGTGGCCAGCCTGCTGCGCATCAAGTGGGTGGTGCGCAGTATCAGCCGGGAGAGGGCCACGGAGCTGCTTACCCTGGCGCTGGATATGGAATCACCCGATGACGTGCGGGCGATGCTGAAACGGGCCCTGGACGAGCAGGGGCTGGGTGGCCTGATCCGCGCCGGGAAGTGAGGGCGTACGAACGGGATCGTTTTGCAGTTGACAATAGCTCTCATTTGGGTCTAATTTTGGATCCAGACAGGAGGTGGCCATGTACGTATGTCTCTGCAAAGCGATTACCGACCGCGACGTGCGCCAGGCACTGGATGAGGGCTGTTACTGTATGCGCGATCTCAAGGAGCGGCTGGGCGTTTGCAGCGCCTGTTGCAAATGCGCCCCGGCGGCCAAGGCGCTGCTCAATGAGTACATGGCCGATCCCAGCGTGGCGGCACTGGCCCGCAGAGTCGCCTGATACGCGCCCGAGCCGTTGCGTCCAGGGCGCACGGTGTTCGCCAGTGCGCCCCAGGCTGCTAGAATTTTGGATAACCCTATCCATTAGCACACCGATAAGGAGCGCACCATGCAGGGCGACAAGAAAGTCATCGAATACCTCAACCAGGCCCTCAAGCTCGAACTGACTGCGATCAACCAGTACTTCCTGCACTCGCGCATCGCGGGTGACTGGGGCCTGACCAAGCTCGAGGAAAAGGAGTACGAAGAGTCCATCGACGAGATGAAGCACGCGGATGAGTTCATCCAGCGCATCCTCTTCCTCGGCGGTATGCCCAACCTGCAGGACTATGGCCGGCTGCGCATCGGTGAGAACGTCCGCGAGATCCTGCAGGCGGACCTGGAGGGTGAGCACGAGGGCCGCAAGCTCTACCAAGAGGCCGCGGGCTATTGTGATCAGGTGCAGGACTACGTCACCCGGGATCTGTTCAAGACGATCCTGGCGGACGAGGAAGGCCACATCGACTGGCTGGAGACCCAGCTCGACCTGATGGATCGGGTGGGCGAGCAGAATTACCAGCAATCGCTGATGTGAGTCGCCGCCGCGCCGGCACCAGACGCCGGTGCCCCGGTCGTTGCAGAGACGAAAAAGGCCGGTCCCATGGGGGCCGGCCTTTTTCGTGTGCGCTGGGTGCTGCCCTGAGGGCGGTCAGAAGGGTTTTACCACCGCCAGAACCACCACCGCGATCAGCACTAGGACCGGTAATTCGTTGAAGACGCGGTACCAGCGGTGGCTGCGAGTGTTGCGGTCGTCGCGAAACTGTTTCAACAGGTGGCCGCAGTAGACGTGGTAGCCGATGAGCAGGGCCACCAATACCAGCTTGGCGTGCATCCAGCCCTGGGACAGCCAGCCCGGGATCAGGATCAGCAGCCAGATCCCCAGCCCCACCGCCACGATGGCGCTGGGGGTCATGATGCCCCGGTAGAGCTTGCGCTCCATCACCTTGAAGCGCTCAATCCCGGTGCGGTCCTCGGCCATGGCGTGGTAGACGTAGAGCCGGGGCAGGTAGAACAGGGCGGCGAACCAGGTGACCACGGCGATGATGTGAAAGGCCTTCACCCACAGGTACATGATCAACCCCGCTCCAGCATGCGCTCGATCTGGCCACGAACCCGCTCCATGTCGAGCAGCCCCAGGCGTTGCCAGACCACCCGGCCGTCAGGGTCGATCAGATAGGAGGTGGGGGTGACGCGGACCTCGCCGAAGCCTTGGGAGACGCTGCGGTCCTGATCATGGGCGATGAGGTAGCTCATCTCCCGGGCCTCCACCAGGGCCTTGATCAGCTCCGGGTCGTCGTAATGCATGGCTACGCCGATCACTTTCACCCCCCGCTCCGCCATGTCATCGTGGAGGGCCTGCAGATGGGGGATCTCGTCGATACAGGTGGGGCAGTCGGTGGCCCAGAAGGTCACCAGCACCGGCTGCCCGCGCAGCGTCTCCAGCGCCACGGTCTCGCCCTCCAGGGTGTTGAAGGTGACGTCCGGGCGCGATTTGCCCTCCCAGGGGGCGATGACCAGCAACGCCACCGCGACCAGGGCCACTGCGCCGGCCGCGACAGCCAGCATCTTTCGGGTGTTGCTCATCGGAGACTCCGCCGGTTGGATGAACGGCCCCTAGTTTACCGGTGCCCGGCCCTTCGGGAAATCGGGCCTAGTGCAAATACTGATACTCCAGCTCCTGCCGGGTAACCACGCCGAGGTGGTGTTGGATACCGGGGGCCACGGTCTTGACCACGCACAGGGCCTCCGCCTCCCGCTCCTGGAACAGGGCCAGGGCCTCCCGCAGGCTGGCCCGGTACTCGATGCTGGCCGGCTCCAGCCGTTTGGCCGGAATGGCCAGCAGGTCCACCTCCGATTGCGGGTCCGTCTGCAGGTGGTGGAGGACATCAGCCACCGGCACCAGGGCCAGTGGCGCCTTGTCCGGGGTCTCGCCGAGCAGCAGAATCCAGCGGGGCTGCTGGTCCAGGGCCGCCTCCAGCGCGGTGCGGGAGACCTGGCGGGGAAGGGTGGTCAGGCGCCGGTCCATGATGCGGACGATGCCGAGCCGGCTGAGCTTCTGAAGCAGTGGATCGCTGCGGAAGTCGAGGCCCCGGCGTCGGAGCTGGTGCAGGTAGACTGAGTCCTTGCCGAACAGCTCGCCGGAACAGAGTACGGCGGTGGCGATGGTGAGCATGCCGGGCAGGATGATATTGGGGTTGGCGGTGAGCTCCAGCATGGCAGTCAGCGCCGCCAGGGGGGCGCGCAGCGTGGCCCCCATCATCGCACCCAGCCCGAGCATGACGTAGAGGCTGGGTTCTGACGCCATCTCGGGGAACAGCGCCTGCGCGGCTTGGCCCAGCAGTCCGCCCGCGGCCGCACCGATGACGACAGTGGGACCGATTAGGCCGCCGGGGATACCCAGGCCCACGGCCAGGGTGCTGGCCAAGAGCTTGGCCGCCACCAGCGCCACCAGGGTGATCGTGGCCACCTCGCCGAGCAGGATGAGGTTCACGGTCTCGTAGCCGACACCCATGACCTCGGGCAGGGCCAACCCGATCAGGCCCACGGCCAGGCCGGCCAGGGTGGTGCGCGCGGCCAGCGGCCAGCGGGTCAGGCTGTTGCTGAAGAACATCAGGCTTTGGATGAAGGCGGCCGCCAGGGTGCCGATGAGCAGGCCACAGACCAGTAGCCAGCCGAGCTCGCCGAGGCTTTCCAGGTGCACCGCCGGGACGGAGAAGGCCGGGGTGTTGCCATAAACCAGTTGGGTGACCACGGTGGCGGTCACCGCCGAGAGCATGACCGGAAGAAAGCCGCTGAGGGTGTATTCGAGCATCACCACCTCCATGGCGAAGATCACCCCCGCCAGCGGCGTGTTGAAGGTGGCGCCGATGGCGCCGGCCACCCCGCAGGCGACCAGCGTGCGCAGGCTGTTGTTGGGCAGGCCCAGCCGCTGCCCGAGCAGACTGCCGCTGGCGGCGCCGAGGTGGATGGCCGGCCCCTCGCGGCCCACGGAGTGGCCGCTGATCAACGCGGTGCTGGCCCCTACGAACTGGGCCGCGGCGTTGCGCCAGCTCATGTAGCCCTGGTGATAACCGAGGCGCTCCATCACGTGGACCACCCCGGTGCCCCGGTGCTCGGGGCGCAGCCACTGCAGCATCAGCCCGATCAGGGCCCCACCGATCACCGGCAGCAGCACTCGCCAGTGCGCCGGCAACGCCCAGAATTGCTCGGGGCCCCCCAGCAGGCCGGTCTGGCTGCTCTCCACCACCCAGCGAAAGCCCAGGATGACCCCCCCGGTGGCCAGCCCGCAGAGGACCGCCAACAGGGCCATCAACCCCAGGGCATCGTGGGCGGACAGACGCAGGCGCAGCTGGTCCAGCAGATGCTGGAGGCTGCTCATGCCGCCGGCTTCGCTTTTGTTGTCGGGTCACAGCTCATAGAATAGGGAGTTTACCTATTTGCGGAGGCAGCACCATGATCGAGGTCGGCATCGTCGGAGGGACCGGGTATACGGGTGTGGAGTTGCTGCGCCTTCTGGCGCGCCATCCCGAGGCCCGGCTGCGCGTGATCACCTCCCGTGGCAATGCCGGCACCCGGGTGGACGAGCTCTTTCCCTCCCTGCGCGGTGAGGTGGAGCTTGCCTTCTCGGAACCGGACGTGGACCGGCTCGCCGCCTGCGATCTGGTTTTCTTCGCCACCCCCAACGGCACGGCGATGCAGATGGTTCCGGACCTACTGGCCCGGGACACCCGGGTGGTGGACCTGGGGGCGGATTTTCGCCTCAAGGACGTGGAGACCTGGTCGCGCTGGTACGGCATGACCCACGCCTGCCCCGAACTGGTCGCCGAGGCCGCGTATGGCCTGCCGGAGTTGAACCGGGAGGCCATACGCGGTGCCCGGCTGGTGGCCAACCCCGGCTGCTACCCTACCGCTGTCGGCCTGGGCTGGCTGCCGTTGCTGGAGGCGGGGCTGGTCGAGACCCGCGGCCTGGTGGCGAGCTGTGTCTCCGGGGCCTCCGGGGCCGGACGGGCGGCGAATGTCGCTACCTTGCTGTGTGAGGTCAATGAGAGCTTCAAGGCCTACGGCGCCGATGGCCACCGCCACCTGCCGGAGATCCGCCAGTCCCTGGCGCAGGTGGCGGGCGGTGCGGTGGAGCTGACCTTCGTGCCCCACCTGGTGCCCATGACCCGCGGGATGCACGCCAGCCTCTACGCCACCCTCCGCGGGGATGCCGGTGATCTGCAGGTATTGTTCGAGCAGCGTTATGCCGACGAGCCCTTTGTCGACGTGCTGCCGGCCGGTGCCCATCCGGAGACGCGCACGGTGCGCGGCACCAACCTCTGCCGGCTGGCCGTGCGGCGGGCGCCGGAGAGCGATCAGGTCATCGTCCTGTCGGTGATCGATAACCTGACCAAGGGGGCGGCCGGCCAGGCGGTGCAGAACATGAACCTCATGTTCGGGTTGCCGGAAACGGCCGGACTGGATGCGCCCGCGGTGCTGCCCTGACCCCTCCCATTCGGGATGCCCTACCTCTCTTATGGGTAGTTGACCGTGGGGCCAGGGGCGCAGACAATAGCGCTAACGATGTTGTGAACAGGCCCGGAGGCTTGTGAGATGAGCGAAACCGCACAGAGTTACGATCCCACCGAGGACTTCCAGGCGCTGGTGGTCACCGACAGCGCCGCCGCCCGGGTGGCGCAGCTGATCGCCCAGGAGGAGTCGGACGACCTCAAGCTGAGGGTGTTCGTCAGCGGTGGGGGCTGTTCCGGCTTCCAGTACGGGTTCACCTTCGATGAGCGCATTGAGGAAGGGGACAGCGTTGTCGAAAAGGACGGTGTGACCTTCCTGGTTGATCCGATGAGCAGCCAGTATCTGATGGGCGCCGAAATCGACTTCGTGGAGGGGATCGAGGGCGAGCAGTTCGTCATCCGCAACCCCAATGCCACGACCACCTGCGGCTGCGGCTCATCCTTCTCCATCTAGCGCCCGCGTACCCGTTCGACCCCCGCCCAGGCCGCGTGTCCCCCCGGATGCGCGGCCTTTGTTGTCCCGCCTTTCCGGAGCCCGCAGGGGCGCTCAGCCCGCGGGGAAGATCCCACCCAGCGGCGCGGCCTGGCGCGCCCCGGTGACCTCGGGCAGGTTGCCGGGCAGGCCGGCGAGGGTTCGGTAGGCCAGCCAGGCGAAGGCCATCGCCTCCAGCCAGTCCGGGTCGAGTCCGGCCTCCGTGGTGGGGGTCAGCTGGCAGCCGGGGCACCGGGACGCCAGCGCCGCCGCCAGCGCCCGCCACAAGGCGGTGTTGTGGATGCCGCCGCCACAGATATACAGCTGGCGCACACCGGGCAGGGCCTCGGCCAGCGCTGCAACCGCGCTCTGGGCGGTAAAGGCCAGCAGGGTTCGTTGCACGTCCTGCGGAGCCGGTGGGGCGCCCGGTAACGCATCCAGTTGTCGGTGCAGCCAGTCGGGGCTGAAGTATTCCGGGCCGGTGCTTTTCGGCGGTGGCCGTTTCAGGTAGTCATCGTTCAGCAGCCGCCGGAGCAGCCCGGTGTGCAGCGCGCCCCCCGCGGCCCAGGCCCCATCCCGGTCGTAGGTCCCGTCCCGGTGCTGCCGGAACCAGGCGTCGAGCAGGGTGTTGGCGGGGCCGGTGTCGAACCCGGTGACCGGTGCCGTGTCGGTGCCTGGCAGGAGCGTGAGGTTGGCGATACCCCCCAGGTTGAGCACCGCGCGATCCTCCCCGGCTTGCCGCAGGCAAGCGGCGTGAAAGGCCGGAACCAGGGGCGCGCCCTGGCCACCCAGGGCCATGTCCCGGCGGCGGAAGTCGGCGACCGTGGTGATCCCGGTCTCCGCCGCGAGCCGGGAGGGGTCCCCCAATTGGACGGTGGTGGGGTAGGGGCCGTGGGGGCGGTGATAAACCGTTTGCCCGTGACTGCCGATGGCGATGACCTCCGCGGCACCGGTTTTGGCCTCGGACAGCAACCGGCGGGCGGCCTCCGCGTGCAGCCGGGCCACCTGCTGGTCCAGATCGAGCAGGGTGTCGAGGGGGGTTTGGGCATCCACCCGGTGCAATGCGGAAGCCAATGGCCCGGGGATGGGGTGACCCAGGGCCCGACACAACCGCGGCTGCCCGCCCCGGATCTCCACCAGGGCGGCGTCCACCGCATCGATGCTGGTGCCGGAGATCAGCCCCAGGTAGAGCCCGTCGCGCGGGGCCGATGCCGCTCCGGCGTTCACTCTCCGCTCTGCTGCGCCACCTGAGTCGCCGACTCGCGCTGATCGCGTTCCAGCTGGGCGAGCATCGGATGAGTGGTGGCCCGGAAGTCCGCCATGTGCTCCTGCGGGATCGGGTCGGCCTTGGGCAGGGCAACTTTGAGCGGATCCCGCGGGTTCCCGTTGACGTGGAACTCGAAGTGCAGGTGCGGCCCGGTGACCATGCCAGAGCCACCCAGGTAACCCACCACCTGACCCCGCCGGACCCGATCGCCCTGGGACAGGCCGCTGGCGTAACCGGACATGTGGGCGTACAGGGTGGTGTATTCGCTGCCGTGCTGGATGATCACGGTGCGGCCGTAGCCCCCCTTCCAGCCGCGATGCACCACTCGCCCGGATCCCGTGGACCGGATGGGTGTGCCCACCGGGGCGGCGTAGTCCGTGCCGTAGTGGGGGCGGCGTACCCCCAGCACCGGGTGCTTGCGGTTGAGATCGAAGTGCGAGGTGATCCGGTCGTAGTCGATGGGGTGGCGGTTGAAGGCCCGGCGCAGGCTCTCCCCCTCCGGGGTGTAGTAGTCGGGGTCGGCGCCGGGCGGGGCATAGCGCACCGCCTGCAACCGCTCACCCCGATGCACCAGCTCCGCGGCGAGAATGTGGCCGTCACGCACCTTCTCCCCGTTCTGGTAGATCTCCTCGTAGACCAGGTGGAACTCGTCGCCGGCACGCAGATCGCGCCCCAGGTCGAGCTGCTGGCCGAACACGGAAGCAAGCTGCATGATCAGCCGGTTGCTGAGCCCGGCACGCCGGCCGGCAATATAGAGCGAGGAGTCCACCGTGACCGAGGCGCGAGCCACCTGCCGCTCCTCGGCCTCCTGGAAGGTCTGGGCCTGGAACCCCTCCTCGGTGCGCTCGATATAGAGTGTCTGCCCGCGGCTGAACTCGTAGCGCAGATGCGCCAGTCGGTCGTCGCCATCCCGGACCACTTCGATGATGTCGCCCGGATGCACGCGCGTCAGCCGCTCGGCTTCCTCTCCGGCCTGCATCAGGTCGTGCACCTCGCGGGCCGAAAAGCCCGCCCAGTTGAACAGCCGCGCCAGGCTGTCACCACTGCGGACCTTGAGGGATTCCCAATCCAGCCCATCCAGGTGGGCAAGCGGGTCCGTCGGGCCGTCGTCGCGCCCCGGCTCCGCCAGGGTGCCGTTATCCAGCCAGTCCTGTTCGTCCAGCCACCCGGTGCCCCGTGAGCCCAGATCGCCGTCACCGCCCTCGTCACGACCCGGTTCGTAGCTGGCGTGCAGGAAACCGCCCTGCGGCCATTCGATGCCCGCCAGTTGAAGCACGTCCACCGACGGCGCTGCCCGGTACTGCGGCAGTTCCGCGGTAAGCGAGGGCTCCGCACCATCGCCTTCGGGGCCGAGGCCGGTCAGGGCGAGCGCGCCCACTGCCACACCGATGGCACTGATAGCCAGCCAGCGGAGCTTGAAGGGTAGACGGATGCCCGCGGGGAAGCGGGAACGCGGGCGTTTCTTGAAATCGAGATCGTAAATGCGGGTGTTGGACACACCGGCCCCCCAGGGAGTTGGTTCTTGGGATTGCCGCAACGATAGCCACGTTCTGAGCCCGCAGTCAACGTATTAGCGTGCATTCTTTAATCACGGTCGAGACATGATAGTGCCTCTTTCCGGCCAATTCGCTAGAATCCACGCCTCATCGCCGGTGTTTCCAGTCCGGCTGCGGTAAATCGCCGCACGAATAACCAGCTGATGCGGAGGGAAAGAGATCATGACCGAGGCAAATGATGCCATGGCACTGTTGCGCCGCGGTGCCGAGGAGATCCTGCTGGAGAACGAGCTGCGGGACAAGCTCCAGTATGATCGTCCGCTGCGCGTCAAGGCCGGCTTCGATCCCACCGCGCCGGACCTTCACCTGGGCCATACGGTGCTGATCAATAAGCTGCGTCAGTTCCAGGATCTGGGGCATGAGGTCTACTTCCTGATCGGTGATTTCACCGGGATGATTGGGGACCCCAGCGGCAAAAGCGCCACCCGCCCCCCACTTACTCGCGAGGAGGTGCGCGACAACGCCCGCACCTACGAGGAACAAATCTTCCAGGTGCTGGATCCGGAGCGCACCCAGGTGGTGTTTAACTCCGACTGGATGAACGATTTCTCCGCTGCGGACATGATCCGGCTGGCCTCCCACCATACCGTCGCGCGCATGCTGGAGCGCGACGACTTTCATAAGCGTTATGCCGCCCGCCAGCCCATCGCCATCCACGAGTTCCTCTACCCGCTGGTCCAGGGGTACGACTCGGTCGCCCTGAAGGCGGACGTCGAGCTGGGCGGCACCGATCAGAAGTTCAACCTGCTGGTGGGGCGGGAGCTACAGAAGGCCTACGGCCAGTCTCCGCAGACGGTGCTGACCATGCCCTTGCTGGAGGGGCTGGACGGCGTGCAGAAGATGTCCAAGTCGCTGGGCAACTACGTGGGGATCAAAGAACCGGCTGAGGAGATGTTCGGAAAGCTGATGTCCATCTCCGATGACCTCATGTGGCGCTACTTCCTGTTGCTCAGCTTCCGACCGGAGAGCGAGATCGAGCGGCTCCGCCGTGACGTCGCCGAAGGGCGCAATCCCCGGGACGTCAAGTTTGAACTGGCCGAGGAGATCGTCACCCGATTTCACGACGCGCGCGCGGCGGCGCGCGCGAGAGAGGTGTTCATCGCCCGGTTCCGGAAAGGCGCCATGCCGGAGGAGATGCCGGAACACACCCTGCCCGCCGACGATGGCGGCCTGGCCCTCGATCGGTTGCTCAAGGGGGCCGGCCTGGTGGCCAGCACCTCGGACGCCCGGCGCATGCTCAAGCAGGGCGCGGTGCGCATCGATGGCGAGCGTGTGGAGGATCAACGACTTGTGGTGCCCGCCGGCGAGACCCATGTCTATCAGGTGGGCAAGCGCCGTTTCGCCCGTGTGACCGTGGCGTGAAAAGCAGTTGACAGCGTTCCTGAGCGGCCTATAATGCCGCCTCTCGTCACGGCGAGGCGGTGATTTTGCCGGTCTCTGGGGTTGTTCTCCGGGGGTGCCACGAGAGGGATTGACAAGGGGGTGCGTCGGTGTAGAATGCGCGCTCTTGAACGGCGGCTAGGGAGGCTGCGAGGCCCTACGGGGCGGGCCCTGAGGGGTGCCAGGGAGGGTTGACAGGCTGTCATGTTGCGGTAAGATATGCAGCCCTTGCGAGGCGAAGGCCTTGCGCTCTTTAACAAGCTGGATCAGATGATTTGTGTGGGTGCTTGCGCTGTGAGGCTCTGTGGTGCAGAGACTTATCGGCACAAGTATCTTCCGTCAAGAGAGATGCTTGCGTGTCGAGCTGGAATTAGCTGATGCCTTCGGGTGTTGGCTTAAGAGATTGAACTGAAGAGTTTGATCCTGGCTCAGATTGAACGCTGGCGGCATGCCTAACACATGCAAGTCGAGCGGTAACAGGCCCTTCGGGGTGCTGACGAGCGGCGGACGGGTGAGTAACGCGTGGGAATCTGCCCTTCGGTGGGGGATAGCCCGGGGAAACTCGGATTAATACCGCATACGCCCTACGGGGCAAAGTGGCCCTCTGATTCAAGGTCACGCCGAGGGATGAGCCCGCGTCCGATTAGCTAGTTGGTGGGGTAAAGGCCTACCAAGGCGACGATCGGTAGCTGGTTTGAGAGGATGATCAGCCACACTGGGACTGAGACACGGCCCAGACTCCTACGGGAGGCAGCAGTGGGGAATATTGGACAATGGGCGAAAGCCTGATCCAGCAATGCCGCGTGTGTGAAGAAGGCCTGCGGGTTGTAAAGCACTTTCAGCAGGGAGGAAAAGCTTACGGTTAATAGCCGTGGGTCTTGACGTTACCTGCAGAAGAAGCACCGGCTAACTCCGTGCCAGCAGCCGCGGTAATACGGAGGGTGCGAGCGTTAATCGGAATTACTGGGCGTAAAGCGCGCGTAGGCGGTTCGGTAAGTCGGGTGTGAAAGCCCCGGGCTCAACCTGGGAATTGCATCCGATACTGTCGGGCTAGAGTCTGGTAGAGGGCAGTGGAATTCCGGGTGTAGCGGTGAAATGCGTAGATATCCGGAGGAACACCAGTGGCGAAGGCGACTGCCTGGACCAAGACTGACGCTGAGGTGCGAAAGCGTGGGTAGCAAACAGGATTAGATACCCTGGTAGTCCACGCCGTAAACGATGAGAACTAGCCGTTGGGTTCATTTATGGACTTAGTGGCGCAGCTAACGCATTAAGTTCTCCGCCTGGGGAGTACGGCCGCAAGGTTAAAACTCAAAGGAATTGACGGGGGCCCGCACAAGCGGTGGAGCATGTGGTTTAATTCGATGCAACGCGAAGAACCTTACCTGCCCTTGACATCCTCGGAACCAGCCAGAGATGGCTGGGTGCCTTCGGGAACCGAGTGACAGGTGCTGCATGGCTGTCGTCAGCTCGTGTCGTGAGATGTTGGGTTAAGTCCCGCAACGAGCGCAACCCTTGTCCCTAGTTGCCAGCGATTCGGTCGGGAACTCTAGGGAGACTGCCGGTGACAAACCGGAGGAAGGTGGGGATGACGTCAAGTCATCATGGCCCTTATGGGCAGGGCTACACACGTGCTACAATGGCCGGTACAGAGGGTTGCCAAGCCGCGAGGTGGAGCTAATCCCAGAAAGCCGGTCGTAGTCCGGATCGGAGTCTGCAACTCGACTCCGTGAAGTCGGAATCGCTAGTAATCGCAGATCAGCAATGCTGCGGTGAATACGTTCCCGGGCCTTGTACACACCGCCCGTCACACCATGGGAGTTGGCTGCACCAGAAGCAGGTAGTCTAACCTTCGGGAGGGCGCCTGCCACGGTGTGGTCGATGACTGGGGTGAAGTCGTAACAAGGTAGCCGTAGGGGAACCTGCGGCTGGATCACCTCCTTTAAAGAGAGCGCTGCAGTTCTTGCGGTGCGAGCATCCAACACAAGTCATCTGATCCAGGGTTAAGTCTCGAGACCAAGCGGGTCTGTAGCTCAGTTGGTCAGAGCGCACCCCTGATAAGGGTGAGGCCGGTGGTTCAAATCCACCCAGACCCACCATTATTAGGGGCACGGCGATCGTGAGCTGGGCCGATAGGGTCGGCAAGGTAGCTGGCGCAGGATTTTTGCCGGCTGGCAAGGCGTGTTGAGCGGGGTTGAGGGAGCGTACATAGGTACGTGACCGAAAGCCGGAGAAGGCGCAACGCGGCCAGGCGGTAAAAAGACAAGTCAGGGGCCATAGCTCAGCTGGGAGAGCACCTGCTTTGCAAGCAGGGGGTCGTCGGTTCGATCCCGACTGGCTCCACCATTACTGAGCGGGCGTGGTCGCGTTTAAGGGGTTCACAGGCCAGCATCTGATTTGGATCGGGTGCTGGCCTCTGAGCCTTAAGTGGGCGAAGAGACTGATCTTTAACAATCTGGATTGACCGTCAAACGAGAAAGCACAGCATCGTCGTCTAGGATGCTGTGTGAGGCATGTCAGTTGTTCGTGGAGCCAGCGCCCATGTAGCCCTCAGACTGGTTGGGGTTATATGGTCAAGCGGTTAAGCGCACACGGTGGATGCCTAGGCGGTAGGAGGCGATGAAGGACGTGGTAGCCTGCGATAAGCCTCGGGGAGCTGGCAAACAAGCTTTGATCCGGGGATTTCCGAATGGGGCAACCCAATCACCTTTTGGGTGATTATCGTGCACTGAATTCATAGGTGTACGAGGCGAACCCGGGGAACTGAAACATCTAAGTACCCGGAGGAAAAGAAATCAACCGAGATTCCCTGAGTAGCGGCGAGCGAAAGGGGATTAGCCCTTAAGCATTCGGTGTTCTAGCGGAGCGATCTGGGAAGGTCGGCCATAGAAGGTTATAGCCCTGTACGCGAAAGGGCGCCGAGTGTGAAATCGAGTAGGCCGGGACACGTGTTATCCTGGTTGAATATGGGGGGACCATCCTCCAAGGCTAAATACTCCCTACCGACCGATAGCGAACCAGTACCGTGAGGGAAAGGTGAAAAGAACCCCGGAGAGGGGAGTGAAATAGAACCTGAAACCGTGTGCGTACAAGCAGTGGGAGCCCGCAAGGGTGACTGCGTACCTTTTGTATAATGGGTCAGCGACTTACTTTCAGTGGCAAGGTTAACCGTGTAGGGAAGCCGTAGGGAAACCGAGTCTTAACCGGCGCCATAGTCTCTGGAAGTAGACCCGAAACCGGGCGAGCTACCCATGGCCAGGGTGAAGGCGAGGTAATACTCGCTGGAGGCCCGAACCCACTAACGTTGAAAAGTTAGGGGATGAGCTGTGGGTAGGAGTGAAAGGCTAAACAAGCCCGGAGATAGCTGGTTCTCCCCGAAAGCTATTTAGGTAGCGCCTCGTGTCTCACTCCCGGGGGTAGAGCACTGTTTCGGCTAGGGGGGCTTCCGAGCTTTACCAAACCGATGCAAACTCCGAATACCGGGAAGTGCAATCACGGGAGACACACAGCGGGTGATAACGTTCGTTGTGGAGAGGGAAACAACCCAGACCGCCAGCTAAGGTCCCGAAATCGTGGCTAAGTGGGAAACGATGTGGGAAGGCAGAGACAGCCAGGAGGTTGGCTTAGAAGCAGCCATCCTTTAAAGAAAGCGTAATAGCTCACTGGTCTAGTCGGCCCGCGCGGAAGATTCAACGGGGCTAAGTCACGTACCGAAGCTGCGGATGCATACTTGTATGCATGGTAGGGGAGCGTTCCGTACGCCGACGAAGGCGGACTCGCGAGAGCCGCTGGAGGTATCGGAAGTGCGAATGCTGACATGAGTAACGATAATGAGGGTGAAAAACCCTCACGCCGAAAGCCCAAGGTTTCCTGCGCAACGTTAATCGGCGCAGGGTGAGTCGGCCCCTAAGGCGAGACCGAAAGGTGTAGTCGATGGGAAACGGGTTAATATTCCCGTACCAACTGTTACTGCGATGGGGGGACGGAGAAGGCTAGGTCATCCGGGCGTTGGTTGTCCCGGTGCAAGCGTGTAGGCAGAGCGGCCAGGCAAATCCGGTCGTTCAATGCCGAGGCGTGATGCCGAGTGCCCAAGGGCGCGAAGTGATTGATGCCAGGCTCCCAGGAAAAGCCTCTAAGCTTCAGGTAGCCGTTGACCGTACCGCAAACCGACACAGGTGGGCAGGGTGAGAATCCCAAGGCGCTTGAGAGAACTCGGGTGAAGGAACTAGGCAAAATGGTACCGTAACTTCGGGAGAAGGTACGCCCCTGGTAGGTGAAGGCCCTTGCGGCTGGAGCTGACGGGGGTTGCAGTGACCAGGTGGCTGCGACTGTTTACTAAAAACACAGCACTCTGCAAACGCGTAAGCGGACGTATAGGGTGTGACGCCTGCCCGGTGCCGGAAGGTTAAGTGATGGGGTTAGTCTTCGGACGAAGCTCTTGATCGAAGCCCCGGTAAACGGCGGCCGTAACTATAACGGTCCTAAGGTAGCGAAATTCCTTGTCGGGTAAGTTCCGACCTGCACGAATGGCGTAACGATGGCCACACTGTCTCCACCCGAGACTCAGTGAAATTGAAATCGCTGTGAAGATGCAGCGTACCCGCGGCTAGACGGAAAGACCCCGTGAACCTTTACTACAACTTCGCACTGGACTTTGAGCCTGCTTGTGCAGGATAGGTGGGAGGCTTTGAAACCGGGACGCCAGTTCTGGTGGAGCCGACCTTGAGATACCACCCTGGCATGCTTGAGGTTCTAACCTCGGCCCGTGATCCGGGTCAGGGACAGTGTGTGGTGGGTAGTTTGACTGGGGCGGTCTCCTCCCAAAGAGTAACGGAGGAGTGCGAAGGTACCCTCAGCGCGGTCGGAAATCGCGCGTAGAGTATAAAGGCATAAGGGTGCCTGACTGCGAGACTGACACGTCGAGCAGGGGCGAAAGCCGGCCTTAGTGATCCGGTGGTTCTGTATGGAAGGGCCATCGCTCAACGGATAAAAGGTACTCCGGGGATAACAGGCTGATTCCTCCCAAGAGTCCACATCGACGGAGGAGTTTGGCACCTCGATGTCGGCTCATCACATCCTGGGGCTGTAGCAGGTCCCAAGGGTACGGCTGTTCGCCGTTTAAAGTGGTACGCGAGCTGGGTTTAGAACGTCGTGAGACAGTTCGGTCCCTATCTGCCGTGGGCGTCGGAGGTTTGAGGGAAGCTGCTCCTAGTACGAGAGGACCGGAGTGGACGCACCTCTGGTGTTCCGGTTGTCACGCCAGTGGCACTGCCGGGTAGCTATGTGCGGACGGGATAACCGCTGAAAGCATCTAAGCGGGAAGCCCCTCCCAAGATGAGACCTCCCTGGGGACTCGATCCCCCTGAAGGGCCGTGGAAGACGACCACGTTGATAGGCCGGGTGTGGAAGCGCAGCAATGCGTGAAGCTAACCGGTACTAATTGCCCGTGAGGCTTGGCCATATAACCCCAAATGGTTTGGGGTGAGCGCCAGGCCAACCATCAACGACCGACATGCCTCAAATCGGCCCTGACGGCCAATCCAGACATACGCGTGCGGCCCACCAAGAAGGCCTCATGCACCGCTTCGCCTGGCGAACATAGCGAGCGGGAACCACCCGATCCCATCCCGAACTCGGTAGTGAAACTGCTCAGCGCCAATGATAGTGCGGCCTCGCTGTCGTGCGAAAGTAGGTCATCGCCAGGCTCCTACACCAAAGCCCCTGTCCATACATCGGACAGGGGCTTTTTTTATGCGACGATTCCGTACCGTTTCCGCTCTTCGTCCGGGGACCGCTTGGCGCGTTGGCGACCGGTGGTAATCTAGGGGCCTGCCGGAGACCGGGGGTAAGCAATGAGCGAAGTACAGGATATGCAGCAGGCGCAGGAACTACTGGACTTCATCGACGACAGCCCGAGCCCATGGCATGCGGTCGCCAATATGGCGGAAATGCTGCAGGCGGCGGGCTTTGTCGAGCTGCGCGAGGATGAGCCCTGGCATCTGAATCCCGGGGATGCGGCCTATGTGATCCGCGAGGAGGCGAGCCTGGTGGCCTTCCGGGTCGGCAGCCGGGCGCCGGAGGCGGCCGGCTTTCGGGTGTTGGCGGCGCATACCGATTCCCCTGGGCTGCGGGTCAAGCCGGGGGGCGCTCACCGCGCCGGACCCTTTCTGCGCCTTGGGGTGGAGGTGTATGGCGGCCCGATCCTCGCGACCTTCGCCGACCGGGACCTGACCCTGGCCGGGCGTGTGGCGGTGCGGGGCGAGGTCGGTATCGACTCGGTGCTTGTGGACTTTCCCGAGGCCCTGGCGCGTCTGCCCACGCCAGCGATCCACCTGAATCGGGAGGTGAACGAGCAGGGCCTG
Organism: Alkalilimnicola ehrlichii MLHE-1; assembly: GCF_000014785.1. NCBI lineage: Bacteria > Pseudomonadati > Pseudomonadota > Gammaproteobacteria > Chromatiales > Ectothiorhodospiraceae > Alkalilimnicola > Alkalilimnicola ehrlichii. The sequence goes on from NC_008340.1 coordinate 494,293, forward strand.
AAATTCGACCGTCAGAAGGAGCTGCCGCTGATCTTCAGCCTGCCGGACGACGATGAGCCCTCACCGGAGGCGTTCCGGCAGCTGCTGGCCACGCGCGCTGGCGTCGAGCTGGACGACCTGCTGGGCTGGGATCTGGCGGTGAGCGATACCCAGCCGGGGGCCTTCTTCGGCGCGGACCGGGAGTTCCTGGCCGCCCCCCGAATCGATAATCTCGCCTCCTGCCATGCCGCGATCAAGGCCCTGTTGGCCGTCGAGCAGCCGACGGCGACGGCGGTGTGTGCGCTCTTTGACCACGAGGAGATCGGCAGCACCACCTATCGGGGAGCGGCCGGCACGTTGCTGCCCAATGTGTTGGAGCGCCTGGGCGGTGCCGGTGAAGAATTGCACCAGGCCAAGGCGCGCAGTCGGCTGGTCAGCGTGGATATGGCCCATGCCTGGCACCCGAACTTTCCCCATTTCTACGAGGACGAGCACAAGGCGCACGTCAACCACGGACCGGTGATCAAGGTGAACGCCAACCAGCGCTACACCAGTGAGTCCACCGGCGGGGCCTGGTTCGCCGAGCTTTGCCGCGGGGCGGGGGTGCCCTGGCAGACCTATGTGCACCGGACCGATCTGCCGTGCGGGAGTACGATCGGTCCGGTCACCGCGGCTCGGCTCGGGCTACCGGTGATTGATGTGGGCAACGCCATCTGGTCCATGCACAGTGCGCGCGAGAGCGCGGGGGCGAAGGACCACGCCTGGATGACGGGCGCCCTGTCGGCCTTCCTGGCCGTGCCACAGTTGCCATGAGCGGGAGCGAGGGCAGGCTCGCCGCGAGGGGCTCCGCGCAGGCGGTCCTGGAACGGCTGTCGGCCGGCGACTGCTGGTCCGGTGAGGCGCTGGGCCGCGAGCTGGGCATCTCCCGGGCAGCGGTCTGGAAGGCGGTGGCGACACTCCGGGGCCTCGGAGTGCCTGTCGAGGCGGTCGCTGGGAAGGGCTACCGGTTGCCCGGGCCGGTCGAGGTGCTGGATCGGCAGCGGATTGTCGCCGAGCTGCGGCGCGCGGGTGTGGCGCCGCTGCCCTCGGTGGACGTCTGGCTGTCGACCCCGTCCACCAACCTGTGTGTGCTGGGGTCCCAGGCAGGCACGCCGCGCGCCGCATTTGCCGAGGTCCAGACCGCCGGCCGGGGCCGCCAGGGGCGGCGCTGGTGGTCGGCCTTTGGCGAGCAGGTTCAGTTCTCGCTGGCCTGGCATTACCAGGCCCTGCCCGCACCGGTGCCCGGGCTGAGCCTCGCGGTCGGTGTCGAATTGGCCGAGACGCTGAGTGGGCTCGGCGCCCGGGGCCTGCAGTTGAAGTGGCCCAACGACCTGCTGTGTAAGGAGGGGCGGAAGCTCGCCGGGATCCTGATTGAGCTCGAGGGCCAGGTGCTGGGCCCGTGCCGGGTGGTGGTGGGGGTCGGGGTCAACCACGGTCGCGGTGCCGGCGGCGCTGAGGCGGACCGGCCGGTGGCCAGCCTGGCCGAGGCGGGCCTGGAGGGCGTCGCGCGCAATCGATTGGCCGCGCTCCTGCTCAGCGCGGTGATCCGGGGCTGCCAGCGGTTCGGGGTCACCGGGCTCGACGACTACCGTGAGGGCTGGGCACGCTGGGATGCCCTGCGCGACCGGCCGCTGTCCGTGGTCCAGGCGGGGGCGACCTTACGGGGCTGGGGCGCGGGGATCAGCGAGGACGGGGCCTTGGTCCTGACGCTGGCCTCGGGCGGGCAGCGTGTCTTGCATGCGGGGGAGGTGCATATCGGTGCCGCACTGGCTGATTCTTGACGCGGGCAACAGCCGGTTGAAGTTCGGTCTCTGGGACGGCCATCGCGTCCACGCTACTGGCGCGGTGAGCTGGAGCGGCGACTGGCCGGGTGAACTGGACATGGCGCTGGCCGCGATGGCCAGGCCGGAGCGGGTGGTGGTCGGGAGCGTCCATCAGACGGCCACCGTAGAGGCGCTGGAGGCCATCAGTCGCCGCCGCTGGGGGTGTCCGCTCACTCGGATCACCACCACTGCTGCGGCCTGCGGGGTACAGAATGGCTACCGCGACTACCGCCAGTTGGGAGTCGATCGCTGGGCCGCGGTGGTGGCAGCCCATCTGCGCGCCCCGGAGGCCTGGCATCTGGTCATCGACGTGGGGACCGCCGCGACCGTGGATGTGGTGGGGCCCAGGGGGGATTACCGGGGCGGTGCCATATTTCCCGGATTGCGGCTGCTGGCCGACGCCCTCGGCAGCGGCACCGCCGGGCTGCCGAGTCTGGCCGGCGAGGCGGTCCCGCTGCCGGCCCGGTCGACGCCGGATGCCATCCGCGGCGGCGTGGTGCACGGCCTGGCTGGCGCCCTCCGGCATCTGGCCTCCGAGATGCTGCCGGCCGAGGCGGTGCGGCCCCGGCGCTGGCTCACGGGCGGGGACGCCGGGCGTTTGCAACCGCTCCTGCCGCAGGGTGCGGTTTGGGCACCGGACCTGGTCCTGGAGGGCCTGGCGCAACTCGCCCGGGAGTCGGGATGACCCTTCGCACGGGCCTCGTGGCGGTGTTGATGGTGGCCAACCTGGGCCTCGCGGGGGCCATTCTTTTCGACGGGCGCCCGACGGCGGGCGACCCCGGCCCCAGCCTTTCGCAATCCGACGGTGTCACGGACGAGGCTCCGCCATTGGCGTTATTCAGCGAACCGCCGGCAGCGGCCACCTGCCACTATCGCCTGCCCATGCCCAGCCCCGGGGCCGCCGAGGCGATGGCGGACCGGCTCCGGGAGCTGGGGCTGCGGGCGGTGGGGGGCGCGCGGCCCGGGTCCGGTCCGGTCTGGTATGAGTTGCGCCTGCCGGTCGACACGGTGCAGGAGGCGCAGCGGCGCCGTGCCCGCATGGGCAGCGGCGTCGACGGGCTCGGAGACCCCTCCGAATGGTCCTTGGTGGTGACCGCAGCGGGCGGCGGCGTGCGTCTGGCACGCGCCGGCGAGGAGGCGCCGTTGCGCCGGAGCCAACGGCAACTGGCCGCCCGGGGCGTGGCCACCGAGGTGGTGCCCCGCCGTCCGCCCTCCGCCGGTCTGGTCCGGGTCTACGCCACCGCGGCGGAGGTCGCCCTGCTGCCGTGGCCCCGGAGCGCCGTGGATTGCCCTGCCGGGGCGGAGTGACTACCATAGCGCGTGATGCTGGCGTAGCTCAGTCGGTAGAGCAGCTGATTTGTAATCAGCCGGTCGCAGGTTCGACTCCTGTCGCCAGCTCCATTCCCCTCTCCTGCGCAGGGCGCGCTAGCTTTCCGGTTACGCGGGCTCAGCTCGCCCCCTTCGGCGCCCGGACCCGGACATAGCGGCCGGGGGCGGGCTCGATGCCCTCCGGCGGGGTGCGTGCCGGCACCTGTTCCCCGGCATGACCGGCCACCCAGTGCCGCCAGTCCGGCCACCAGGAGCCCGCATATTCCCGGGCCGACTGCAGCCACCGTTCCGGGTCCGCCGGCAGGCGGCCGTAATGACGGTAACCGTACTTCCCGGAGTGCTCCGGGTTGATCACCCCGGCCACATGCCCCGAGCCCCCCAGCACAAAGCGGACCCGCCCCCCAAGGAGTCGAGCCCCGTGGTAGGTGCCCCGCCAGGGGGCGATGTGGTCGCCGGCCGTGGACAGGAAGTAGGCCGGCACCTTGATCCGGCCCAAGTCCAGCGGCTGGCCCGCCAAGCTAAGCGCGTCCGGCTCGCGCAGGCGATTCTCCAAGTAGAGGTGACGCAGGTACCAGGACTGCATGCGTGCCGGCATGCAGGTGTTGTCGCCATTCCAGTAGAGCAGGTCGAAGGGCAGGGGGTCGCGCCCCATCAGGTAGTTGTTGATGACATAGCTCCAGATCAGGTCGTTGGCCTGCAGCAGATTGAAGGCCTGCCCCAGGTGAGCCCCCTGCAGATGGCCCTTGCGCGCCATCTGCGCCTCCAGCAGCTGGATCTGCTCCTCGTCGATGAAGACCGACAGCTCGCCCACGTCGGAGAAGTCGAGCAGGGTGGTGAAGAAGGTGGCGCTGCTGACCCGATCCTGTTCCCCGGCGGCCGCCAGCCAAGCCAGCGTGCAGGCCAGGAGGGTGCCCCCGATACAGTAGCCGAGGGTGTTGAGCTGCTCCTCGCCGGTCAGCTCGCGGATGACATCCATGGCGGCAAGCGGCCCTTCGGTCAGGTAGTCGTCGAAGCGGATGTCGGCCAGCTCGGGCCCCGGATTGATCCAGGAGATGATGAACACCGTATGCCCCTGCGCCACCGCCCAACGGATGAAGGATTTCTTCTCGTTCAGGTCGAGGATATAGAACTTGTTGATCCAGGGCGGCACGATCAGTAGCGGGCGCTGGTGTACCGTCTCGGTGGTCGGGCTGTACTGGATCAGCTGCATCAATCGGTTCTCGTGGACCACGCGGCCCGGCGTCGTGGCCAGGTCACGGCCAATCTCAAAGGCCTCCGGGTCCACATGGCGCAGACGCAGCTGGCCGTCGCCCTCCGCCAGGTCCTCGAGCAGATTGGCCAGCCCACGGAGCAGGCTTTCGCCGCCGGTTTCCAGGGCCCGCTCCACCACGGCCGGATTGGTCGCGGCGAAGTTACTGGGCGACAGGGCGTCGGCGTACTGGCGGGTATAAAAGCGCACCATCTGCCGGGTGTGCGGGTCCAGCCCTTCCACTTCGTCGACGGCGTTCAACAGTTGCTTTGCCGCTACCAGGTAGCCCCGGTGCATAAAATCCAGCGCGGCGTTATTGCGCCACTCCGGGTGTTGAAACCGCCGGTCGGCGGTTTTCGGCGCCTCCGCCTCCCCGGGCGGGGTCATGAGCTGTTGCCAGGCCTCGAGCGCCTCCTCGGTCCAGCGTTGCTGGGTGGCGAGCAGCCGGGCGGGGTCCTGTACCAGCGCCAGGCCCCACCGCCAGTATGCCTGGGCGATCTGTTGGGGGTCCGGGAAGAGAAAGTGGTCGCCTTTGATCTGCCGGCGCAGAATCCCGGCGCCCAATCGGTTGGCGGCCAGGGTGATGCGCTGCCATTGCAGCGCGAGGCGGGCCCCTGGGTCTTCGTTGTCGCCGGTCTCCGTTTGCCGTTTCATGCGTTCTCCTCGTCGTCCTCGATGTGGTCTTCGCCGGGGCTTGCCATTGGCCGGCCCCTCTTGACCCGCGCCCTGGTGCCCACTAGGGTGAGCGCTTGCTCGTGGCGGTGCCAGCTTGTCAGCGGCCGACGGCTCAGCGCCTCCGGTCGCGCGCCGCGCCAAACCGCGCCCGGAGCGCTCCGGGTGGTTGACAAGGCATCGTCCGATCTGGAGAATACCGCCTCTTACAGATTTTCGGAGGGGTTCCCGAGCGGCCAAAGGGGGCAGACTGTAAATCTGCTGGCACAGCCTTCGGAGGTTCGAATCCTCCCCCCTCCACCAAACAATTTGCGCTTGGCACGGGGCGTTACCAGGTCATCTGCGGGTGTAGTTCAATGGTAGAACCTCAGCCTTCCAAGCTGATGACGTGGGTTCGATTCCCATCACCCGCTCCAGTCATGCGCAGCCGAGTTCGGGCCCATGTAGCTCAGTTGGTAGAGCACACCCTTGGTAAGGGTGAGGTCACCGGTTCAAATCCGGTCATGGGCTCCATTGTTTCGTTCCGCGGGCGATGCGTCATGCCCGTGTCCCAAGGCCCGAAGTCACTCTGAAAAGGATAGACGGGGAGATCGCTCGATGTCCAAGAGCAAGTTTGAGCGTAAGAAGCCACACGTAAACGTAGGGACCATTGGTCACGTTGACCATGGTAAGACGACGCTGACGGCGGCGATGACGGTGGTGCTGGCGGAAGCGTTTGGGGGTGACGCCCGGGCCTTTGATCAGATTGACAACGCGCCGGAGGAGAAGGCGCGTGGTATCACGATTGCGACGGCGCACGTGGAGTATGAGACGAGTGAGCGTCACTATGCGCACGTGGACTGCCCGGGTCACGCGGATTATGTGAAGAACATGATCACGGGTGCGGCGCAGATGGACGGTGCCATTTTGGTGGTGTCTGCTGCGGACGGTCCGATGCCGCAGACGCGGGAGCACATTTTGCTGGCGCGTCAGGTGGGTGTGCCGTACATCGTGGTTTACCTGAACAAGGCGGACATGGTGGACGACGAGGAGCTTCTGGAGCTGGTGGAGATGGAGGTCCGGGAGCTTCTGAGTGATTACGATTTCCCGGGTGATGACACGCCGGTGATCACGGGTTCGGCGCTGAAGGCGCTGGAGGGTGATGACTCGGAGATTGGCAAGCCGTCGATCATCAAGCTGGCGGAGGCGATGGATGAGTACATCCCGACGCCGGAGCGTCCGGTGGATCAGCCGTTCCTGATGCCGATTGAGGACGTGTTCTCGATTTCGGGTCGGGGCACGGTGGTGACGGGTCGTGTGGAGCGTGGTGTGATCAAGACCGGTGAGGAGGTTGAGATTGTGGGTCTGAAGGAGACCCAGAAGACGACCTGCACGGGTGTTGAGATGTTCCGCAAGATGCTGGACCAGGGTGAGGCCGGTGATAACATCGGTGCGCTGCTGCGTGGCACCAAGCGGGATGAGGTGGAGCGTGGTCAGGTGCTGTGCAAGCCGGGCAGCATCACGCCGCACACGAAGTTTGAGTGTGAGGTGTACGTGCTGAGCAAGGACGAGGGGGGTCGACACACCCCGTTCTTTAACGGTTACCGTCCGCAGTTTTACTTCCGTACCACGGACGTGACCGGTTCCTGCGAGCTGCCCGAGGGTGTGGAGATGGTGATGCCGGGTGACAACGTCAAGATGACGGTGTCGCTGATTGCGCCCATCGCCATGGAAGATGGGCTGCGTTTCGCGGTCCGCGAGGGCGGCCGCACCGTGGGTGCCGGCGTCGTCTCCAAGATCATCGAGTAAAGCAGTATCCGCCGGGGTGTCCGCGGAGGCCCCGGCCTTTGTTACAGGCCAGTAGCTCAATTGGCAGAGCAGCGGTCTCCAAAACCGCAGGTTGGGGGTTCGAGTCCCTCCTGGCCTGCCATCTGCCCGAATACCCAGCGCGCCTGAGGGTGCGCTGGGCTTTCACGTGTTCGTCCAACCGGTCCCCGAATGAAATCCAGCGTAGAGAGCCAGAGTTCCGGTCTAGATAAGGCCAAGATCGTCGTCGCAATCGCCCTGGTCCTCGGGGCCATTGCCGGCTTCCATTATTATGGCGACGAGCCCCTGCTGTTCCGCGTGCTGGGGCTGCTGGCCGTGGTGGCGGCCGCTGGCGGTGTGATGATGACCACCGCTGCCGGGCAGGCGGTGTGGCAGTTTGCCCGCGCCTCGCGCCAGGAGCTGCGCAAGGTGGTCTGGCCGAATCGCCAGGAAACCCTGCAGACCACCCTTATCGTCTTTGTCATGGTGGTGCTCGTGGCCCTGTTCCTCTGGCTGGTGGATCTGCTGGCGGGTTGGGGCATCGGGCGCATCATCGGCCTGGGAGTCTAATCGATGGCGAAGCGCTGGTACGTTATCCACGCCTATTCCGGTTTCGAGAAGCAGGTCAAGCGCTCGCTTGAAGAGCGCATCAAGCGGGCCGGCATGGAGGATAAGTTCGGGGAGATCCTTGTGCCCACCGAGGAAGTGGTGGAGATGCGCGAGGGCCAGAAGCGGCGCAGTGAGCGTAAGTTCTTCCCGGGCTATGTCCTGGTGCAGATGGAGTTGGACGACGAGACTTGGCACCTGGTCAAGGAAGTGCCCCGTGTGATGGGCTTTATCGGCGGTCGCAGTGACCGCCCGGCGCCGATCTCCGATCGCGAGGCCGAGCAGATCCTCGACCGCGTCAAGGAGGGGGCCGAGAAGCCGCGTCCGAAGGTGCTGTTCGAAGTGGGCGAGATGGTGCGCGTCACCGACGGCCCGTTTGCCGACTTCAACGGCGTGGTCGAAGAGGTCAACTATGAGAAGAGCCGCCTGCGCGTCGCGGTTCTGATCTTTGGGCGTTCCACCCCGGTCGAACTCGAGTTCGACCAAGTGGAAAAGGGCTGATCGCGAGCCCCGATCGCGAGCCGATATCCATCGTCACAGGGGGAGCCGAGAGGCGTTAGCACCCCGCAAGGAGTCTATCCATGGCGAAGAAAGTTTCTGCCTACATCAAGCTGCAGGTGGGCGCTGGCAAGGCCAACCCCAGCCCGCCTGTGGGCCCCGCGCTGGGTCAGCACGGCGTCAACATCATGGAGTTCTGCAAGGCGTTCAACGCCCAGACCCAGGAGATGGAGGCCGGTCTGCCCGTGCCTGTGGTGATCACGGTCTACAACGATCGTAGCTTCACCTTTATCACCAAGACCCCGCCGGCCGCCGTGCTGCTACGTAAGGCCGCCGGCATCCAGAAGGGCAGTGGCGAGCCCAACACCAAAAAGGTGGGCACGGTCACCCGCGAGCAGTTGGAAGAGATCGCGAAGACCAAGGAGCCCGATCTGAACGCCGCCGACCTGGACGCCGCTGTGCGCTCCATCGCCGGCACGGCCCGCAGCATGGGCCTGGACGTGGAGGGTCTGTGATATGGCACGTCTGACCAAGCGCCAGAAGGCGATTCGAGAGAAGATCGACCCCGCCCAGCAATACCCGGTGGCCGAGGCCCTGGGCCTGCTGCGGGAGCTCCCCGGCGCCAAGTTCACCGAGTCGGTGGAAGTGGCGGTCAACCTGGGCGTCGACCCCCGTAAGTCCGATCAGATCGTGCGCGGCTCCACCGTGCTGCCCAACGGCACCGGCAAGACCGTGCGCGTGGCCGTATTTGCCCAGGGCGACGCCGCCGAGGCGGCGAAAGAGGCCGGCGCCGACATCGTCGGAATGGACGATTTGGCCGAGCAGGTCAAGGGCGGCAACCTGGACTTCGACGTGGTCGTGGCCGCGCCGGACGCCATGGGTGTGGTCGGCCGGTTGGGTCCGATCCTGGGCCCGCGCGGGCTGATGCCGAACCCCAAGGTGGGCACGGTTACCCCCGATGTGGCCGGCGCGGTGAAGAACGCCAAGGCCGGGCAGGTGCGCTACCGCACCGACAAGGGCGGCATCATCCACTGTGCTATCGGCAAGGTGGACTTCGAGGTCGAGGCGCTGCAACAGAACCTGCAGGCGCTGATCACCGACCTGCAGAAGCTGAAGCCGGCCAACTCCAAGGGTGTCTACCTGAAGAAAGTGGCCGTCTCCACCACCATGGGCCCCGGCCTGGCGGTGGACCTGGCCTCGCTGGAGACCTGACCGGCAATGTATTACCCGGCCGCCCCTCGGGTGGGGCGGTCACGATGTCTGGAGGCTGTCGACAACAGACGCGGCAGCCGTCTTAGACCGCACGGTGCGCGTAAGCGCTTAAAGGTACGACCGCCTGCGCAGACGGTGCAGCTCAGACAGGATATCCCTGCATGAGACCACCGTTGGCACGCCGGCTCCGGCCGGGTGCAGGCCCTGCCCCCGGGCAAGGGCCAAGTGGGCCGCCGCAACCCGCGGCGGCTCTGACAACGAGTGTTCCAGGAGGTTTTTTCAGATGGGACTGAGTCTGGAACAGAAAAAGGCAATGGTTCAGGAAGTCGCTGCGGTGGCCAAGGAGGCCCATTCGGCCGTTGGGGCCGAGTACCGTGGTTTGACGGCCGGCCAGATGGACGCGCTGCGCCAGCAGGCCCGTGAAAACGGGGTCTACCTGCGGGTGGTCAAAAACCGTCTCGCCAAGCGGGCGGTTGAGGGCACCGAGTTTGAGTGCATGCAGTCCGAGCTTACCGGCCCGCTGCTGCTGGCCTTCTCCCTGGAGGACCCGGGTGCCGCCGCGCGCGTCATCAAGGCCTATTCCAAGGAGCACGAGGCGCTGCAGACGCGCCTGGTCGCGGTGGGCGGTCAGGTGTATCCGGCTTCCGAGCTGGAGCGGCTGGCCAGCCTGCCGACTCGCGAGGAGGCATTGGCGATGCTGCTGGCCACCATGAAGGCGCCGGTCCAGAAGCTGGCCACCACCCTCAACGAGGTCCCGGGCAAGCTGGTCCGGACGGTGGCGGCGGTGAAGGACGCCAAACAGGCTGCCTGAAGCCAGGTCTTTTTCTGTTAATCACGCAATTTGGGCCCTGCGGGGTCCTGTCGACTAGAACGCGTCACAGGAGACAACACGATGGCCGTTTCCAAAGAAGAGATCCTCGAGACAATTTCCAACATGACCGTGATGGAGGTCGTGGAACTGATCGAGGAAATGGAAGAGAAGTTTGGCGTGACCGCCGCTGCCGCCGTGGCCGCTGCCCCGGCCGCCGCCGGTGGCGAGGCCGAGGCCGCCGAGGAGCAGACCGAGTTCGACGTGGTGCTGTCGAGCTTCGGCTCCAACAAGGTTGCCGTCATCAAGGCGGTGCGCGGCATCACCGGCCTGGGCCTGAAGGAGGCCAAGGAAGTCGTGGAGGGTGCTCCCTCCCCGATCAAGGAAGGCGCCTCCAAGGAAGAGGCCGAGGAGATCAAGGCCAAGCTGGAAGAGGCGGGCGCCAGCGTCGAGGTCAAGTAACGCTTGTCCTGGACGACGTCCAACGCCTCAGGCGTGGATGGCTGGTGGCGGATTCCGCCACCGGCCTTTTCCTGTTTTCGGGTGCCTGCCCCGTCAACAGTGTAGTGGGCCGCAAATCCTGCGGCCGGTCAGGGCATTGAAACGTTATCAGGGTTGTGTGGTCCAAGACCACCCGTGCCGACGGTCTACGGCGGGTGTCGCCAGTCAACCCTAGAGCCAAATGCTGAGGAACCTCGATGGCCTACTCGTTCACCGAAAAGAAGCGCATCCGCAAGGACTTCGGCAAGCTGCCGAACATCCTCGAAGTGCCTTACCTGCTGGCGACGCAAATCGACTCCTATCGTCAGTTCCTTCAGGAGGAGAGGGCCGCGGAGAGCCGCGAGGACGTCGGGCTGCACGGTGCCTTCCGCTCCGTGTTCCCCATCACCAGCCACTCCGGGACGGCTGCCCTGGAGTACGTCAGCTATCGCATCGGTGACCCTGGCTTTGATGTCAAGGAGTGCCAGTCGCGCGGTCTGACCTACGCGGCGCCGCTGCGTATGCTGGTACGCCTGGTCATCTACGACAAGGACGGTCAGTCCGTAAAGGACATCAAGGAACAAGAAGTGTACATGGGCGAACTGCCGCTCATGACCCGCAACGGCACCTTTGTGATCAATGGCACCGAGCGGGTGATCGTCTCCCAGCTTCACCGCTCCCCGGGTGTGTTCTTCGACCACGACAAGGGCAAGACCCACTCGTCGGGCAAGCTGCTGTTTTCCGCCCGGGTAATCCCCTACCGCGGTTCCTGGCTGGACTTCGAGTTCGATCCCAAGGACAACATCTACGTGCGCATCGACCGTCGCCGCAAGCTGCCGGCGACCATCCTGCTGCGCGCGCTGGGCTTTGACACCCAGCAGATCCTGGACCTGTTCTTCGACAAGAACGCCTTCCACTTCCGCGACGACGGCTCGGTGGTGCTCGACCTGGTGCCGGAGCGCCTGCGCGGTGAGACCGCGGCCTTCGACATCAAGGCCAACGGCCAGGTGCTGGTGGAGGCCGGGCGCCGAGTGACCGCGCGCCACATCCGCGAACTGGGCAAGGCCGGGGTGGACACGCTGGAGGTCCCGGCCGAGTACTTGGAGGGCAAGATCGTCGCCCACGACGTGGTCGACACCGGGACCGGCGAGATCATCTGTGAAGCCAACACGGAGCTCACTGCCGAGCTGGTGCAGGCCATCCAGGATGCCGGTGTCAAACAGCTCGATACCCTGTTTGTCAACGACCTGGACCGCGGGCCTTACATGTCCCAGACCCTGGCCATCGATCCGACGCGCACCCAGCTGGAGGCGCTGGTCGAGATCTACCGCATGATGCGCCCGGGTGAGCCGCCCACCAAGGAGGCGGCCGAGAACCTGTTCCAGAACCTGTTCTTCAGCCCGGACCGCTACGACCTGTCGCCGGTCGGGCGCATGAAGTTCAACCTGCGCGTCGGGCGGGACGAGGTCACCGGCCCCGGGGTGCTGGACAATGACGACATCCTCGCGGTGCTGCGGGAACTGATCAACATCCGCAACGGCGACGGCCAGGTGGACGACATCGACCACCTGGGCAACCGCCGCGTGCGCTGTGTCGGCGAGATGGCGGAGAACGTCTTCCGCGTGGGCCTGGTCCGTGTGGAGCGCGCCGTGCGCGAGCGGCTGTCGCTGGCCGAGAGCGAGGGGTTGATGCCGCAGGAGTTGATCAACGCCAAGCCGGTGGCGGCGGCGATCAAGGAGTTCTTCGGCTCCTCCCAGCTCTCGCAGTTCATGGACCAGAACAACCCGCTCTCCGAGGTGACCCACAAGCGCCGGGTCTCGGCGCTGGGCCCGGGCGGTCTGACCCGGGAGCGGGCCGGGTTCGAGGTGCGCGACGTGCACCCCACCCACTACGGCCGGGTCTGCCCCATCGAAACCCCGGAAGGCCCCAACATCGGGCTGATCAACTCGCTGGCGACTTACGCCCGGACCAACCGCTATGGCTTCCTGGAGACGCCGTACCGCCGGGTGGAGAATGGCGTGGTCACCGACAAGGTGGATTACCTCTCCGCCATCGAGGAGGCGCGCTACGTCATCGCCCAGGCCAACGCCCGCGTGGGTGAGGACGGCCGGCTGATGGACGAGCTGATCTCCATCCGCCACGGCAATGAGTTCGGCATGGCGACCCCGGACAAGGTCCAGTACATGGACGTCTCGCCGAAGCAGATCGTCTCGGTGGCCGCCTCGCTGGTGCCCTTCCTGGAGCACGACGACGCCAACCGTGCGTTGATGGGCTCCAACATGCAGCGCCAGGCGGTGCCGACCCTGCGCGCCGACAAGCCGCTGGTGGGCACCGGTATGGAGCGGGCCGTGGCGCGCGACTCCGGCGTCATCGTCACCGCGGAGCGGGGCGGCGTGGTCGAGCAGGTGGACGCCGGTCGTATCGTGGTCCGGGTCAACGACGACGAGACCGAGGCGGGCGAGCCGGGGGTGGACATCTACAACCTGGTCAAATACCTGCGCTCCAACCAGAACACCTGCATGAACCAGAAGCCGCTGGTGCGCCCGGGCGACGTGGTGGCCCGGGGCGATGCGCTCGCCGACGGCCCGTCCACCGACATGGGCGAGCTGGCGCTGGGCCAGAACATGCTGGTGGCCTTCATGCCGTGGAACGGTTACAACTTCGAGGATTCGATCCTGATCTCCGAGCGGGTGGTGAAGGAGGACCGCTACACCACCATCCACATCGAGGAGCTCACCTGTGTCGCGCGCGACACCAAGCTCGGTACCGAGGAGATCACCGCCGACATCCCCAACGTCTCCGAGTCGGCGCTGAACCGGCTGGACGAGGCCGGCATCGTGCACATCGGGGCCGAGGTGAAGGCCGGCGACATCCTGGTGGGCAAGGTCACGCCCAAGGGCGAGACCCAGCTGACGCCCGAGGAGAAGCTGCTGCGCGCGATCTTCGGCGAGAAGGCCTCGGACGTGAAGGACACCTCCCTGCGGGTCCCCACCGGCATGGACGGCAAGGTGATCGACGTCCAGGTCTTCACCCGGGACGGGGTGGAGAAGGACAGCCGGGCGCTGGCCATCGAGCAGGCAGAGCTGGCGGCCATCCGCAAGGACCTGCGCGACCAGGAGCGTATCTTCGAGGACGATGCCTTCTCCCGCCTGGAGCGCGCGCTGGTGGGCCAGGTGGCTGAGGGCGGCCCCTCCGGGTTGGCCCGGGGCGCCGAGGTAACCGCCGACTACCTGGCGAACCTCGACCGCAAGCGCTGGTTCGAGATCCGCATGCGTGACGAGGAGGCCAACCGCCAGTTGGAGGCCGTACGGGCCCAACTGGAGGCGCAGCGTGACTCGCTGGAGCGCCACTTCGAGGAGAAGAAGGGCAAGATCACCGCCGGTGACGACCTCGCCCCGGGCGTGGTCAAGATGGTCAAGGTCTACCTGGCCGTGCGCCGGCGCCTGCAGCCCGGTGACAAGATGGCTGGCCGCCACGGTAACAAGGGCGTCATCTCCATGATCGTGCCGGAAGAGGACATGCCCTTCACCGAGGATGGCGAGCCGGTGGACGTGGTCCTCTCGCCGCTGGGTGTGCCCTCGCGCATGAACGTCGGGCAGGTGCTGGAGACCCACCTGGGCTGGGCGGCGCGCGGGCTCGGCAAACGCATCGGCGAGATGCTCGAGCAGCACACCAAGATGCAGGAGCTGCGTGCGTTCCTCGACCAGGTGTACAACGCCAGCGGCCAGAAGGTGGACCTGGACAGCCTCGACGACGAGGAGATCAAGGGCCTCGCCTTCAATCTGCGGGAGGGTGTGCCCATGGCGACGCCGGTCTTCGACGGGGCCCAGGAGCCGGAGATCAAAAACATGCTCGAGCTCGCGGGGCTGCCCGAGTCCGGCCAGGCCACCCTGTACGACGGTCGTACCGGCGAGGCGTTCGACCGCCCGGTCACCATCGGCTACATGTACATGCTGAAGCTCAACCACCTGGTGGATGATAAGGTTCACGCCCGCTCCACCGGGCCGTACTCCCTGGTCACCCAGCAGCCGCTGGGCGGTAAGGCGCAGTTCGGCGGTCAGCGCTTCGGCGAGATGGAGGTCTGGGCACTGGAGGCCTACGGCGCGGCCTACACCCTGCAGGAGATGCTGACGGTGAAGTCCGACGACGTGGCAGGCCGAACCAAGATGTACAAGAACATCGTGGACGGCGACCATCGCATGGAGGCCGGCATGCCCGAGTCCTTCAACGTGCTGGTCAAGGAGATCCGCTCGCTGGGCATCAACATCGAGCTGGAACAGGACTGAGCGCCCGTCTGACGGGGACTCACTGACACCACTGATCTGTACAGGCAGCGGATATGAAAGACTTGCTGAATCTGTTCAAGCAACCGGGCGCACAGCTCGAGGACTTCGACGCCATCCGTATCGGACTGGCGTCGCCGGAGATGATCCGGTCCTGGTCCTACGGCGAGGTGAAAAAGCCCGAGACCATCAACTACCGCACCTTCAAGCCGGAGCGCGACGGCCTGTTCTGCGCCAAGATCTTCGGCCCGGTGAAGGACTACGAGTGCCTTTGCGGCAAGTACAAGCGGCTCAAGCACCGGGGCGTGGTGTGCGAGAAGTGCGGGGTGGAGGTCACCATCGCCAAGGTGCGCCGGGAGCGCATGGGTCATATTGACCTGGCCAGCCCGGTCGCCCACATCTGGTTCCTGAAGAGCCTGCCCTCGCGCATCGGGCTGCTGCTGGATATGACCCTGCGGGACATCGAGCGCATCCTTTACTTCGAGGCGTTCGTGGTCATCGAGCCGGGTATGACCCCGTTGGAGCGCGGCCAACTGCTCTCCGACGAGGCCTACCTGGACGCCATCGAGCAGCACGGCGATGAGTTCGAGGCCAAGATGGGCGCCGAGGCGGTCCTCGACCTGCTCAAGAGCCTGGACATGACCGGCGAGGCCCGGACCCTGCGCGAGGAGATCGAGGGCACCAACTCCGAGTCCAAGATCAAGCGCCTGTCCAAGCGGCTGAAACTGATCGAGGCCTTCCTCGAGTCCGGCAACAAGCCGGAGTGGATGATCATGGACGTGCTGCCGGTGCTGCCACCGGACCTGCGTCCGCTGGTGCCGCTGGACGGCGGCCGGTTCGCCACTTCCGATCTGAACGACCTGTATCGCCGGGTCATTAACCGGAACAACCGGCTGAAGCGGCTGCTGGAGCTGTCGGCCCCCGACATCATCGTGCGCAACGAAAAGCGCATGCTGCAGGAGTCCGTGGACGCACTGCTGGACAACGGCCGGCGCGGCCGGGCCATTACCGGTACCAACAAGCGCCCGCTGAAGTCCCTGGCCGACATGATCAAGGGCAAGCAGGGCCGGTTCCGGCAGAACCTGCTGGGCAAGCGCGTCGATTACTCCGGCCGTTCGGTCATCGTGGTCGGTCCGACCCTGCGCCTGCACCAGTGCGGCCTGCCCAAGCGCATGGCGCTGGAGCTGTTCAAGCCGTTCATCTTCTCCAAGCTGCAACTGCGCGGCCTGGCCACCACCATCAAGGCGGCCAAGAAGATGGTCGAGCGCGAGACCGGCGAGGTCTGGGACATCCTCTCGGAGGTGATCCGCGAGCACCCGGTCATGCTCAACCGTGCGCCCACGTTGCACCGCCTGGGTATTCAGGCGTTCGAGCCGGTGCTCATCGAGGGCAAGGCCATCCAGCTCCACCCGCTGGTCTGCACCGCCTTCAACGCCGACTTTGACGGCGACCAGATGGCCGTGCACGTGCCACTGTCGCTGGAGGCGCAGCTGGAAGCCCGCGCCCTGATGATGTCCACCAACAACATCCTGTCGCCGGCCAGTGGTGAGCCCATCATCGTCCCCTCGCAGGACGTGGTGCTGGGCCTCTATTACATGACCCGTGAACGGCTGGACGCCAAGGGCCGGGGCATGGTCTTCACCGACGTGCAGGAGGTGCACCGGGCCCACCAGAACGGGGTGCTGGACCTGGGCGCCCGCGTTCAGGTGCGGATCCGCGAGGCCGTGTTCGACGAGAACGGCGGCATGAATGAGCGGGTGCACCGGGTCGAGACCGTGGCCGGCCGGGCGCTGCTCTACGAGATCGTTCCCGACGGGCTGCCCTTCGAGCTGGTGGATCGGGACATGACCAAGAAGGCCATTTCCGGCCTGGTCAATGCCTGCTACCGCCGGGTGGGCCTGAAGGGCACGGTGGTCTTTGCCGACCAGCTCATGTATATGGGCTTCTCCATGTCCACCGGCGCCGGGGTCTCCATCGGTGTCAACGACATGGAAGTGCCGGCGGAGAAGGAGAAGATCCTGGCCGATGCCGAGGAAGAGGTGAAGGACATCGAGGAGCAGTACGCCTCGGGCCTGGTCACCAACGGCGAGCGCTACAACAAGGTGGTGGACATCTGGTCCCACACCAACGAGGCCGTGGCCAAGGCCATGATGGAGAAGATGGGCAAGGACCTCGTCGAGGTGGATGGCGAGCAGAAGGAGCAGAAGTCCTTCAACTCCATCTTTATGATGGCCGATTCCGGCGCGCGTGGCTCGGCGGCGCAGATCCGGCAGCTGGCGGGTATGCGCGGCCTGATGGCGAAGCCGGACGGCTCCATCATCGAGACCCCCATCACGGCGAACTTCCGTGAGGGGCTGAACGTGCTCCAGTACTTCATCTCCACCCACGGTGCCCGTAAGGGCCTGGCCGACACGGCGCTGAAGACGGCCAACTCCGGGTATCTGACCCGACGCCTGGTGGACGTCTCCCAGGACCTGGTGGTCACCGAGGAGGATTGCGGCACCACCGAAGGCCTGCATATGACGCCCATCATCGAGGGTGGTGATGTGGTGGAGACCCTGGCCGATCGCGTCCTCGGGCGCGTGGTGGCGGAGGATGTCTACAAGCCGGGCACTGACGAAGTGGTCGCGGCGGCCGGCACCCTGCTCGATGAGGAGTGGGTCGAGCACCTGGAGCAGCAGGGTGTGGACGAGATCCGGGTCCGCTCGCCGATCACCTGCCAGACTCGCCACGGCGTTTGCGCCCAGTGCTACGGTCGCGACCTGGCGCGCGGGCACGGCGTCAACGTCGGTGAGGCGGTGGGTGTGATCGCCGCCCAGTCCATCGGTGAGCCGGGCACCCAGCTGACCATGCGGACCTTCCACATCGGTGGGGCCGCGTCGCGGGCCGCGTCGATCAACAACGTGCAGGTCCGCAACTCGGGCTCGGTGCGGCTGCACAACGTTAAGGTGGTCAAGCACCACTCCGGCAACTACGTGGCCGTCTCCCGTTCCGGCGAGGTGACCGTCATGGACGATCACGGCCGTGAGCGTGAGCGCTACAAGATCCCCTACGGCGCCGTGCTCTCGGTGGCCGATGGCGATGCGGTGGAGTCCGGCCAGATCGTGGCCAACTGGGATCCCCACACCCACCCGATCATCACCGAGGTGGAGGGTCGGGTGCGCTTCTACGACTTCGTGGAGGGCGTCACCGTGGCCCGCGAGGTGGACGAGGTCACCGGCCTCTCCAGTCTGGTGGTCACCGATCCCAAGAGCCGTGGCAACGGCGAGCACCGGCGTATGGTGACCGACGCCAGCGGCAAGCAGGTGGAGGAGCGGGTCGCGTACAAGGACTTGCGGCCCATGATCAAGCTGGTGGACGAGGACGGCAACGACCTCAACATCGCCGGCACCGACATCCCGGCCCACTACTTCCTGCCCGCCGAGGCGATCATCAGTCTCGAGGATGGGGCCGAGGTCCGGGTGGGCGACGCCCTGGCGCGTATCCCGCAGGAGTCCTCCAAGACCCGCGATATCACCGGTGGTCTGCCTCGCGTGGCCGACCTGTTCGAGGCCCGCAAGCCGAAGGAGCCGGCCATCCTGGCCGAGGTCTCCGGTACCGTGGGCTTCGGCAAGGACACCAAGGGCAAGCAGCGCCTGGTGATCACCAAGGCGGACGGTGAGACCTACGAGGAGCTGATTCCCAAGTGGCGGACCGTCACGGTCTTCGAGGGTGAGCACGTGGAGAAGGGTGAGGTGATCGCCGACGGCGAGCCGAACCCGCACGACATCCTCCGCCTGCTGGGGGTGACTGCGCTGGCCGCTTACGTGGTCAAGGAGATCCAGGACGTCTACCGTCTGCAGGGCGTGAAGATCAACGACAAGCACATCGAGGTCATCTGCCGGCAGATGCTGCGCAAGGTCGGCGTCAAGGACCCGGGCGAAAGCCACTTCCTGCGCGGCGAGCAGGTCGACCGGGCCCGCGTCCTTGAGGCCAATGATGCCCTGGAGGCGGCCGACAAGACGCCGGCCACCTTCGAGCCGTTGCTGCTGGGCATCACCAAGGCCTCGCTGGCTACCGAGTCGTTCATCTCCGCAGCCTCGTTCCAGGAGACGACCCGGGTGCTGACCGAGGCCGCCACCCGCGGGGCCCGGGACGATCTGCGCGGGCTCAAGGAGAATGTCATCGTCGGTCGCCTGATCCCGGCGGGGACCGGCTTCGCCTACCACGAGGAGCGTCGGCGGGCACAGGCCGACCCCATCGCGGCGGCGGAATCGGCCATCGGTCTGGGTGGTGGCGAACAACCGGCCACCTCTGAGACCGGGGCTGGGGGCTCCGACCCGTCGGAGGAAGGGTAAAGGCTTGCAGCTTGCGGGCCTGGTGGCCCGCAAGCTGTTGACACGCACCAAGTGTCAGCCTAGAATTGCCGTCCTTCGACAGGCCGGGCCGCCCCCGGCCTGTCGTTTATTCTAATCAGGAAGTGAGCGTTTCCTATGGCGACGATCAATCAGCTGGTCCGTAAAGGGCGTAAGCGCCGTGTGGCCAAGAGCAACGTCCCAGCGCTGGAGGCATCGCCTCAGAAGCGCGGCGTCTGCACCCGGGTCTACACGACCACGCCGAAGAAGCCGAACTCGGCGCTGCGTAAGGTCGCGCGCGTGCGGCTTACCAATAACTATGAGGTGAGCTCCTACATCGGTGGTGAGGGGCACAACCTCCAGGAACACTCCGTTGTTCTGATTCGGGGTGGTCGTGTCAAGGACTTGCCGGGTGTGCGCTACCACGTGGTGCGTGGTGCGGCGGATACCGCCGGGGTCGACAAGCGCCGCCAGGGCCGTTCCAAGTACGGCGCCAAGCGGCCGAAGTCCTGATCGGCCACGCGGTCGGCAGTCCGGTTTTCTCAAGGGTTAGGTAAAGACCATGCCGAGAAGAAGAGAGGTTCCCAAGCGTAAGGTTCTTGCGGATCCGAAGTATGGAAGCGAGTTGTTGACCAAGTTCGTCAACATGGTCATGCGCGACGGCAAGCGCTCCGTCGCCGAGAAGATCATGTACGGCGCGCTGGAGCGCATCGAGAGCAAGGGTCACGAGACGCCGATGGAGGTGCTTGAGACCGCGCTGGAGAATGTGCAGCCGAAGGTCGAGGTGAAATCCCGTCGGGTCGGCGGTGCCACCTATCAGGTGCCGGTTGAGGTGCGTCCCGAGCGTCGGACCACGCTCGCCATGCGCTGGTTGCTCGATGCGGCCCGCAAGCGCGGCGAGACCACCATGGCTCTGCGGCTGGCCGGCGAGATGCTGGATGCCTCCGAGAGTCGTGGCGCGGCCGTCAAGAAGCGCGAGGACACGCACCGCATGGCGGAGGCCAACAAGGCCTTCTCCCATTATCGCTGGTAAGCAACGCCAATCGGGGTATTAGCTGTGGCACGCAAGACACCCATCGAACGGTATCGCAACATCGGCATCATGGCCCACATCGATGCCGGCAAGACGACCGCGACCGAGCGCATCCTGTTCTACACCGGTATCTCCCACAAGATTGGGGAGACCCACGAAGGGGCCGCGGTGATGGACTGGATGTCGCAGGAGCAGGAGCGTGGGATCACCATCACCTCCGCTGCGACGACCGCGTTCTGGCAGGGTATGGACCAGCAATACCCCCAGCATCGCATCAACATCATCGACACCCCCGGTCACGTGGACTTCACCATTGAGGTGGAGCGCTCCCTGCGTGTGCTGGACGGGGCCATTGCCGTGTTCTGCGCGGTGGGTGGTGTCGAGCCGCAGTCCGAGACCGTTTGGCGCCAGGCGACCAAGTACGAAGTGCCGCGTATGGCCTTCGTCAACAAGATGGACCGCGCCGGCGCCAATTTCGGGCGCGTGGTCGAGCAGATCCGCACCCGGCTGAAGGCCACCCCGGTGCCACTGCAGCTTCCCATCGGGGCCGAGGACGAGTTCAAGGGCGTTGTCGACCTGGTCCGGATGAAGGCGATCTACTGGAACGAAGAGGACATGGGGGTCACCTACGAGCAGACCGATGTCCCGGCCGAGCTGGCCGATGAGGCTGCCGAGGCCCGTGAGTTCCTGGTGGAGGCCGCCGCCGAGGCCGACGAAGAGCTCATGGACAAGTACCTCGAAGGGGGTGAGTTGACCGTCGAGGAGATCAACCGGGGCCTGCGGGCGCGAACCCTGGCCAACGAGATCGTCCCGGCCTTCTGCGGCAGCGCCTTCAAGAACAAAGGCGTGCAGGCGCTGCTCGATGGCGTGATCGAATACCTCCCGTCGCCGGTGGATGTCCCCGCCATCGAGGGCGAGCTGGACGATGCCGATGGCACCGTCGCCACCCGGAAGCCGGGCGACGATCAGCCCTTCGCGGCACTGGCCTTTAAGATCGCCACCGACCCCTATGTGGGCACGCTAACCTTCTTCCGGGTCTACTCCGGCGTGGTGCAGACCGGCGACACCGTCTTCAACCCGGTGAAGGGCAAGAAGGAGCGTCTGGGCCGTATCGTGCAGATGCACGCCAACTCCCGTGAGGAGATCAAAGAGGTGCGTGCCGGCGATATCGCCGCCGCCGTCGGCCTGAAGGACGTCACCACCGGTGACACCCTTTGCGACATCAATAACAAGATCACCCTGGAGCGGATGGAGTTCCCCGATCCGGTGATCTCGGTCGCGGTGGAGCCGAAGACCAAGGGCGACCAGGAAAAGATGGGCATGGCCCTGGGCAAGCTGGCCCAGGAGGACCCCTCCTTCCAGGTCCGCACCGACGAGGAGTCCGGCCAGACCATTATCTCCGGCATGGGCGAGCTGCACCTGGACATCATCGTCGACCGCCTGAAGCGGGAGTTCAAGGTCGAGGCCAATGTAGGCGCGCCGCAGGTGGCCTACCGGGAGACCATTCGCAAGACGGTGGAGCAGGAAGGCAAGTTCGTGCGCCAGTCGGGCGGTCGCGGCCAGTACGGCCACGTCCACCTGCGGATCTCACCGCAGGAGCGCAACGCCGGTTACGAGTTCGTCAACTCCATCGTCGGTGGTGTGGTTCCGAAGGAATACATTCCCTCGGTGGATAAAGGTGCCTACGAGGCGCTGGAAAATGGTATCCTTGCCGGCTTCCCTGCGATCGACGTGAAGGTCGAGCTGTACGACGGCTCTTATCACGACGTCGACTCCTCCGAGGCCGCCTTCAAGATCGCCGGCTCCATGGCGATGAAGGAAGGGTTCATGAAGGCCGACCCGGTGCTCCTGGAGCCCATCATGCGGGTCGAGGTGGTCACGCCGGAGGAGTACATGGGCGATGTCATGGGCGATCTCAACCGACGCCGTGGCACCGTTCAGGGCATGGAGGACGGCCCTTCCGGCAAGATCATCCGGGCCCAGGTCCCGCTGAAGGAGATGTTCGGTTACGCCACCGACCTCCGTTCGGCCACCCAGGGCCGCGCCTCCTACGTCATGTTCTTCGACGAGTACCAGGAGGCCCCGGCGAGCATCGCCGACGAGATCATCAAGAAGGCCTCCTGAGGCTGATCGGACTGAGATAGCGGGCGGGCGCACAGGTCGCCCGGGCAGAAAAAGCAACGAGGTGTGTCGTGTCCAAGAGCAAGTTTGAGCGTAAGAAGCCACACGTAAACGTAGGGACCATTGGTCACGTTGACCATGGTAAGACGACGCTGACGGCGGCGATGACGGTGGTGCTGGCGGAAGCGTTTGGGGGTGACGCCCGGGCCTTTGATCAGATTGACAACGCGCCGGAGGAGAAGGCGCGTGGTATCACGATTGCGACGGCGCACGTGGAGTATGAGACGAGTGAGCGTCACTATGCGCACGTGGACTGCCCGGGTCACGCGGATTATGTGAAGAACATGATCACGGGTGCGGCGCAGATGGACGGTGCCATTTTGGTGGTGTCTGCTGCGGACGGTCCGATGCCGCAGACGCGGGAGCACATTTTGCTGGCGCGTCAGGTGGGTGTGCCGTACATCGTGGTTTACCTGAACAAGGCGGACATGGTGGACGACGAGGAGCTTCTGGAGCTGGTGGAGATGGAGGTCCGGGAGCTTCTGAGTGATTACGATTTCCCGGGTGATGACACGCCGGTGATCACGGGTTCGGCGCTGAAGGCGCTGGAGGGTGATGACTCGGAGATTGGCAAGCCGTCGATCATCAAGCTGGCGGAGGCGATGGATGAGTACATTCCGACGCCGGAGCGTCCGGTGGATCAGCCGTTCCTGATGCCGATTGAGGACGTGTTCTCGATTTCGGGTCGGGGCACGGTGGTGACGGGTCGTGTGGAGCGTGGTGTGATCAAGACCGGTGAGGAGGTTGAGATTGTGGGTCTGAAGGAGACCCAGAAGACGACCTGCACGGGTGTTGAGATGTTCCGCAAGATGCTGGACCAGGGTGAGGCCGGTGATAACATCGGTGCGCTGCTGCGTGGCACCAAGCGAGATGAGGTGGAGCGTGGTCAGGTGCTGTGCAAGCCGGGCAGCATCACGCCGCACACGAAGTTTGAGTGTGAGGTGTACGTGCTGAGCAAGGACGAGGGGGGTCGACACACCCCGTTCTTTAACGGTTACCGTCCGCAGTTTTACTTCCGTACCACGGACGTGACCGGTTCCTGCGAGCTGCCCGAGGGTGTGGAGATGGTGATGCCGGGTGACAACGTCAAGATGACGGTGTCGCTGATTGCGCCCATCGCCATGGAAGATGGGCTGCGTTTCGCGGTCCGCGAGGGCGGCCGCACCGTGGGTGCCGGCGTCGTCTCCAAGATCATCGAGTAACATCATGGCGAATCAGAGAATCCGAATTCGACTGAAGGCGTTCGATCACCGTTTGATCGATCAGTCTGCGCGGGAGATCGTAGAGACGGCGAAGCGGACCGGGGCGCATGTCAAGGGCCCGATCCCATTGCCAGTGAAGAAGGAAAAGTTTACGATCCTCATCTCGCCGCACGTCAACAAGGACGCGCGGGACCAGTATGAGATCCGTACCCACAAGCGCCTCATGGATATCATCGACCCCACTGATAAGACGGTCGATGCCCTTATGAAGCTGGATCTCGCCGCTGGCGTAGACGTTCAGATCAAGCTGTACTGAACCCGTCCGTCAAAGCCTATGCCGCCCCGCCGCACCCGCCGGCGGGGGGTACGCTTTGTTGATAGGAGTCAACCATGTCTATCGGAATAGTCGGCCGCAAAGCCGGCATGACGCGCGTCTTCACTGAGGACGGGGCGTCGGTGCCGGTTACGGTTATTGAGGCCTCGCCCAACCGGGTCACGCAGGTGCGCACCCCGGAGCGCGATGGCTACAGCGGCGTGCAGGTGACCGCCGGCAGCCGCCGTCCCAACCGGGTCAGCAAGCCCATGGCAGGGCATTTCGCCGCCGCCGGCGTCGATGCCGGTCGCGGTGTCTGGGAGTTCCGCGTCAGCGACGGTCAGGCCATTGAGCTTGAGGCCGGCAAAGAGCTGACCGTGGAGACCTTCGAGGCCGGTCAGGTGGTGGACATCACCGGCACCAGCAAGGGCAAGGGCTTCGCCGGCACCGTCAAGCGGCACAACTTCCGCACCCAGGACGCGACCCACGGCAACTCCCTGGCGCACCGGGCCCCGGGCTCCATCGGTCAGAACCAGACCCCCGGCCGGGTGTTCAAGGGCAAGAAGATGGCCGGCCAGATGGGTAACAAGCGCAGCACCGTCAAGAATCTCGAGGTGGTGCGCGTGGATGCCGAGCGCCATCTCCTCCTGGTGCGCGGCTCGGTGCCCGGCGCGGTGGGCAGTGATGTCATCGTGCGCCCCGCGCGCAACCAGCGAAAGAAGGGGGATAGCTGATGGAACTTCAGCTCAGGAACGCGCAGGGTCAGACCGACGGCTCGGTGCAGGTGGCGGACGCCGCCTTCGGCGACCGGTTCCGCGAGGCGCTGATCCATCAGGTGGTCGTGGCCTATCTCGCCGGCGCCCGCGCCGGGACCCGCGCCCAGAAGACCCGCGCCGAAGTGCGCGGTGGCGGCGCCAAGCCCTGGCGGCAGAAAGGCACTGGCCGGGCCCGCGCCGGCACTATCCGCAGCCCGATCTGGGTCGGCGGTGGCCGCGCTTTCGCGGCCCGGCCGCAGGACCACGGCCAAAAGGTCAACAAGAAGATGTACCGCGGTGCCCTCCGCTCCATCTTCTCCGAGTTGGCCCGTCAGGAGCGCCTGGTGGTGGTCGAGAGCATCGGCGTCGATGAGCCCAAGACCGCCAAGCTCGCTGCCCAACTGGAGCAGTTGGGCGTTGAGCGGCCGCTGATCGTCGCCGACGAGGTGGATCAGAACCTGTACCTGGCGGCCCGTAACCTGCCGGGCGTGGATGTCCGCGACGTCCCCGGGCTCGACCCGGTGGCCCTGGTGGGTGCCGAGCAGGTGGTCATTACCGTGCAGGCCCTGCGTCAGGTCGAGGAGTGGCTGTCATGAGAATCGAGCGTTTGTACGAGGTCGTGCGCGCGCCGCACATCTCTGAAAAGAGCACCCTGGCAGCCGAGGAGCGCAACGAGGTGGTCTTCAAGGTCGCCGTGGATGCCCGCAAGGCGGAGATCCGCCAGGCCGTCGAGCAGCTGTTCGACGTCAAGGTCCGGGACGTGCGCACCGTCAAGATGAAGGGTAAGCGCAAGCGTTTCGGCCGGCTGGAGGGCAAGCGGCCCGACTGGAAGAAGGCCTACGTCACCCTGGAAGAGGGTAACGAGATCGATTTCCTCGGCGGCGCCGAGTAACGTTCACGGGCAGCGGCAAGGCTGCCCCAGACTGGAACGGGCAGAACAATGGCACTGGTTAAGGCAAAACCGACTTCTCCGGGGCGCCGCTTCGTCGTGACGGTGCGCAATAAGGAGCTCCACGCCGGGGCGCCTTATGAGCCGCTGGTCGAGAAGAAGACTCGCAAGGGCGGTCGCAACAACACCGGGCGGATCACCACGCGGCACCGCGGCGGCGGTCACAAGCAGCGCTACCGGGTGATCGACTTCCGTCGCGACAAGGACGGGGTCCCCGGGCAGGTGGAGCGGCTGGAGTACGATCCCAACCGCAGCGCCAATATTGCATTGGTACTTTATCGGGACGGCGAGAGAAGGTATATTATCGCGCCCCGTGGCGTCTCGGCCGGTACGGAGATCGTTTCCGGGGTCGATGCGCCAATCAAACCGGGCAATGCGCTGCCGCTGCGCAATATCCCGGTGGGCACGCAGGTGCACTGCGTGGAGCTGCGCCCGGGCAAGGGTGCCCAGTTGGCGCGCTCCGCCGGTGCCAACGCCCAGTTGGTTGCGCGGGAAGGGCGCTACGCCACCGTGCGGCTGCGTTCGGGTGAGATGCGCCAGGTGCTGGCCGAGTGCAAGGCCACCGTCGGCGAGGTCGGCAACTCCGAGCACGCGCTGCGCTCGCTCGGCAAGGCCGGCGCCAAGCGGCACAAGGGTATTCGTCCCACCGTTCGTGGTGTTGCCATGAACCCGGTCGACCACCCCCATGGTGGCGGTGAGGGCCGGACCTCCGGCGGCCGCCACCCGGTTTCGCCGTGGGGTGTGCCCACTAAGGGTCACAAGACCCGCAGCAACAAGCGCACCGACAAGTTCATTGTGCGCCGTCGGAAACGCTAAGGATTAACGAGGGTCGTCTACCGTGCCACGTTCAGTCAAAAAGGGTCCGTTCGTTGATGGCCACCTGCTCAGCAAGGTGGAGAAGGCGCGCGAGAGCAACAGCAAGCGGCCGATCAAGACCTGGTCGCGGCGGTCCATGGTCCTGCCGCAGATGGTGGGCCTGACTATCGCCATCCACAACGGTCGTCAGCATGTGCCGGTCCTGATCAATGAGAACATGGTCGGCCACAAGCTCGGTGAGTTCGCTGCGACCCGCACCTACCGCGGTCACGCGGCGGGCAAGAAAACCAAGTAGGGGTAAGGCATGGAAACTTCCGCCAAACTCAAGTTCTCGCGCCTGTCGCCGCAGAAGGCGCGGTTGGTCGCAGACCAGGTGCGCGGGCTGCCGGTCGAGAAGGCGCTCGAGATTCTCGAATTCAGCCCGAAAAAGGCTGCTGCGATCGTGCGCAAGGTGCTCGATTCGGCGGTTGCCAACGCTGAGCACAACGATGGGGCCGACATCGACGCCCTGCGCGTCGCGCGCATCTTCGTCGATGAGGGGCCGATGCTCAAGCGGATTCGCCCGCGAGCCAAGGGGCGGGCCAACCGCATCCTGAAGCGGACCAGCCACATCACCGTCACGGTGGCAGAGCAGCAGTAAAGAGGGGCCGTAATGGGGCACAAAGTACATCCTACGGGTTTTCGTCTCGGTGTCACCGAAGACTGGCGGTCCATGTGGTACGCCGGCAGCAGTAACTTCGGTGAGTACCTCAACACCGATCTGCAGGTGCGCAACTTCATTCGTAAGAAGCTCGCGCACGCATCGGTGAGCCGGATCCGCATCGAGCGGCCCGCAAAGAACGCGCTGGTGACCATCCACACCGCCCGTCCCGGCATTGTCATTGGGAAAAAGGGCGAGGATATCGATCGGCTGCGGGGCGAAGTGGCCCGGCTGATGGGTGTACCGGTGCACATCAACATTGAAGAGATCCGCAAGCCGGAGCTCGACGCCAAGCTGGTCGCCGAGAGTGTGGCCCAGCAGCTGGAGCGGCGCATCATGTTCCGCCGCGCCATGAAGCGGGCCGTGGGCAACGCCATGCGGCTCGGCGCCCAGGGCATCAAGGTGCACGTCTCCGGTCGTCTCAACGGCGCCGAGATCGCGCGCAGCGAGTGGTACCGCGAGGGGCGCGTGCCGCTGCATACCCTGCGCGCCAACATCGACTACGGGGTCGCCGAGGCCCACACCACCTATGGCGTGATCGGCGTCAAGGTCTGGGTCTTCAAGGGCGAGATCATCGACAGCGACGCCCAGCCGGCGGCTGGTGGCGAAGGCGCCCGTCAGGGCAAGGGTTGAAGTCATGCTACAGCCGAAGAGAACGAAGTTTCGGAAACAGCAGAAGGGCCGCAACTACGGCCTGGCCTCGCGCGGCAACGCCGTCTCCTTCGGTGAGTACGGGCTCAAGGCCGTGACGCGCGGTCCGATTACCGCGCGCCAGATCGAGGCCGGCCGGCGGGCCATCAACCGCCACGTCAAGCGTGGTGGCAAGGTCTGGATCCGGGTCTTCCCGGACAAGCCGATCACCGCCAAGCCGCTGGAAGTGCGGCAGGGTAAGGGTAAGGGCAACGTGGACCACTGGGCCTTTCCGGTGCAGCCGGGCCGCGTGCTCTATGAGATCGAGGGCGTTTCCGAGGAGCTGGCGCGCGAGGCGTTCCGCCGCGCGGCGGCCAAGCTGCCGGTCAGGACCACCTTTGTGCAGCGGACGGTGCTGTGATGAAAGCGAGCGAACTCAGAGAGAAAGACGTAACCGCTCTGCAGGCCGAGCTCGGTGAGCGCCTCAAGGAGCGTTTTAACCTGCGCATCCAACAGGCGACCGGGCAACTGGCGCGGCCGGATCAACTCCGGAAGGTTCGTCGCGACATCGCCCGGGTCAAGACGGTGCTCAACGAGAAGACGGCAGGTAAGGCGTGATGACTGAGAATGAGAAGGTGACCCGGAACGTCCAGGGCCGGGTAGTCAGCAACAAGGCCGACAAGACCATCACGGTGCTGGTGGAGCGGCGGGTTCGTCATCCGCTTTATGGGAAGTACATCCGGCGCTCTTCCAAGATGCAAGCCCACGACGAAGGCAATGAGTGCCAGGTCGGGGATGTGGTCACCATCGAGCAGTGCCGGCCGATCTCCAAGAGCAAGGCCTGGCGGTTGGTCAAGGTACTCGAGCGCGCCGCTCAGTAAGCGCGCGCAAGGCTCGACCCCAAGCGGTCGCAGTGCGGACACAGACAGCGGGATATCGCCATGATTCAGATGCAGACCACCCTGGGTGTAGCCGACAATTCCGGCGCGCGCCAGGTCCAGTGTATTAAGGTGCTCGGGGGCTCCCGGCGCCGTTATGCCGGCATCGGCGACATTATCAAGGTGAGCGTCAAGGATGCGATCCCGCGTGGGCGGGTCAAGAAGGGCGAGGTGTACAACGCCGTCGTCGTTCGGACCCGCCGCGGTGTACGCCGTCCGGACGGCTCCGTCATCCGATTCGACGGCAATGCCGCCGTGCTGCTGAATAACCAGCTTCAGCCCATTGGAACCCGCGTATTCGGGCCCGTGACCCGGGAGCTGCGCAGCGAGAAGTTCATGCGCATCATCTCCCTGGCGCCCGAGGTGCTTTGAAGAGGTAGTCATGCGCAAGATCAGGCAAGGCGACGACGTCGTCATCATCGCCGGCAAGGACAAAGGCCGTCGCGGGCGTGTCATTCGGGTGTATCCCGACCAGGAGAAGCTCCTGGTCGAGAACGTCAACGTGGTGAAGCGCCACCGAAAGGGTAACCCGCAGCAGGGCGAGGCCGGCGGCATCATCGAGCAGGAAAAGCCGATCCATCAGTCCAACGTGGCGCTCTACAACCCAGCCACGGAGAAGGGTGATCGTGTAGGCATCCGGGTGCTGGAGGACGGGAGCAAGGCCCGTTACTTCAAGTCCAACAACGAACTGGTCGACGGTTAAGGTGCGGTGATGGTCAGGCTGCAAGAACAGTATCAAGCCGAGGTCAAGCAGGCCCTGCGGGACCGGTTCGGCTATGACAACGTGATGGAGATTCCGCGGCTCAGCAAGGTCACCCTGAACATGGGCCTGGGCGAGGCGGTACGGGACAAGAAGGTCCTGGAGAGCGCGCAGGCGGAGATGGCGGAGATCGCCGGTCAGAAGCCGATTCTGACTTACGCCCGCAAGTCGGTGGCCGGGTTCAAGATCCGCGACGGCTGGCCCATCGGCTGCAAGGTGACGCTGCGCCGGGAGCGGATGTATGAGTTCCTGGACCGGTTCATCAACGTGGCCGCGCCGCGCATCCGCGACTTCCGCGGCTTCAATCCGCGGTCGTTTGACGGCCGGGGCAACTACAACCTCGGTGTCCGGGAACAGCTGATCTTCCCGGAGATCGACTACGAAAAAGTGGACGCCGTGCGCGGGATGGATATCACCATCACCACGACGGCGAAGACCGACGAGGAGGGCCAGGCCCTGCTCGAAGGCTTCAACTTCCCGTTCCGCAAGTAAACAGACGAGATAGGTTCCGGCGATGGCAAAGGTTTCAATGGTTGAGCGCGAGCGCAAGCGGCAGAAGACGGTCCGCCGCTTTGCCGCGAAGCGCGAGGCGCTGAAGGCGATTATCAACAGCGTTGACGCCACCCAGCAGGAGCGGTTCGAGGCGCAGCTGAAGTTGCAGAAGCTGCCGCGGGACTCGAGCCCTGTCCGGGGCAGGAACCGCTGCCGTGTGACCGGTCGGCCGAGGGGCTATTACCGCAAGTTCGGGCTGGGGCGGAACAAGCTCCGCGAGGCGGCCATGAACGGCGAGATTCCCGGTCTGGTCAAGTCCAGCTGGTAAGCCCGCTCGCGCTACCCATACAGGCAGGTATAACCATGAGCATGACCGATCCCATTGCTGACATGCTGACCCGCGTTCGCAACGCCCAACGGGCGGAGAAGGCCGAAGTCAGCATGCCGTCGTCGAAGATCAAGCAGGCCATCGCCAACGTGCTGAAGGAAGAGGGCTACATCGAGTCCTTTGAGGTCGGCGGCGATGAGAAGAAGCCGGAGCTGAAGATCAGCTTGCGCTACTACCAGGGCGAGCCGGTGATCCGCGAGCTGGAGCGGGCCTCCAGCCCGGGGCTGCGGCTGTTCAAGGACAAGGGTTCTCTGCCCCGCGTGCGTAACGGGCTGGGCGTGGCCATTGTCTCCACTTCCAAGGGCGTGATGACCGACCGTGCCGCCAGGGAGGCGGGTCACGGTGGTGAGGTGCTCTGCTACGTCTTCTAAGGCAGGTTGAACAATGTCGAGAGTAGCGAAACGACCCGTCAAGGTGCCGTCCGGAGTGGAGGTCAAGCTTGATGGGCAGGACGTCAAGGTAAAGGGCCCGAAGGGCGAGCTGGCCTGGACGGTTCACGATTGGGTGGCCGTTGAGCAGGCAGACGGCGAGCTGCGGGTTCAGGCGCAACTGGATGACCGGCGCGCGGTTGCCCTGGCTGGGACCACCCGGGCCCTTCTGAACAACATGGTCACCGGGGTGAGCCAGGGCTTCGAGCGCAAGCTCGAGCTGCGTGGCGTTGGCTACCGGGCGCAGGTCCAGGGCAAGAACCTGAACCTGACCCTGGGCTTCAGCCATCCGGTGGATTACCCGGTTCCCGAGGGGATCACCATCGAGGCGCCCAGCCAGACGGAAATCGTCGTCAAGGGCGCTGACAAGCAACAGGTGGGCGAGGTCGCCGCGCAGATCCGGGCGTTCCGGCCGCCGGAGCCCTACAAGGGCAAAGGCGTGCGGTACGCGGATGAGCGCGTGGTCCTCAAGGAAGCCAAGAAGAAGTAGGCAGGTTCAGGCGTATGGATAAGAAAGCAACCCGTTTGCGGCGTGCGCGCCGGGCCCGCGCCAAGATCGCCGAGCTCAAGGTGCATCGGTTGAGCGTGCACCGCACGCCGCGGCACATGTATGCGCAGATCATCGCCCCGGACGGCGGCCGCACCCTGGTCGCCGCTTCGACGGTGGAGAAGGATCTGCGCAGCCGGGCCGAGGGCACCGGCAACTGCTCGGCCGCTGCCGAGGTGGGCCGGCTCATCGCCGAGCGTGCCAAGGCCGCAGGTGTTGAGCGCGTGGCCTTCGATCGCTCCGGCTTCAAGTATCATGGCCGGGTGAAGACGCTGGCAGATGCCGCCCGCGAGGCCGGCCTGCAATTCTAATCAGGGGCAGGATTCATGGCGAATACTGACGCACAGAATGACGGCCTTCGCGAGAAGCTGGTCGCGATCAACCGGGTCGCCAAAGTCGTCAAGGGCGGCCGGCAGTTCGGTTTCACCGCGCTGGCCGTGGTAGGTGATGGTGACGGCCAGGTGGGCTTCGGCTACGGCAAGGCGCGTGAGGTGCCGGCCGCCATCCAGAAGGCGATGGAAAAGGCGCGGGCCAACATGAAGCGGGTTCACCTCGATGGGGGCACGCTGCAGTACGCGGTCACGGCCAACCACGGCTCGTCCAAGGTCTACATGCAGCCAGCGTCGGCCGGTACCGGCATCATCGCCGGCGGGGCTATGCGCGCGGTTTTTGAGGTGGTGGGTGTCCAGGACGTGCTGGCCAAGGCGATCGGTTCCCGCAACCCCATCAACGTGGTGCGCGCCACCATCAAGGGGCTGACGGACGTGGACTCCCCGGATGCCGTTGCGGCCCGCCGGGGCAAGAAGGTTGAGGACATCGTAGGCTAGCCATGACGACTCAAAAGCAGCTCAAGGTGACCCAGAAGCGCAGCACCGTCGGCCGGATTGCCAGCCACAAGGCCTGTGTGGCCGGTCTGGGTCTGCGCCGCATCAATCACAGCGTGGTGGTGGCCGATACCCCGGAGAACCGGGGCATGATCAACAAGGTGGCCTACCTCCTGGAAGTCGAGGAGTGCTGACATGCGTTTGAATTCCCTCCGTCCGGCCGCCGGCAGCCGTCCCGACGCGAACCGCGTCGGCCGCGGTGCGGGTACCGGCAATGGCAAGACCGCCGGCCGTGGCCACAAGGGCCAGCACAGCCGCTCCGGGGGCTTCACCAAGGTCGGCTTCGAGGGCGGTCAAATGCCCTTGCAGCGCCGGGTGCCGAAAGTGGGCTTCCGCTCCCGCAAGGCGTTGACCCGGGCCGAGGTGCGCTTGTCCGAGCTGAACAAGGTCGAGGGTGATACCGTGGACCTGCTGACGCTGAAGCAGGCCGGCATCATCAATCGCGGCGTGCGCACGGCCAAGGTGATTGCCTCGGGCAAAGTGGAGCGCGCGGTGACGGTGCAGGGGCTGGCGGTCACCAAGGGTGCCCGCGAGGCCATCGAGGCGGCTGGCGGAAAGGTAGAGGCGTAAGTGGCCACCGGCGGGAGCAATGCGGCAGGGCTGGGCGGACTCGGCAAGCTGACCGAGGTGCGCCAGCGTCTGGTCTTCGTGCTGATGGCGCTGATTGTCTACCGCATCGGCACCCACATCACGATCCCCGGGATCGACCCCGAAGCGCTCGCCGTCATGGTGGAGCAGCAGCGGGGCACGATCCTGGAGATGTTCAACATGTTCGCCGGTGGCGCGTTGGAGCGACTCTCCATCTTCGCCCTGGGCATCATGCCGTACATCTCCTCCGCCATCATCATGCAGCTGCTCACGGCGGTGATTCCCACCCTGGAGCGGCTCAAGAAGGAAGGTGAGGCGGGCCGCCGGAAGATCACCCAGTACACCCGTTACGGGGCGCTCGGGTTGGCGATCTTCCAGGGGATCGGTATCAGTGTCGCGTTGCAGAGCCAGGGTGTGGCGGCAACGCCCGGGCCGGCCTTTGTGTTCATCAGCACGGTGACGTTGGCCACCGGGACCATGTTCCTGATGTGGCTCGGTGAACAGGTGACCGAGCGGGGTATCGGCAACGGTATCTCAATCATCATCTTCGCCGGCATCGTCGCCGGGCTGCCGAGCGCGATCGGCGGCACGCTGGAGCTCAACCGCACCGGTGAGATCGGCGCCGGGGTCATCTTGGCGCTGGCGGTGCTGGGTGTCGCGGTGGTCAGCTTCGTGGTGTTCGTGGAGCGGGGTCAGCGCCGGATCACGGTGAACTACGCGCGGCGGCAGCAGGGCCGGAAGATGTACCAGGCCCAGAGCAGCCACCTCCCGCTGAAGCTGAACATGGCCGGGGTGATTCCGCCGATCTTCGCCTCCAGCATTATCCTGTTCCCGTCGACGCTGGGGCAGTGGTTCGGCGAGGGCACCGGGATCGAATGGCTGGGGCCGCTGGCGGCCACGCTGAGCCCGGGGCAGCCGTTGTATGTGGCGTTCTACGCGGTCGCCATCATCTTCTTCTGCTTCTTCTATACGGCGCTGGTGTTCAACGCCCGCGATACGGCGGACAACCTGAAGCGCTCCGGTGCGTTTATCCCGGGGATTCGGCCGGGCGAGCAGACCGCAAAGTACATCGACAGTGTGATGAGCAGGCTCACCTTTTGGGGGGCCATCTACATCACCGCCGTCTGTCTGCTGCCGGAGTTCCTGATCCTGTACTGGAACGTGCCTTTCTACTTCGGCGGGACGTCCCTGCTGATTATCGTCATCGTCATCATGGACTTCATGGCGCAATTGCAGGCCCACCTGGTGTCGCACCAGTACGAGCCGTTGATGAAGAAGGCGAACCTCAAGGGACAGGGTCCGGCCGGCGGGGGTCTCCTGCGGTGAGACCTGGCGGCCCCCGCGCTCGCGGGGGCGCGCTCAGCGGGATTTTCTGATATCCTTCGCGCCCACCCGGGTTCGGGCAGGCGGGTGACAGGCTTTGGTTTTGGAGACGAATCATGAAAGTACGTGCGTCGGTCAAAAAGATCTGCCGTAACTGCAAGATCGTTCGCCGCAACGGTGTGGTGCGGGTGATCTGCTCCGACGGCCGGCATAAGCAGCGTCAGGGCTGAGCGGCCGGAGTTGCAGCAGGGCACTAGGTTTGGATACAATCGCGGGTTTTCCGCGCACTGAGACTGGGAGAGAGGCTTCATGGCCCGTATTGCAGGTGTCAACATTCCCGTCCACAAGCACGCCTGGGTGGCGCTGACCTCTATTTACGGCGTCGGCCGTACCCGGGCCAAGGCCATCTGCGATGAGGCAGGCGTGCCGCGGGACCGCAAGGTCAAGGAACTCACCGAGCAGGAGCTCGAGGCGATCCGTACCGCGCTGGGCAAGTACGAGGTCGAGGGTGACCTGCGTCGTGCCGTGGCCATGGACATCAAACGGCTGATGGATCTGGGCTGCTACCGCGGCATCCGTCACCGTCGCGGTCTGCCGGTACGCGGTCAGCGCACGCAGACCAATGCCCGTACCCGTAAGGGCCCGCGTCGCGGTCCGGCAGGCAAGTAACCCGCCTGCCCGCCCGGCGGGGCAGGGCCGAATAAGGGTTCGAGTGAATCTTCAAGATCAGGATTTAGCAAATGGCGAAAGCAGCGACCCGGTCACGCACTAAGCGTGCCAAGCGTACGGTGGTTGACGGCATCGCGCACATCAACGCGACCTTCAACAACACGATTATCACCATCACGGACCGCCAGGGCAATGGCCTGGCCTGGGCCAGCGCCGGCGGCAGTGGCTTTCGTGGCTCCCGTAAGAGCACGCCCTTTGCGGCCCAGGTGGCTTCCGAGCGTGCCGGCCGGGCTGCCCTGGATTACGGCCTGAAAAACCTGGAGGTTCGCGTCAAGGGCCCGGGGCCGGGTCGTGAGTCGGCGGTGCGCGCATTGAACGCCGTGGGCTACCGGATCACCAATATTTCCGACGTCAGCCCCATTCCGCACAACGGCTGCCGGCCGCCCAAGAAGCGCCGCGTCTGATCCAGGAGTTAAGTCATGGCAAGGTACATCGGTCCCACGTGTAAGCTGGCCCGCCGGGAGGGCACTGACCTCTTCCTGAAGAGCGGCGTCCGGCCGCTGGACAGCAAGTGCAAGCTCGATCAGCCCCCGGGGCCCAAGCTCCAGCGGCGCACCCGGATGTCCGACTACGGGCTGCAGCTTCGCGAGAAGCAGAAGGTGCGCCGGATGTACGGCGTGCTTGAGCGGCAGTTCCGCAACTACTACAAGGAAGCGGCCCGGCAGAAGGGGGCCACCGGCACGGTGCTGCTGCAACTGCTGGAGAGCCGGCTGGACAACGTGGTGTACCGCATGGGGTTTGCCACCACCCGTGCTGAGGCGCGCCAGCTGGTGAGCCATCGCGGCGTGCAGGTCAACGGCCGAGTGGTCAACGTGCCGTCCATGCAGGTCAGCCCGGGCGATCTGGTGGGCTTGAAAGAGAAGGCCCAGAAGCAGCTTCGCGTGCAGGCCGCGCTGGAGATGGCGCAGCAGAACGGCTGGCCCGCCTGGGTCGAGGTGGACCCCAAGAAGTTTGAGGGCACCTACAAGGCCCGTCCGGACCGTGCGGACCTTAGCGCCGAGATCAACGAGTCGCTCATCGTCGAGCTGTACTCCAAGTAATGCCGTCGCGGGCGAGTGGTCGCCCGCGCGTCCAGTCGTAGAGAGGTTTCACCGATGCAGGGGACCTTCAGGGATTTCCTCAAGCCGCGCACCGTCGACATCCAGGAACAGGGTGAGCGACGCGCGAAGATTGTGCTGGAGCCCCTCGAGCGGGGCTTCGGCCACACGCTGGGCAACGCCCTGCGCCGCGTGTTGCTGTCCTCCATGCCGGGCAGCGCCGTTGTCCAGGCAGAGATCGAGGGTGTCGAGCACGAGTACAGCAGCATGGAGGGGGTTCAGGAAGATGTTGTCGACATCCTGCTGAACCTCAAGAGCCTGGCCGTGCGGATGCACGATCGGGACGAGGCCGAGCTCACGGTGTCGGTGCAGGGGCCTGGGCCGGTCACCGCGGGCGATATCCAGACCGCCCACGATGTCGAGGTCAAGAACCCGGAGCTCCTCATTTGCACGCTCACCAAGGCGGTGGCCTTCAACGCCAAGCTGATGGTCGCCCGCGGGCGGGGCTACGAGGCCGCGACCCAGCGTGATGGGGACGAGGACCGGGTCATCGGGCGCCTGCAGCTCGACGCCAGCTACAGCCCGGTGAAGCGGGTGGCCTACACGGTGGAGAGCGCCCGCGTTGAGCAGCGGACCAACCTGGACAAGCTGGTCCTCGATGTGGAGACCAACGGTGTGCTGGAGCCGGAGGAGGCGGTGCGTTTCGCCGCCGGCCTGCTGCGCGATCAGCTCTCGGTGTTCGTGGACCTGGAAGGCGGCGAGTTCGAGGCCGAGCAGGAGGAGCAGGAGCCCGACGTGGATCCGATCCTGCTGCGTCCGATCGATGAGCTGGAGCTGACCGTCCGGTCCGCCAACTGCCTCAAGGCCGAGAGCATCCACTACGTGGGTGACCTGGTGCAGCGCACTGAGGTCGAGCTGTTGAAGACGCCGAATCTGGGCAAGAAGTCCCTGACCGAAATCAAGGAGACACTGGCCTCCCACGGCCTGTCCCTTGGTATGAGGCTGGAAAACTGGCCGCCGGCCGGTCTGGGCGAAGATCGCGTCGTGGGCTGAGGCCCGGTCGGAAACCGAACAGGAAGGGATCAGGAAAATGCGTCACCGTAAATCCGGACGTCAGTTGGGGCGCAACAGCGCGCACCGCAAGGCCATGTATCGCAACATGGCGGCCTCGCTGTTCAAGCACGAGGCCATCAAGACCACGCTGCCCAAAGCCAAGGAGCTGCGGCGCGTCGCCGAGCCGCTGATCACCATGGCCAAGAGCGACAGCGTGGCCAGCCGCCGCAAGGCCTTCGACCGCCTGCGCGACAAGGAGGTGGTGGGCAAGCTGTTCGAGGAGCTGGGGCCGCGCTATCAGGAGCGTCCTGGCGGCTATCTGCGCATCCTCAAATGCGGCTTCCGCCCGGGCGACAACGCGCCCATGGCCTTCGTTGAACTGGTGGATCGGCCGCTCCCGGTGGAAGAGGTCGAGGACGAGGACGAAGAGGAAGCCGCAGAGACCAATTGAGGGCTTTGCGGGGCGCTTTCCAAAAAAGCCGGGCCTGGCGCCCGGCTTTTTTGTGCGTGAGCGGTTTTCAGGAGGCGTGGTGTTCATCCTTTTCACGGACTTCGGTTATGAGGGGCCCTACGTCGGGCAGATGAAGGCGGTCCTGTATGCCGGCGCCCCGCAGACGCCGGTGGTCGACCTGATGCACGACGCTCCGGTCTTCCGGCCCGACGCGGCCGGCCGGTTGCTCGCCGCCTACGGCCGGGGGCTGCCCGGCGGAAGCATTACCCTGGCGGTGGTGGACCCAGGGGTGGGGGGCGAGCGACGGGCACTCGCCGCCCAGGCGGACGGTCGTTGGTGGCTCGGCCCGGACAACGGCCTGTTGGTCCCGGCGCTGCACCGCTGCCGGGACGTGGCCGTCTGGCAGTTGGCGACTCCGGCGGATGCGGCCCCGAGCTTTCACGGGCGTGATCTGTTTGCGCCGGCCGCGCTGCAAGTCCTGAAAGAGGGCCGGGTGTCGGGCCAGGCGCTGCCCCCCGGTGAGCTGGTAGGCTGGGACGCGGTCGAGCCGGTTCCAGCTATTCTCTATATTGACCGGTACGGCAACGCGGTCACTGGTCTGGACGGGGACGGGTTGGCCAACACGGCGGTGGTCGAGGCAGGGTATCGGGCCTTCCGATTCGCGCGCACCTTCGGTTGCGTCGCGCCCGGGGAGGCCTTCTGGTACCGCAATTCCAGCGGCCTAGTGGAGCTGGCCGTCAATCAGGGCCGGGCCGACGAGTGGCCGGGCGTCGAGCTCGGCGCGCCGGTTAAGGTATTCGAAGCTCACGCCGCGGGGCAACCGGGCGGGGAGGAGTCGTCATGAAGATCCAGATCGATGTGGACGGGAAACCGGAGGAGCTGCGCGCCTTTCTGGGGCTGCCGGACCTCAACCCGGTGCACGAGGCCATGGTCTCCCATCTGTTGCAACAGCTCGAGGAGAGTCGCGACCCCCAGGCCTTCATGCAGAAGTGGTTCGCCGGGAGCTTGCAGGGGGCGGAGACGCTGCAGCGGCTGATCCTGGAGAGCCTGCACCGGCCTGGGGCCGGCGCCGGGAAGAAGGACTGACGCCGGCTGGACGCCCCGGGGCCGCCAGGGCAATGCAGCGCGAAACGGCGCCGAATGGCGCCAATTCTCCGTGAGGCGCGCCGCCATCTGCTACAATCCGTGCTCCGATAAGTAGACCCGGCCTTTAGCACCCTTGAGGCGAAGGGCCAGTCCATCCAAGAGTTCGAGAGGAGATCGCCCGATGAAAGCACCTGTGCGCGTCGCGGTGACCGGTGCCGCCGGTCAGATTGGTTACAGTTTGCTGTTCCGTATCGCTTCCGGGGACATGCTGGGCAAGGATCAGCCGGTGATCCTGCAGCTGCTGGAAATCACCCCGGCCCTGGAGGCCCTGAAGGGGGTGGTGATGGAGCTGGAGGACTGCGCGTTCCCGCTGGTTTCCGGGATCACCACGTCCGACAAGGCGGAAGAGGCCTTCAAGGACGCCGACATCGCCCTGCTGGTCGGCGCCCGCCCGCGCGGCCCGGGTATGGAGCGTAAGGACCTGCTGGAGGCCAACGCCGCGATCTTCTCTGCCCAGGGCAAGGCGCTGAACGATGCGGCCAGCCGGGATGTGAAGGTGCTGGTGGTGGGTAACCCCGCCAACACCAATTCGCTGATTGCCCAGCGCAACGCCCCCGACCTGGATCCGCGCAACTTCACCGCCATGACCCGCCTGGACCATAACCGCGCGGTGGCGCAGCTGGCTAACAAGACCGGTGCCCACAACACCGAGATCAAGAACATGATCATCTGGGGCAACCACTCCGCCACCCAGTACCCGGACATCAGCAAGACCAAGGTCAAGGGTGAGGCGGCGCCGGGCCTGGTCGAGCGGGACTGGTACGAGAACGACTTCATCCCCACCGTGCAGCAGCGTGGCGCGGCCATCATCAAGGCGCGCGGTGCCTCCAGCGCGGCCTCCGCCGCCAGCTCCGCCATCGACCACATCCGCGACTGGGTGCTGGGCACCCCCGAGGGCGAGTGGACTAGCATGGCGGTGCCGTCCGATGGCAGCTACGGCATTGAGAAGGGGATCATCTACTCCTATCCCTGCGTCTGCCGGAACGGCGACTACGAGATCGTCCAGGACCTGGAGATCGATGAGTTCAGCCGTGAGAAGATGCAGGCCACCGAGAAGGAGCTGGTCGAGGAGCGGGACGCGGTGGAACACCTGCTGCCCTGATCGACCCCCTTGCCGGCAGCGCCGCCCAACCGGGCCGGCGCGCCGCCGGCAGGCGCTTAACGGACGCCGTCGCACCCGATTGGGGGCGGCGGCGTTTTTTTGGCCGCCCCCAAGCAGCCCGGTTACAGCGCGCCGGCCTCCCGCAGTGCTTCTTCAAAGGCGCGTGCCATCTTTCGGTACCCCTCGGCGTTGGGGTGGACACCGTCGGCTCGTAGCCCGGAGTCGCGGAGGATACGGCCGATCACCCGACCCTCATAGGCCAGGCCATACGTCTCGGCCAGATCCCGGTAAAGGGCCGGTGGTCGCGGCGGTAGCGCCGGCTCGGGCACCCCCACCAGCAGCACCGGGACCTCCCGGCGCTGCGCCTCCTCGATCATCGCCGCCATGTTGGCGCGCAGGCGGTCCATACTCTCCCGGCGCAGGATGTCGTTGCCGCCGTGCATC
This sequence comes from Alkalilimnicola ehrlichii MLHE-1, assembly GCF_000014785.1. Taxonomy (NCBI): domain Bacteria; kingdom Pseudomonadati; phylum Pseudomonadota; class Gammaproteobacteria; order Chromatiales; family Ectothiorhodospiraceae; genus Alkalilimnicola; species Alkalilimnicola ehrlichii. Next base: position 534,279 of record NC_008340.1, read on the forward strand.
AGGATCAGCAGGTCCGGCTGGTGCTCGTTGAGGGCACCGGGCAGGCGCTGTCGGCCCTCGGCCGAGCGCTCGCCAGGGACCCCGGCACGGATTACGGTCCGCCCGGTGAGCGCCTGCAACTGCTCCGGGTAGCTCTCCCCGCCCGGCGCGCCGGTCCCGTAGGTCAGGCTATCGCCGAAGGCCAGGATGACGCCGTCCTCCGGTAGGGGCGGCAGGGTCTCCGGTCGGCCGCAAGCGGCCAGCAGGACTAGGAGCAGGACCCACAGCCCAGCGTGCCGGGTTCGCAGCATCGTCAATCCGCTCCGACTAGGATAGGGTGAGGGCAGGTTACCACAGGCGGCTTTCGGGGCCCGGGGCCCAGTACGGCGGAGGAGCGGAACATGGCGAAAGGCAGGACCTGGCGGGTGGCAGTGTGTCCCGGCGATGGCATCGGGCCGGAGGTGATGGCGCCCACGGTCGCCGCGCTGCGGGCGGTGGCCGGACGCGAGGGGCTGGCGCTGGAGCTCCAGCACTACGACTGGCCGTCCCACGACTGGCACCGTCGGCACGGCGAGATGATGCCCGGGGACTGGCGCGAGCAGTTGGCCGCTCACGACGCCATCCTGCTCGGCGCCCTGGGCGACCCCGGGCCGACCAATGATCCTGATCGCTACCTGCTCTCAGATGGTGTGTCGCTGGCGCCGCTGCTGCAATTGCGCAAGGGGTTCGACCTGTGGGCCTGCGAGCGGCCGGCGGTCCGGCTGCCCGGTACGCCTCAGTACCTGGCCGACCCCCGCGCCGAGGAACTGGACATGCTGGTGATCCGCGAGAACAGCGAGGGCGAGTATGTGGCCCAGGGCGGGCGCCTGGCGCCGGGCACGGCGCGCGAGGTGGCCACTCAGGTGGAGGTGTTCACCCGCCTGGCCACCGAGCGGATCATCCGCCACGCCTTCGAGCGCGCCCTACAGCGGGCCCACCTGCGCCAGACCGGCGAGCGCCCACCGCGCCCTTTTCCGCGGACCGGCGGTGGCGAGGCCAACGCCCAGGTCTGCCTGATCACCAAGCGAAACGCCCAGGCCTACTGGGGCGAGATGTGGACGGAGATCTTCGCCGAGGTGGCGCCCGACTACCCCGAGATCGCCACCCACCATGAACTGGTGGACGCCGCCTGCATGAAGTTCGTGACCCGTCCCTGGGTGTTCGACGTGGTGGTGGCCAGCAATCTCCATGGCGACATCCTCACTGACCTGGCCGCGGTGCTCTGCGGCGGTATGGGGGTTGCCCCCTCCTGTAACATCAACCCGCAGGATCGCCGTGTGCCACCCCTGTTCGAGCCCACCCACGGCAGCGCCCCGGACATCGCCGGGCAAGGACTGGCCGGGCCTGAGGCCATGCTGCTGACCGCAGCGATGATGCTGGACTGGATGGGCGAGGAGGACCCGGCCGCGGCCCGCGCCGGTGAACGCCTGCGCCTGGCGGTAGCCGCCGACCTGCAGACCGGTAGCGGCGAGGCGCGGGGCACCGAGGCAGTGGGGGCGGCCATCCTGGACCGTCTGGATCAGCAGTGAACGCGGTACGCAAGGAGCGAACCCATGCAGATTGAATTCTTCGGCGCCGCCCGTCAGGTCACCGGCTCCTGCTTTCTGATCCATTGCGGCAAGAGCCGGGTGCTGGTGGACTGCGGGCTGATCCAGGGCGGCCGCAAACAGGAGGAGCGCAACCGCGAGCCCTTCCCCTTCGATCCCACCCGTCTCGACGCCATGGTCCTCACCCACGCCCACCTGGACCACTCCGGACGCATCCCGCAACTGGTTGAGGCCGGCTTCCAGGGGCGCATCTACACCCAGCGCGCGACCCGCGACCTCTGCCGCATTATGCTCAAGGACGCCGGCTTTCTGGCCGAGAAGGACGCGGAGATCGAAAACCGCAAGCGCCAGCGCCAGCACCTGCCCCCCGACGTCAAACCCACCTACACGGTCGAGCAGGCCGAGGCCTCCATCCGCAGCTTCCGGGCGGTGGACTACGATCAGGTGATCGACGTGGCCGACGGCGTCCGGCTCCGCCTGCAGGAGGCCGGCCACATCCTCGGCTCCGCCGTGGCCGAGCTCTGGCTGGAGCAGGGCGGCAAGCGCCGAAAGGTGGCGTTCAGTGGCGACCTGGGCCACTCCGATGCCCCCATCCTCTGCAACCCGGCGCGTATCGAGGACGCCGATCTGGTCATCCTCGAGAGCACCTATGGCGATCGCCTGCACCGCTCCTGGGACGAGACCTGGAACGAGCTCGGCGAGATCATCGCCAACGCCCGCGCCGAGCGGGGCAACATCCTGGTGCCGGCCTTTGCCGTCGGCCGCACCCAGGAGCTGCTGTACGTGCTGGGGCGCAACTACGACGACTGGGGGCTGGATGACTGGCAGATCTTTCTGGATAGTCCCATGGCCATCGAGGCCACCGAGGTCTACGCCAAGCATCGCAACCTCTACGACCAGGAGGCCCGGGAGCAGCTTCCGGAGCGAAAGAACCCCTTCGACCTGCCCAACCTCACCCTCAGCCGGACCACCGAGGACTCCATGGCCATCAACCGGATCCAATCCGGCGCCCTGGTCATCGCCGGCAGCGGCATGTGCAATGGCGGCCGCATCCGCCACCACTTCAAACACAACCTCTGGCGCTCGTCCTGTCACGTCATAATTGTCGGCTTCCAGGCCGCCGGCACCCCCGGACGGGCGCTGGTGGATGGCGCCAGCACCCTGACGCTCTGGGGCGAGACGGTGCGCGTGGGCGCACAGATCCACACCGTGGGCGGGTTGTCCGCCCACGCCGACCAGCGTGAGCTGATGGCTTGGTACGAGGGGTTTCGTGATCATCCGCCCATCGCCCTGGTGCACGGGGAAAGCGGGGCCATGGATACCCTGGCCGATGAGCTCCACCGGCGCTATAACGTCAGTGTGCGCACGCCCGAGGAGGGCGAGTCCATCACCCTGTAGCGGGCAAAAATCTCAGTGCCTAGGGCGGTTTGGCGCCCTGACAAAGCGGGGTGTAGACTGCCAGAGAGGCCAACCGAGCAATCCAGAAAGGAGGCGACCATGAGCGCAGCCCAGGAAACCACCGACCGGCAGGGCATGCTGTCCCCCCTGCTCAAGCAGTCCAGTGGGGTGGTCGCCGAACGGGGCGAGGGGGCCTATCTGTTTGATCGTGACGGCACCCGCTATCTCGATTTCACTTCCGGCATCGGCGTCACCGCCACCGGCCACGCGCACCCCAAGGTGGTGGCGGCGATCAAGGCCCAGGCGGACAAGCTCCTGCACGGCCAGTACGCCATCGTGCGCCACCCCGGCATTATGGAACTGGCCGAGCGGCTGGGCGCCTACATGCCCGGTCCCATTGATGCGCTGTTCTTCTCCAACGCCGGCACCGAGGCCTGCGAGGCGGCGCTGCGCCTGGCGCGGCACGCCACTGGCCGGCCCAATATCATCGTCTTCCACGGTGGGTTCCATGGCCGCACCATGGGCTCGCTGTCCATGACCACCTCCAGTGTCGGCCTGCGGGCCGGCCTTCAGCCCATGATGGGCGGCGTGGTGGTAGCCCCCTTCCCCAACACCTACCGCTATGGCTGGGACGAGGAGGCCGCCACCGACTTCTGCCTGCGGGAACTGGACTACATTTTCGCCACCTACAGCACCCCGGCGGAGACGGCTGGCGTGTTCATCGAGCCGGTGCAGGGCGAATCGGGCTACGTGCCCGCCAACACCCGCTTCATGCAGGGCCTGCGCGAGCGCTGTGACCAGCACGACATGCTCATGATCCTCGACGAGGTGCAGGCCGGCTATGGCCGCACCGGCCGCTTCTGGGCCCACAGCCACTTCGAGGTGCAGCCCGATGTGGTGGTGACCGCCAAGGGCCTGGCCAGCGGCATGCCCCTGTCCGGCGTCGGTGCCCCCTCCGAGCTGATGGAGCGGGGCTGGGCGGGCTCCCAGGGCGGCACCTACGGCGGTAACGCCGTCGCCTGTGCCGCGGCGCTGGCCACCCTCGATGTCATTGAGGAAGAGGGCTTGGTGCACAATGCCGCCGAGCAGGGCGCTTACCTCAAGCAGCGGCTGAAGGAGGTCCAGGCGGAGTTTCCCGAGGTGGCCGACGTGCGCGGCATGGGGTTGATGATCGGCACTGAGATGGTGGACGCCGAAGGGCGCCCCGACGGTGACCGGGCCGCGCGTATCCTTAAGGCCATGGAGAAGCGCAAGGTATTGATGATCCGCTGCGGGGCCTTCGGCGGGCAGGTGGTCCGCTGGCTGCCGCCGCTGATCGTCAGCCGCCAGCAGGTCGACACCGCAGTCGACACCTTCATAGAGGCCCTGCGGGAAACCGCCTGACGGCACACCGCCGCCGGCACGGCCGGTGGCGCTTCACTTGCGGGCGGTCCCACGAACGGTTACAACTTGGGGTCAAGGGGCCGCACAAGGTTCGCACCCAGCGACGAGCAATAGAATCATGGACGTATCTTCTATAAAAAGCGCCTACAAGCGCTATGCACGCCATTACGACCGCTTCTTCGGGCCCATTTTCAACCCCGGGCGCAAGCTAGCCGTAGAGATCGCCAACCCCAGCCCGGAGCAGCGCATTCTGGAGGTGGGGGTGGGCACCGGGCTGTCGCTGCCCTACTACCGGCAGGATGCGCGCGTAGTCGGCATCGATATCAGCACCGACATGCTGGATATTGCCCGCCAGCGGGTGGCCGAGGAGGAGCTCGGCCAAGTGGAAGACCTCCTTGAGATGGACGCCGAAGACCTCAAGTTCGAGGACGACAGCTTCGACTGCGTGGTGGCCATGTACGTGGCGTCGGTGGTCCCCAACCCGGACCGCCTCATCGCCGAGATGCGCCGTGTCTGCCGGCCCGGCGGGGATATCCTGGTGATTAACCATTTCGCCTCGCGCAACCCTCTACTGCGCGGTCTGGAGCGCGGCCTGCGCCCCCTCTCCCGGCTGCTTGGGTTCCGGCCCGACATGGACCTGGACGTACTGCCGGACACGCCGGACTTCCCGCAGTTGGCGGTGCGACCGACCAACCTGGGAGGCTACTGGAAGCTGGTGCATTACCGTAACGGCGACCCCGACGACAGCGAGCAGCCCCGGGCGGAGACCGCCGAAGCCGCCGAGCCGGCGGAGCCCGCCCAGGCCGCCGCCCGCTGACCCGGGGAGCCCTGGTGTTCGCCGGGGCACTCGGGTACAATCCCGGCTCCTTCCGGACAGTGCCGACGTAGCTCAGTAGGTAGAGCAACTGATTCGTAATCAGTAGGTCGGGGGTTCGACTCCCTCCGTCGGCACCATTCAATTCAAGGGCTTAGTCATCCTGCCCTAACCGACCTACCACCCTGGTGACAGGGTAGTTACAGTTGACCTTCCCTCCTTGCTCAAATCGAAGCAGGGGACAGGCCACGAACGTTGTCACCTACCAGGCGCCGGACGTTGCCAGCACTGCCCTCACCGAAGACCAGGCCGCCAACCTCCAGCGCTGGGGCGTCTGGCCGCCGCATAGACGAGTGTTCGCTGAGCCTAAAGGCGTGCCGTACCACTTGGTGCTAGAATGAGTATCACATGGCACCTGTGCAGGGCAAACGAGATGATCCATGGTAACGAGATCCACAAGATGGCCAATGTGCTCGGCCTCGAAGAGGTCCACGGCGGTTATACAATGCTGATGTTCAGCGCGAGGATCGCCAGCGGGCTGCCACTTCGCTCGATCGAGCGCGTCCACAAGATCGTCGCACCGCGCTACAGGGAGTTCTCCACGCTGATCATTACGAAGCAGACCCTGGGCCGGCGCCGCAAGAAGCGGGAGCCGCTGAGTCGGACGGAGAGCGAGCGCCTGGCGCGGATTGCGCGGGTATGGTCGATGGCAAAAGACGTTTACAAGGATGAGGACCTGGCCCGAGCTTTTCTGAGCCGGCCGCACCAGATGCTCCAGGGGCGAGTCCCGCTGGAGGTGGCCACCGAGACCGAGTACGGCGCTGACGCCGTGGTGGAGATTCTCGGCCGGTTGAAGTACGGGTCAGCGGCGTAATGGCACAGCGTCTCGACCGGACGCTGACGGCCTATCGAATCGGGGATCCCACGGGGGAGTTCCCGATCTTTGATGCCACCGGATCGACCCGCCATCCTGGTCGCTGGAATGACGCGGAAACCCCCGTGATATATGCGGGTGAGCACTACTCGACAGCGATGCTGGAGAAGCTTGCTCACGCCGACGGCCTTATGCCCCCAGACCAGCACTTCATCCAGATCACGCTTCCCCGGGGGCTGAGTTACGAGATGGTGACCAAGGATCACCTCCCCGATTGGGCGGCGCCAGACTGCGTAGCCGCGCGAGAGTATGGGGTCAGGTGGGTCGCGGAGCAACGTTCCGTGGTGCTCTTCGTACCGTCGTTCGTTGCACGGGTCGAGCATAACGTGCTCATCAACCCGGAGCACCGCGAGTTCGGCAAAATCGAAACCTCGATCCCGCATCCGGTCTGGTGGGATCGACGTCTTTTCGGCACGGACTGACGGGGAATCCCGACGGGGTTTCATGCCACCGCGCTCGGTACGCCGGCGTGACTGGCTTTGGTGTCGGGGGCGGACAGCAGCGTAGTGAACTCGGACAAGAACACGGTCACTGTCCCCCGCCCGGCGATACTGTCGGGCCGGACCTCCGTTTGAAGGCTCAACGCACGCGTTTGCCATCCGCCACCCAGTTGGATATATACTGACAACAAGTCTAAAGAACTCTACCCCTTGGAGACGCCCGCTACCGTGAGACCCTTGCTTAGAGGGGTAATGTGCTGGTTGATAGTGCTTGCAGTGATCGGCATGCCCGCCGTTGCTGCCGGCAATGCCAGTTTGTCGTCCGTCTCCGAGCCGGCAAGCCAAACGGCCGCTCACTCCGAATGCGGCCAGCATCACCACGATCGCCATGAGACGTGTCCTGCCGATGCCTCTCTGTCCGAGGGCGGGGGGCAGGGTCACCCCGTGCAACACACTGCCCATGAACACCACGCGGACTGCGTGGATGTGGGGTGTGTAGCGAATTGCGCCACCTGTATGTATTGCCAGGGTGCTGTCACGCTACCGGTTGTCACTGAGGTGTCACTGGCCACGCCGTCCGTCCTGGCTGCCCCGTCCGTTGCCAGCCTCGGACGCACGACCCCCTTCCGTCCCCCAATTCGCTCCTGATCCTCAAAGCGCCGGGTTGCCGGCGATTCATCCTCGTGTCCCGTTGCCGCCTGCCAAGGGGTGCGGCTTTGCCGTCGCACCGCGGTCAGACGCCCCTCGGACACGCACGACCACCCTATTGGATCAAGGGATTTGGGTATGCGGGTAAAGCGAATTGCACTTCCCGTTTTGTCGGTCCTGTTCTTGGCCGGATGCGCCACGACTGTGCCCGACTTGGACAGAGAGCGTTTGGAAGGGGACCTCATGGCCTATGGGGTGACCCTTTCAGAGGAAGAGCTACCGAAACCGCGGGGAGAGTTGGAACTCGAATCGGCGATTCACCAGGCGCTCTTGCGCAATCCCCGTATGCAGGCGGCGTACGCCAGGCTGGACCTGGAGGCCGCCGACGTCATTGAGGCCTCGCAGTTTGCCAACCCATCACTGTCGCTCTCCGTGCTGCGCCCGGAGGGCGGCGGTGGCAATGAATACGGGATTGGCCTGGCCTGGGGGATTTCCGGCTGGTTGCTGCGTAGCGCCAGGATCGACATCGCGGAGTCGCACTGGGAATCCACCCGACTGCAGTTGACCGAGGGCATGGTCGCCCTGGCCAGTGATACCGAGCGTGCCTGGTATGAGGCCGTCGCCGCGCGGCAGCAAGCACAGGTGCAAGCGCTGGAAACCCGGGCGGCCGATTTGGGATTGCGACTGGGTCAGCGCTTCCATGAGGCCGGCAACATCACCGACCTGGACAAGGCTCACCTGCGTATTCGTGCGACCGAGTCCAGATTGCAGTTGGAGGAGGCACGCCGTCAGGAGCGTGCAACTCGGCTGTACCTGGCACACCTGATGGGGATCCCCGGCGAAATCGAGGACTGGTCCGTGCCGGCGACGCTGCCCTTGCCGCTTGCCGACCCGGATGCCCCCGGGGCCCTTGTCGACCAGGCATTGGACGGGCGGCTTGATCTGGCGGCTCTGGATAAGGCCTTGGACGGTATGACTGAGGGGGTCGCCCTGGTCCGTCGCTACCGCTGGCTGGGCGACATTGAGCCTGGTATCGAGTTCGAGCGGGAGACAGACGGAACCCGCCTATGGGGTGGCGGGATTACCTTCACCCTCCCCCTATTCAATCGGAACCAGAGCGGCGTACACCGGGCTGAGGCGCGCCTGCGGGAGGGTGAAGCGCGTAGGGATCGACTGACGGACGCCATTATCGCTGACGTGCACGAACAGCACTATCGGCTGCTCCACCACCGGGAACGGTTCAGGATGATGCGCGAAGAGTTGCTCCCGGCACGAGAGATCGCCATGGCCGGCATCCAGGAGCGGGTGAACTACATGTTCGACGACGTGTTCGACCTGCTGGAGCACAAGCAGGAGGAGCTTCGCGACTGGCGCCGCACGGTGGCGGAGCTCGGGGACTATTGGCGTGCCCGGGCAGATTTGGCTTACGCCGTGGCTGGACCGCTACCCGGTGGTCCCGTCGGCCGCGAAGGCTATTTCGATATCGGGCAGTTGGAACGCGAGCCTGGGCAGATGCATCACCACCATGACCATGGACACGACCACGAGGACCATGGCGAGCCCCACGATCACGAGCACGGTGACCACACCGAACATTCTGGGCACGGAGGGCATCATTGATGAAGCGTCGCAATTTCCTGCTTGCCGCCAGCGCTGTCCTGCCGGCTGCCACCCTGACCCGCGTAATGGCCGAATCCGGTCACGTCCACCACAACGAGGGGGACCGGACGCCCGGACAACGCACCGACCAGGGCTATATGCCTGTCCATACCCCCAATGGCTGGACATTGCCGTACGAGATCAAGGACGGCGTCAAGGAATTCCACCTGGTTGCGGAAGAGATCGAGCACGAATTCGCCCCCGGATCCGTTGCCAAATGCTGGGGTTACAACGGCACCACCCCAGGTCCGACCATCGAGGCTGTGGAGGGGGATCGGGTGCGAATCTATGTGACGAATCGCCTCCCGGAATACACCTCCGTCCACTGGCACGGCATTCATTTGCCCTCGGGAATGGATGGTGTGAAGGGCGTCACTCAGCCGCCGATTCACCCCGGGGAGACCTTTGTCTATGAGTTCGAGCTCAATCAGCATGGGACGCATATGTACCACCCCCATGCCGATGAAATGGTGCAGATGGCGATGGGCATGATGGGGATGTTCATCATCCACCCCAAGGACGGCGAGATAGAGCCGGTGGATCGCGACTACGCCATCCTGCTGCACAACTGGGCGCTGCATCCGGGGACCCGGCGGCCTGATCCCTCCATCATGGTCGATTTCGACCTTTGGTCGATGAACTCGAAGGTATTTCCCGCGATTGACTCCTTGGTGGCCAAGACCGGCGAAAGGGTGCGTATCCGGATGGGCAATCTATCCATGTGGAATCACCCCATGCACGTGCACGGCGTGTCGTTCGAAGTGACCGGCTCGGATGGCGGGCGTTGGCCCCGGTCTCAATGGCGGAAGGAGACCACCGAGATCGTCGGGGTGGGGCAGGTCCGGGATATCGAATTTATCGCTCCACCGGGCGACTGGGCGTTTCATTGCCACATGACCCACCACACCATGAACCCCATGGGGCATGGCATCGCCAACCCGCTCGGGGTGGACCAGTCCGGTATCGAAGAGGAGATCCGCACCCTGTTGCCCGAATACATGGCGATGGGCCAGCACGGCATGGCCGATCACCAGGCCCATACCGATGGCGGCCACATGCGCGGGCCGGACAATACGCTCGCGATGGCCATGGGCGAGGGGCCTTTCGGCACGATCGGCATGGGGGGGATGTTCACCCTGGTCAAGGTCCGGGATGATTTGGCGCCCGGTGATTTCTCCGACCCGGGCTGGTACTGGCATCCGGATGGCGAAGTGGCGTGGCGGGTGAGCGACGACCCCGACTTTGGCAACCCGGTGCGCCGGGGCAAGCTCGCCGGGGCGGGGGCCGAGGACCTGCCAACGCCCCGGCGTGACGGGCACGGACACCACGGTAACCACGGGCACGGCGACCACCACGACCATTGATCCGGAAGGGGCGGCCGGTGCGGTGGTATTCAGAACCACTGCCCCAATTTCATTAAACGCACTAATTTCCAAGGAGACTTGACCATGAAGGCATACCTCAAACTTGGCCTGGCCGGACTTGTGGCCGTGATGATGGGGTTGAGCGCCCCGCTCATGGCCCATGAGGGCGAGTTGGGCACCCTCCCTGAGGAAGGGACTACCGTGCAAGGCAGTCCGGAGGAGATTGGCATCTATTTTGACGGCGCAATGCGCATTACGCAGTTCGACGTGACCGGCCCGCAGGGGCGCGTGCGACTGGTGGATGTGCCCGGCAACGAGCCGACCGAGGACTACCGCGTGGCCCCGGCGGATGAACTGGCGCCAGGGACCTATCAGGTTCGCTGGCGTGGTCTGGCCCGGGACGGCCACATGATGTCCGGTGGATTCAGCTTCAGCGTAGAGGACTAAGCAATGGCCTGGGTATCAGCACTGGCGGACCAAGATGCCTGGTCGGTGCTGCTGATCCTGGTGGATGCGGGCATCTACCTGGGGGCCTTGTTGGCCGTCGGGTCGGTGTTATTCCGTTTCGTATTCCGAGGCGGGCCGGACCGGGCGCACCAGAGCGCGCGGCGGATGGGGGCATTGGCCGCCGCCGCCGCGTTAGTCCTGCTCCTATTGAAATGGCCACTCCAGGCGGGCTTCCTCGGTGGCGGCACGCTGTCTGCGGCGACCGATCCGATGCTGCTCATGATGTTGCTCGATGGCGCCTTCGGTATCCAACTCCTGCTGATGGCCGGGGGGTTGGTGGTGCTCCAGTTCGGACTGCTGCGCGTTCCATTGCCGATGCCACTGCGGGTGGTCGCGGCCACCGCCGGCTGCGCGTTGGTGCTGTCGGCGTTCGTGCAAGTGGGCCACACCGTCCGTGAGCCTCGCACCCTCCTGATGGGGCTTCTGATGCTGCACCTTCTGTGTGTGGCGTTCTGGCTGGCCGCATTACCGCCCCTGCACCAAGTCTCTTATGGCCAGGACCGGTGGGAAGCGGCGGCCATCCTGAGACGTTTTGGACAACTGGCGACCTTCGCCGTTGGGGTGCTCGTGGTCGCGGGTGTTGCCCTGGCCTGGCAATTGCTGGGGGGTCTACAGCCCTTGCTCACCACAGCGTATGGCCAGGTCCTGCTCGGAAAGGTGTCTGCGGTCGGTTTGTTGCTGTTATTTGCCGCCATGAACAAGCTCTGGCTGGTGCCCGCGTTCGAGAATGCAGCGCCTGCTGCGCCGCTGCGACTCCGGCGCAGCATCCGGATCGAGGCGGTCATAGCCATTCTGATCGTGCTGATAACGGCTTTGCTGACCTCGGTCGGCACGCCCGGCGCGTGACCCTCAGCGCCCTGCACGGATATGATGCCCTGAAATGGAGTAGACCCTCGAAGGACACCAACACCCCATGATCCTCACCCTCAACCAACTCGAACGCCATCTCTTCAAGGCCGCCGACATCCTCCGGGGCCGCATGGACGCCTCGGAGTTCAAGGAATACATCTTCGGCATGCTCTTCCTCAAGCGCTGCTCCGACGTCTTCGACCAGCGCCGGGAGGAGGTGCGCGGGAGTCTCCAGGCCAGCGGCAAGAGCGAGGCCGAGATCGCCCAACTCATCGAGATGCCCCACTGGTACAAGGCGGACTTCTTCGTCCCGCCCCAATCCCGCTGGGACCACCTGCTCAACGAGGCCCACCAGGGCGTGGGCAGCGCCCTCAACAAGGCCCTGGCCGGCCTGGAAGAGCACAACCACGGCCTGGCCGGGGTGCTGGAGCACATCGACTTCACCCGCAAGGTGGGCTCCACCACCCTGCCGGACCGGAAGCTGCGCGACCTCATCGCCCACTTCAGTGAGTACCGCCTGCGCAACGAGGACTTCGAGTTCCCCGACCTGCTGGGCGCCGCCTACGAATACCTCATCCGCGACTTCGCCGACTCCGCCGGCAAGAAGGGGGGCGAGTTCTACACCCCGCGCCCGGTGGTGCGCATGATGGTCCGCCTGATGGACCCGCAGGAAGGCCACCGCGTCTATGACCCCTGCATGGGTTCCGGCGGCATGCTCATCATGGCCAAGGAGTACCTGGAAGAGCATGGGGGCGATCCGCGCCTGCTCAACCTCTTCGGCCAGGAGGCCTCCGGCTCCGTCTGGGCCATAGCCAAGATGAACATGTTGCTGCACGGCATCAGCTCCGCCGACCTGCGCAACGAAGACACCCTGACCGATCCCCAACATGTGGAAGGCGGCGAGCTGAAGCGGTTCGACCGCATCCTCACCAATCCGCCCTTCTCCATCGGTTACACCCCCAGCCAGCACTTCCCCGAGCGCTTCCGCTACGGCAGCGTGCCGGAGGGGGCGAAAAAGGCCGACCTGATGTTCCTGCAGCACATGGTGGCCTGCCTCAACGCCAACGGCCGCCTGGCCACCGTCATGCCCCACGGCGTGCTCTTCCGGGGCGGGGACGAAAAGCGCATCCGCGCCGGGCTGCTGGAGGACGACCTGGTGGAGGCGGTCATCGGCCTGGCCCCCAACCTCTTCTACGGCACCGGCATCCCCGCCAGCATCCTGGTGCTTCGGGCCAAGGGCGCCAAGCCGGCCGAGCGCCAGGGGAAGGTCCTGTTCATCAACGCCGACCGGGAGTACCACGAGGGCCGCGCCCAGAACCACCTGCTGCCGGAACACATCGAGAAGATCGCCAGCACCTACGAGGCCTTCGAGGCCGTGCCCGGCTTCGCCGAAGTGGTGCCCCTGGAGACCCTGCGCGAGAACGACTACAACCTCAACATCCGCCGCTACGCCGACAACACCCCGCCCCCCGAGCCCCAGGACGTGCGCGCCCACCTAAAGGGCGGCGTGCCGGTGAAGGAGATCCACGCCAAACGGCCCCTGTTCGACGCCCACGGCCTCGACCCCATGGGCCTGTTCCAGTCCCGGTCCGACGACCCGGACTACGTGGACTTCCCCCCGGCCCTGACCGACAAGCGCGACCTCAAGCCCGCCATCGAGGGGGATGCCGGCGTGCAGGAGAAGGAGGCGCGGGTGCTGACCGCCTTCGAGGCCTGGTGGGCCGAACACGGCGGCAGCATCACCGGCCTCTCCGGCAACGGCGGCCGCCTGACCCGGTTGCGGGACGAGCTGCTGGGCAGCTTCGCCGCCGCTCTGGAACCGATGGGCATGCTCGACCGCTTCGCCGTGCGCGGGATCATCGCCGGGTTCTGGTTCGACAACAAAAACGAGTTCCGCACCCTGCAGGCCCGGGGCTGCCTGGGCGTGGCGGACGCTTGGCGCACCAGCATCATCAGCCTGCTGGAGGACGACCAGAGCAAGGCCAACCCCCTGGACCACCCGCTGGTCCACCACCTGCTGGAAGACTACGTGGCCGAACTGGAAGAGCTGGCCGCCCGCAAGGCCGAGCTGGACGCCCGCATCAAGGCCGCCGAGGCCAAGCCCAGGGCCGAGGAGGAGGGCGACGCCGAAGCGGGGGAGGGCGACGAGGACGACGACGCCCCCACACCGGAGCAGATCAAGGCGTGGAAGAAAGAGCGCACGGCGGTGAACAAACAGCGCAAGGCCAAGGTGGCCAGCTTCGAGCAGCACCTGAACGAGGCCGTGGACGCCCTGGACGAGACCGCCGCCGCCGAGTTGGTGGGCGGCATCCTGCACGACCAACTGCGGGCCATCCTGACGCGGTATATCCGGCAACAGCGCCAGACGGTGGTGGCCGCCTTCGAGACCTGGTGGGACAAGTACCGGGTGACGCTGGCGGACATCGAGGCGGAGCGGGATGCCGCCGCGAGGGAGTTGCGGGGGTATTTGGAGGGCTTGGGGTATGTCTGATCTCAGTTGGCCAGATGTCAGTCTCGGGAATATATTCACCATCAACACTAGTGCGGTGATCCCGAATGCGGCCCCCAATACCGAGTTCTATCACCATAGCCTGCCCGCTTGGGACGCCACAGGGGGACCTACGGTGGAAAAAGGCTCTTCGATCGAAAGCAATAAAGTCAATATCACCAAGCCTTGCGTGCTGGTTTCAAAGTTGAACCCAAGGAAACCTCGGGTATCTGTGCTTGAATCGGTGGGAAAAGACGAGCGTCATTGCGCCTCAACAGAATTCGTTTGTCTTGAACCAAAAGCCAAAGAGCACCTCAGGTTCTGGGGCCATCTTTTTTCGAACAAGAGGTTTGCAGGCCACCTTGATCGCATGGCTATTGGTTCGACCAATAGCCACAAACGGTTTAGCCCCGGGGTGCTCTTGTCCTTAAGGATTGAGCTGCCCTCAGAGCCGGAAAGGAGGCTGATTGCCCGAATCCTCGACACCCTCGACACCCAGATCCAGAAAACCGAGGCGCTTATTGCCAAGCTGGAGAAGGTCAAGGAAGGCCTGCTCCACGACCTGCTGACCCGCGGCATCGACGACAACGGCCAGCTACGCCCCAGCCCCGAGCAGGCACCGGAGCTCTACAAGGAATCGCCGCTGGGGTTGATTCCGAGGGAGTGGAACGCAGTCAGGCTTTATGAAATGGCGGAAAATCATGATGGACAGCGAATTCCGCTCAAAAAGTCGGAGCGCAAACATGGCACATATCCATACTATGGAGCCTCCGGGATAATTGATTGGGTTGAGGGATATCTATTTGAAGGAAGCTATGTTCTTCTTGGGGAGGATGGTGAGAACGTTGTATCTAGGAACTTGCCGTTGGCATTCCCTGTTACTGGAAGGTTCTGGGTGAATAATCATGCGCACATATACTCTCCAAAAGATGACTGCGACACCCGGTTCTTGGTTGAGGTGCTTGAGCAAAAGGATTATTCGCGCTGGGTAAATGGTTCGGCCCAGCCGAAAATAACGCAAGCATCATTGAGAATGATGTGGTTCTGCAAGCCACCAACGGCTGAGCAGAAGGCTATCTCAAATAGCCTTGAGGCAATCAATCAGCAGATTGACGAAGAGAAGATCAAGATTGCCAAAGTGAGAACGCAAAAAGCAGGGGTCATGGACGACCTGCTAACCGGCCGCGTCCGCGTCACCCCCCTTCTCGACAAGGCCCAGGCCACGACGCCAGCATAACCGACACCTTCACCAAATCAGGACAGCACCGCACAAGGACCCGCCATGACCACCTTCGACAGCACCAAACGCTCCCTGCCGGAACTGCTCAAGGACATCACCACCGGCAAGATCCAGCTCCCCGACTTCCAGCGCGGCTGGGTCCGGGACGACGACCACCTCCAGAGCCTGCTGATTCCGGCGTACCCGTCCGCTCGGCGACGCGCCGGAATCGGCGGGCAGCGGTAGGTTGCAGGTGTAATCATGGCCAATGACTGGTCGCATGGTCTCAATCCCGAGAAGGCCCTGATCTTTCGCATCATGCACCGGGATAACCTCCCATGGGTTCTGGAGCACGGCCTTTACTGTTGCTCAGCGCCGGAGAAGACGGAGCGCTATCAGGCAGAGGCGCTGATTCACCACCACTTGCCTGTCTCTGCACTGCTGGGTATCGGTGCGTATACTGATCGGGTACGGGCCGACATCGAGAGTCAGGCGTTGGCTGTCGGTCTTCAGTTAAAGGTGGTCACGCGGCCCAACTGGTTCTTCTCATGATTGAGTACACCCGAGGCAACCTTCTGGACGCCGATGTGGAGGCGTTGGTCAATACCGTCAACACCGTGGGTGTGATGGGCAAGGGGGTCGCCCTGATGTTCAAAGAGGCCTTCCCCGAGAACTTTCGTGCCTACCAGGCGGCGTGCAAGAACCGGGAGGTGGTGCCGGGTCGTATGTTCGTGCACGAACGGAGTGCACTGCTCGGGCCGCGTTGGATCATCAATTTCCCCACTAAGCAGCATTGGCGCGGTAAGACGCGGATGGAGTGGATCGACTCCGGCCTGCGGGACCTCGAACGGGTGATCCGCGTGAATGGGATTCGGTCCATCGCGCTTCCGCCGCTGGGGTGCGGCAATGGTGGGCTGCCATGGGCACAGGTGCGGCCCCGGATCGAGTCGGCGCTGCGCGACCTGCAGGACGTGCGGGTGGTGGTCTTCGAGCCGACCCGTCAATACCAAAATGTGGCCAAGCGCTCCGGGGTGGAGAAGCTGACACCGGCCCGTGCCTTGATTGCCGAGTTGGTGCGTCGGTATTGGGTGCTGGGGATGGAGTGCTCCTTGCTGGAGGTGCAGAAGCTGGCCTGGCTAATCGAGCGGCGCATCATCGACCACGGCCTGGAGAACCCACTGGATCTGCAATTCAAGGCTCTTCGCTATGGGCCGTATTCGGATCGGTTGCGCCACCTGCTCAATGGGCTTGATGGCAGCTATCTGCGCAGTGACAAACGCATCAACGACGCGGGCCCTGAAGAAGTGGTCTGGTTCGATGAGGCGCGGCGCGACAAGCTGGGCATTTACCTGCGCAGCGCGGAGGTCCGCCCCTATCTTGGAGTGCTGCAGGAGGTCGACGACCTTATCGATGGCTTTCAGTCCCCCCTCGGTCTCGAGGTGCTGGCCACCCTGGATTGGCTTATCTGGCAGGAGGGTGTCGCGCCCACAATAGCGGACGTTAAAGAAGGGCTGCGGCGCTGGCCAGACGACATTGCCGGTCAGCGCAAGCTACGGCTGTTTTCGGATCAGCTCATTGAGTTGGCGTTGGCGCGTTTGACCAGCCGGACTCCGGATCTTCAGGTCATCGCCACGTGACGTGCCGCGTGGCGACTGAGCCCGCCTGAGTGGTGTCTACCAGCCCGATTTCGGGGCTAGACGTGACCTTCTCCACGAAGTTGGTATCCTGCTAGCAGGCTCACCCACCCGGAGCGCTTTATGGCCGGCCCGGAGTACACGGACGTTGAAAAGCCCCTGATCGACCAACTGGTCGGCCTGGGGTGGACGCACGTGACCGGCTCGCCGGAGGACCCCGCCGCCACCCACCGGGAGAGCTTCGCCCAGGTGGTCATGGAACCACTGCTCCGGGAACGCCTGCAGGCCATCAACCTGCGCGACGGCCATCCCTGGCTGGACGCCCGCCGGCTCGACCAGGCCGTCTCCGCCATCACCCGCCTGCCCGCCAGCAAGGTCATGGAGGCCAACCGCCAGGCCACCGAACGGCTGGTCGGGGGGCTGACCGTGGAGGGGCTGCCCGACTGGGACGGGGGCCGGGGCCAGACCATCCGCTTCATCGACTGGGACCGCCCGGCCAACAACACCTTCACCGTGGTCAACCAGTTCAAGGTGAAGTGCCCGCCTGGCCACGACACCGGCAAGGGGCACGTCATCCCCGACCTGGTGCTGTTCGTGAACGGCATCCCCCTGGTGGTCATCGAGTGCAAGAGCCGCACCGCCCCCGAGGGCCTCAGCGACGCGGTGGACCAGCTCCGCCGCTACCACGACCAGCGCTTTCAGGACTTCGAGGTGGAAGAGCACGAGGGCGCCCCGGCCCTGTTCGCTACCAACCAGGTGCTGGTGGCCAGCAACTTCGACGAGGCGCGGGCGGGCACCGTGGGCGCGGCCTTCGCCCACTACCTGAGCTGGAAGACGGTGGTGCCCCGGCGGGAGTCGGAGGTGGCCGAGGCGCTGGGGGTGGCGACGCTCTCCGCCCAGCAGCGGCTGGTGGCCGGCCTGTTGGCCCCCGACACCCTGCTGGATATCGCCCGCCACTACACCCTGTTCATGAACGCCGGCGGCCAGACCATCAAGGTGGTCTGCCGCTACCAGCAGTATCGCGGCGTCACCCGCGCCATCCACCGGCTGAAGAGCGGTAAGACACGTGCGCAGGATGGCGAGATCGACCGCCGGGGCGGGATCATCTGGCACACCCAGGGCAGCGGTAAGAGCCTGTCCATGGTCTTTCTGGTGCGCAAACTGCGCACCGACCCCGACCTGCGCCGGTTCAAAGTGGTGGTCATCACCGACCGCAAGGACCTGCAGGCCCAGCTCTCCGACACCGCCGAACTCACCGGCGAGACGGTGGAGACCGCCCCTGACACCACCCGCCTGAAACGGCTGCTGGCGCGGGAGGGGCCGGGGCTGGTCTTCGGCACCATCCAGAAGTACCGCGACCCGGACACCGCCGACGAGGACCCCGACGCCACTCGGGAGGAGGGCAGGGCGGCCGATGGCCGGCAGGCCGCCGACACCCCCGGCCGCTACACCGTCCCCGCCCGTCCCAAACGCAGCGAGCCCTTCGAGGTGCTGAACACCAGCGAGGACATCCTGGTCCTGGTGGACGAGGCCCACCGGACCCAGGCGGGGGACCTGCACGCCAACCTGATGCGGGCCCTGCCCAACGCTGCCCGCATCGGCTTCACCGGCACGCCCATCATCATGGGCGACAAGAAGCGCACCCACGATATCTTCGGCGACTACATCGACCGCTACACCATCAAGGAGGCGGAGCAGGACGGCGCCACCGTGCCCATCCTCTACGAAGGGCGCACCGCCAAGGGGGCCATCAAGGACGGCGCCAGCCTGGACGGCCTGTTCGAGGACCTCTTCCGGGACCACACCAAGGACGAGCTGGAGGCCATCAAGAAGAAGTACGCCACCAAGGGGCAGATCTTCGAGGCCCCGCAGCTCATCCGCGAGAAGGCCGCCGACATCCTGCGCCACTACGTCACCCACATCCTTCCCAACGGCTACAAGGCGCAGTTGGTGGCCTACAGCCGCCGGGCCGCCGTGCGCTACCAGGAGGCCCTGAACGAGGCCCGGGAGGCGCTGCTCCAGGAGGCCGTGGCGCTCCCCGTGGAGGACAAGCAATTGGACGACTCCGGGCTGTTGCAACGGCCCGCGCGGGTGCAGGCGGCCATCCAGGCCTGGCGCTACCGGGACACCCTCCGCCGGCTGGAATTCGCCGTGGTCATCAGCGGCGGCAACAACGACGACTCCGCCTGGGCCCGGTGGAGCGACCGGGCGGCGGTGGAGAGCCACATCCAGCGGTTCAAAAAGCCGCTGACCCACGACGACCCGGACAAGGCCGATCCTCTTGCCTTCCTGATCGTCAAATCCATGCTGCTCACCGGCTTCGACGCCCCCATCGAGGGGGTGATGTACCTGGATCGCTCCATCCGCGAGGCGGAACTGCTCCAGGCCGTCGCCCGGGTCAACCGCACCGGCCACGGCAAGACCCACGGCCGGGTGGTGGACTACTTCGGGGTGGCCAACCACCTCAAGGACGCCCTGGCGGCCTACAGCGAGGAGGACATCGACGGCGCCCTGCAAAGCCTCTCCGACGAAATCCCCCTGCTGCGCGACCGCCACCTGCGCACGGTGGACGTGCTGCGCCAGCGGGGCGTGGACAGCCTGGAGGACGTGGAGGAGGCGGTGCAGGCGCTGGCGGACGAGCGGGTGCGGGCCGAGTTCACCGTCAAACTCAAGGAGTTCAGCCGCAGCCTGGATGACGTGCTGCCCCGGCCGGAGGCGCTGGAGTTCGTCAACGACGCCAAGCAACTGGCCTACATCCACGCCCTGGCCCGCAACCGCTACAAGGACACCCCCTCCCTGGGGCGCGACGTGGGCAACAAGGTGCGCAAACTCATCGACGAGTACGTCATCTCCCTGGGCATCGACCCGCGCATCCCCCCGGTGCAGCTCACCGACGCCGACTTCGAAAAGCACCTGGGCCGCCAGGTGGGGGACCGGGCCAAGGCCTCCGAAATGGAGCACGCCATCCGCTCCCACGTCCGCAAACACATGGACGAAGACCCGGTGAAGTACGGTCGGCTCAGCGAGCGGCTGGAGGAACTGCTGCAGCAACTGGACGGCCAGTGGAAGGACCAGGTGGAGGCCCTGGAGGGGCTGATCGACCAACTGCAGGAAGGCGCCGCCGTAGCGGGCGAGGACCTGGCCGACCTCCCCACCCACGCCGTCCCCTTCTGGCGGGAGTTGGTGGAGACCACCGGCGCGGCATCCGGCCCGGCCGAGGCGGACGAGCAGGCGCGGCTATTGAAGGCCACCGAGGAACTGGTGGGCATCATCCAGGACGAGATCGTCGTGCCCGATTTCTGGAAACCCTCCCACATCCCCGACCAGGAGCGGTTGCGGGGCCACCTCTTCCAGCGCCTGATGGAGATGGATCTGGTGTCGGTCGAGGAGGTGGAGGCCCTGGTGGAGCGGCTCTTCGACCTGGCCCGGGCCAACCACGACCGGCTGGTGGACGCATGAGCCAGCTCCAGGTGGATGAGCTGACCTTCCGGGTGCGGGAGAGCCGCCGACGGAAGACCCTGGAGATCACCGTGGACCGCCAGGGCGAGCTGGTCATTGCCGCCCCGACCGGCACCGACCCGCAGCTCATGCGCGAGTTCGTGACTGAGAAGCGCTACTGGATCTACAAAAAGCTGGCGGAGAAGGCGGAACGCCACCGCCCGCTGCCGAAAAAGGAATACGTGGACGGCGAGGGCTTCCTGTACCTGGGCCGGAGCTACCGGCTGAAGAAAGTGCCGGCATCGGAACAGACCGCGCCCCTCAAGCTGGACGCCGGCCGCTTCCGCCTGCGCGAAGACGCCCTGCCGGACGCCCGCCAGCACTTCATCCGCTGGTACACCCGGCGGGCCACCGACTGGCTCACCCGCCAGGTCAATGCCCACGCGAGGCGACTTGAGGTGTCGCCCGCTGGTGTCAAAGTGCAGGACCTGGGCTACCGCTGGGGCTCATGCGGCAAGGGGGAGTGGGTCTACTTCCACTGGAAGACCATCCTGCTGCCCCGGCCCATCGCCGAGTACGTGGCCGTCCACGAGCTCATCCACCTGCACGAGCCCCACCACACCCCCGCCTTCTGGCGCAGGCTGGAACGGGCCATGCCGGACTACGAGCAGCGAAAGCAGTGGTTGGCGGTGCATGGGATCGAGGTGGAGGGGGTGTGATGCGCGTTGCGCAAAGAGTAACTGTAGGGTCCCGGATGATCGTACCCAGCACCTCTCGCGCCAGCCAGTAATGATGACTCCTTGGCGCGATGGAATCATCCGGGACCCTACAGCTACACAGTCCGGGAGTTGGAGAATGGGAGCATTGAGGTCGAGCAGGCGGGGGCGCTTTTGGTGCCGGCAAAACCAACCCTTCGGGGGTTGGCCAGGAGGCTGCACCTTAGCCTGCTGAACAGCAACGGCAATCCGCTGAACACACGGCAGCTCGGTAGCCAGATCATCAAGAGCCTGAGCGAGGTCTGAAATGAAGTGGCCGAGGCAGATCGTGTGCCAAGAGCGATCTAAAACGTGCCGCAATCCGCTTCTGGATGCTTCCGACGGTTCGCGGCTACGGGCTTCCCGGGGTACCGATGGGCTTCCTGAAAATCGGTGAAAAGGACCGCACCGGCCGCCAGAAGCGGATCGAGCACACCGGCAGGTACCTGCGCGCCAGCCGGACCGGGGGGATATCGCTTCGGGCCCACACCCGGGTCGCCGGGGTCAATCTCACCGGCAATACCCGGCGGGGCGTGCGGGTCTCCACCCGACTGGCCAAGAACACCCAGGTGGCCCTGCAGAACGGCCGCTTTATCCTGCGCGGCCGTTACGGGTCGGACGCGGCCAGGATCAATCTCTCCAAGAGCGGCGTATCCGTCTCCACCAAGACCCCGGTGGGGGCCTTTAACTGGGTGCGGCCCGGGCGCTCCTCGTTCAAGCTCGGGGGGGTGCATGTCCGTGGGCACAAGGCCGCGCACCTGCAGGGCGTGTATCTGCTGTTCGCCGGGTTGGTGGCCCTGGTCGGCGGTCTTTTCAAGGCCGTCGCCGCCTTGCTCGGTGGCATCCTGGGCGGGGTTCAGGCCCTCGTGGCCTGGCGCGAACGGGTGCGCGGTGAGCGCGAGCGGTTGGGGCTGTCCGCCGGCGAGGTCGCCGGGGTCGGGGAGCAGATTGTACGTGCCCAGGGGGTGGCGTTGGATCAGGAGCCGCAGCGGGATCTGTTCGCGGGGCTGCTCTTCGTGGTGACGACGCTGGGGCGCGGGCGGACGGTCTTTGACGCGGATGCCGTCGGGTTGCAAGGGGCCGACCGCGGTGCCGGACGGGCCCTGGCCACCGATGCCGCCGTGGCGGGGCAACAGCTCGTCCGCTGGTTGGGCGAGCGTGAGGCGGATCGCAGCCCCAGGCGGATTCTCGGCCTGCTTCATCAACTGGCGCTGGCCTTCCGGGCGAGGGCGCCGCAGTCCGCCAGGGCGGAGGCCCTGCTCGCGCTGGATGATGCCTGCCTGGCCGCGGGGCCCCGCACGATCCTGCAGGAGGAGATGATCGACCTGCTGGCCGAGGCGCTGGGGGTGGACCTGGTGCTGGAGGGTGAGCGATGAGTGATGATCTGTCGGAGGGCTTCGCCGCTGCGGTGGCGCTCCACAAGGCGCTGATCCTGGCAGCGGATGACGACGCCACCGGGACCGCGCTGTGCCCCGAGCGGCCTGCCACCCCGCAGCGCTGGACACCGACATTCCGGCTGATCCCCTATCAGGCGGTGGATCCGGCCGGTCTGGGTTTGGGCGGGACCGACAGTTTCCACGATATTGGGGATGAGGCGTTGGATCGGGCCATACGCCAGGTTGTGTGGGTCGAGGGGCCGGTGCACGTTCTGGTGTTGGCGGATCGGCTGCTCACCGGGGCCGGTGTGGCGCGGCTGGGCTCGCGTATCCGTGGTCGCATTGAGGGCCGCCTGGCCCGTCTGGAGACGGCGGGCGAGCTGGCGCTCTGCCACGCGTTCATCGCCCGCCCCGGGCAGTTCGTGTTGCCGCCATACCGGGACTGGCGCACGGCCCCCGGGAAGACCCGTCAGCTCGACCACGTTCATGATGGCGAGTTGATGCTCTGCCTTTTGCACGCCGTGCTGGCGGCGGAGGGCATCGCGGTGGACGACGCGCTGAACAACGGGCTGCACCGGATCGGCTTCACCCGGCTCACGATCCATGCCCGCCAGCGGCTTCAGGCCCCGCTGCAGGCCCTGCTGGACGAGGGGATGCTCGACAACGAGGACAACCGCCTCCACCTGGGGCCGGAGGCGTTCCTGCGGCGAATCCGTTCCCGCTGAACTCGCGCTCAGCCGTCGCCGAGCCGCTCCCCCACGATTGAACAGAGTGGCTTCGGCACGCGTAGCCGGGTCCCATGGTTAAAGGGGTTCGGCGCCCTCATTGAGTATGGTGATGTACCGGTCATAGGCGTAGATGCGATCCCTGCTCCGCCCCGTGATTTCGCGCAGTATCCCAAGCCTTTCGAGTGCAGCCACGGCTCGGGACGCGGTTGGGAAGCTGACTCCGGCGCGACTGGCCAGGTCATTGATATTGGCCAGGGGACGGGTGCGCAGGGCCTGATAAATGCGGAGCGTGTTAGCGGCCGCCCGCCCAAGTGCTTCGATGCGCTGCTGATCTTCCGCAAACAGGGCCAGCAGCCGGTGGGCGGTATCGACCGCACCGGTTGCCGTCACCAGCACCCCATCCAGAAAGAAATCCAGCCAGGCCTCCCAGTCGCCCACGTTTCGGGTCTGGTCAAGCAGACGGTAGTATTCGGCCCGATGCTGTTTGAAGTAGAGGCTCAAGTACAGCAACGGCTGATGCAGCACCCCCTCCTGGTGCAGGATGAGCGCAATGAGCAAGCGGCCGATGCGGCCGTTGCCATCCAGAAAGGGGTGGATGGTTTCAAACTGCACATGCGCCAGTGCCGCCTTTACCAGGGCGGAGAAGGGCAACTCACGGTCGTGAATGAAGCGTTCCAACCCCGCCATGTGGTCCTCGACCTCTTCCCAGGCAGGAGGCACGAAGTGGGCGTTCCCCGGGCGAGTGCCTCCGATCCAGTTCTGACTGCGTCGAAACGCCCCAGGCTGCCTTTCGGCACCCCGCCCGCGTGAGAGGAGGTGTGCGTGCATCTCGCGAAGGAGTCGATTGGAGAGCGGAAATCCCTCCCCGATTCGGGCCAAGCCGTGGTCCAGAGCGGCAACGTAGTTGGAAACCTCTACGACATCGTGGAAGGGCACCCCCGCAGCCTCCTCCAACTCGAACAGCAGCAGGTCCGAGAACGAGGACTGTGTGCCCTCGATTTGGCTGGAAACCAATGCCTCTCGGCGGACATAGGCGTACAGGAAAAGGTCGGGTTCCGGCAGCAGCATGGTGATCGCATCCAGCCGACCGCAGGCCAACAACGCCTGTTCATGGAGTCTCGCCCGGTCCCCGGTTATCTGTGGGCCGGGATCCGGGGGCAGGGGGTAGGGCGCGAAGGTGCGAACCCGTTCGCCACCAATGTGCCGTTCCACGAAGGTTCCAGCCGGACCACGCTGCATTGCTATGCTCGCTCGTGATAATAGCCGCACCCGCTATTATCACTTCATGCGTTATGTGTTAGCAAAGGGGCCGAATGGTGACGCCAAAGGCGCTCCCTTCGCGATCTGTGTGGGTGGTGGGCGCCAGGGCGGCGACGGCATGATCGCGCTCAGCAGTCGCCGATCCGCTCCCCCACGATCTCCATGCGCATCTTCATCTCGCCCATGGGGGTCTCGAAGTCCCCGGTCATCTCGCCCTCCATGCGGTCGCCCATCATGCGCATGTGCATGTCCATCTCCATGGTGCCGCCTTGCGGGTCGGCGCACTGCAGCCGGTAGGTGACCTCGTCGCTGCTGATGGACTGGTCGATGACCTCACAGCCCTCCGCATCGTGCAGTTGGATGCCCTCGTCCAGGTCCTCCTCTGTGATGCACTCCTGCGTGGTCTCGATGTGGTCGGGCATGGCGTACTCACCCTCCATGGTGGTGGTGCTGGTGTGTTCCCAAAGCCCC
Source organism: Alkalilimnicola ehrlichii MLHE-1 (assembly GCF_000014785.1). NCBI lineage: Bacteria > Pseudomonadati > Pseudomonadota > Gammaproteobacteria > Chromatiales > Ectothiorhodospiraceae > Alkalilimnicola > Alkalilimnicola ehrlichii. Next base: position 559,209 of record NC_008340.1, read on the forward strand.
GGTTCCACGTTGGGGCGGTCAGCCCAGGCCAGGGCGGGCAGGGCGATCAGGATCGCGGCGGGCAGAGCGAAACGCATCATGGTCTGTCTCCTAAATGTGTGCGGTTGATTGCCGGTGGTCGCTCAACAGTACCGGGATCCACCGCAGGTTCAACCTGAAAAGGTTTCCGTCTAAGGGTAGTGGGTCGGGCCCGCGCTGTCAGGCTGGGTCAGTCGCCGGTGATGGCGTCGATGCCCCGGGACAGCCGTGCCCGGCTCAGCTCGCCCAGGTGGCTGTCGATCACCCGGCCCTCGGCGTCGATGAACAGGGTGGTGGGCAGGGCTCCCGAGCCGTAATGGGCTGAGAGCCCCGAGCGGGGGTCCAGCAGGACGTGGTCCAGGGGGCTGTCCAGTTCATCGAGAAAGGTGCGGATGGTGTCGGCTGTCTCCCCTTGGTTGACCAGCAGGATGGTGACATCGTCCCGTGCCTGCTGCACCGCGCTGAGCACGGGCATCTCGCGCCGGCAGGGCGGGCACCAACTGGCCCATAGGTTGATGACCAGGGGGCCGTCCCGATAGTCGGCGAGCGGCTGCGGCTGGCCGTCCAGGGTCTGCAGATGGGCCTCCGGCAGGGCGGGCGGCTCGGGACTGAGCTGCTGCACCGCGGCCATCCCCGCGCCCCAGGTGAGCAGGCCACCGACCAGCGCTCCGATCAGCGCCGGGCGCTGGAGGGGGCGGCGCAGGGCGTAGAACCCGCCGACGCCGGCGATGGCGACGACGGCCGCCACCGGCGAAAAACCACCGTCAGCGATGTTGATGAAGCTGAGCGGGGCGGCCAGGTAGTCGTTCCGGTACTGGAGCACGAAGCCCAGGCGCCCGGCGATGAGCGCGATCAGGCCGGTGACCAGCAGCGGACCATCGGCGTTACCGCCCTGGCGCCGGCCGATGAGCCAGCTCAGCAGCAGGGCCGCCAGCAGGGCGACGAGCAGCGGAAGGCGGTCCAGGGGCAGGGCCAGTGGCCCCAGATTGACTGACATCATCACGCTAGAATCCGGTTGAGGGGTTGCAGGTGGCACCGGTGGCCGCCGTCGATACTGTACCAGAGTGCCCGCGGCCGCTCGGGGTTCCCGCTGCCGCGGACAGGGAGGCGTCATGGATGAAGAGACACCCGCCACGACCCGGCACCGGGTCTTTTTTGCGCTGTGGCCGGACGAGGCCTTGCGCGATGGCCTGGCCCGCCTGGCCCGCAGCCTGCGCGGCGGGCGCCCGGTGCCCCGCGGCCACCTGCACCTCACCCTGGCCTTTGCCGGCCTGGTGACCGCGGAGCAGGTGGCTTGCCTGCAGCGGGCCGCCGCTGGGGTGCGTGCACCGGCCTTTACGTTGCGGCTGCAGACCCTCGGCGGCTTTGCCCGGGCCCGGGTGGCCCATGTGGCGCCGGATGAGCAGGACCTGCCCCCTGCGCTGCCGGAACTGGCCGGGCAGCTGAATCGGGCACTGGTCGCTTGCGGCGTGCCGGCGGAGCGCCGGGGCTTTCGCCCGCACGTCACCCTGCGCCGTGACGCCCGCCCGCCGCGTCCCCGATCGGTCAGCCTGCCGGAGTGGTCGGTGGACCGTTTCGTGCTGGTGGAATCGGGTGACCGGGGGCGGCCCGGGCCTTACCGGGTGCTGGCCGAATGGCTGCTGCAGCGGTCCACGGAATGATCACCGGGCCGGTTGATGATCGCAGACACCGTAGCCTGTTATCCTTGCAGCTGGTTTGACCATATGACCAGATTGCCACCTGACCCGGTAGCCCGGTCAGGACCGATCCCAAGACAAGGTGGAGGAGGACAACATGCCTGCAGACGTTTATCGCTTGAAGGTCAGCCTGCCGCTGGAGCAGGCCCGTAAGATCATCGCCGGGGCACTGGCCAAGGGCCGGGAACTGGCCCTGCAGCCGCTGACGGTGGTGGTGCTGGATGCCGGTGGGCACGTGGTGGCGGCGGAGCGAGAGGATGGCTCCGGCAACGTGCGCTTTGAGGTGGCGCGGGGCAAGGCCGGCGCGGCGCTGGGCATTGGCATCGGCAGCGGCACGGTGGGGGCGCGCAACCAGGGGCGGGACGCCTTTCTGGCGGCGGTGGCCACCGCCTCCGGGGGCCAGGCGGTGCCGGTCCCGGGGGGTGTGCTGGTGCTGGACGACCAGGCGCAGATCATCGGTGCGGTGGGGGTGAGCGGTGATGCCTCGCCGGAGGATGAGAAGGCCGCCATCGCGGGTATCGAGGCCGCGGGTCTGGCCCCGGGGATTGATCCGGCCGCCTGATGCCGGTCGGCCCCGCCGCCGGCAATGGCCCGGCGGCGGGGCCCCGTTACATCGGCTCCATCCCTTCCAGGCGGTCCAGCGTCATCCGGAAGGTGGTGCCGTCGGACTCCACATGCTCCACCCGCACCGGCAGGTAGTGCAGCTCCGGTGCCGACCAGACCCGGGTCTCCCGGCTGCTGCCCTCACGAACGCGCACGTAACGGATGGTCTCGTAGGTCCCTACGGGGGTCTCGACGGTCTCCTCGCCGGTGAGGCGGAACTGGTATTCATCGATATCGCCGTCGTCGGCCACCCGGTAGGTCCTATCGCCGGTCCGGCCGCGCGCCAGGTCCTGCATCAGCGCCATGGTGGTCACCACCCGGTCCTTCACGCCATCGGACAGGTCCACCTCCCAGTCACCGGCCTTGTCCCGGGCCTTGCCGGCGGCCCAGTCGAACAGCAGGGTCTCCTGCTCGTTGCGCCGGCCGCTGCGCTGGTAGTGGTAGCGCTCCGGGCGAAACTGATCACCATTGATGGTGCCTTCGCTGACCTCCTTGGTCTCGTCGCGGTAGGCCATGCGGATGATGCCGCGCGGACGCGTGGCGACCTCGAAACGGTAGCGGTCGGCCTCGGGGCGCTCAAAGCGGAACCAGCCCTCGCCCACCGTGAAGGCGCCCATATGCACCCGGTACTGCGCCGCGAAGGGCGGCAGCTCGCCGGTGGCGGCCTGTTCGCCCGCCAGCCCGGCGTGCCAGGGTGACAGGGCCAGTCCCAACCCGATTGCCAGCAACACTCGGCGCATGTCGTCTAAGCCTCCTTGGGTCGGGGATGCCCCCGCCCTACAGGGTTTCCACCCGGGTGTCCGCGGTGATTCGCGGGGTTTGCTCCAGCGGCCGGCCGTCCATCCAGGTGCGGCCCTCCCGCATGCAGACCCGGCCCTCGGCCAGCCAGCGCACCGCCAGCGGGTAGATGCGATGCTCCTGGATCTGGACCCGGCGGGCCAGTGTCTCCGGGGTGTCGTCGGGCCACACCGGGACCTCCGCCTGCACGATCAGCGGCCCGGCATCCAACTCCGGTATGACGAAGTGGACGCTGCAGCCATGCACTTGGACCGCGGATTCCAGCGCGCGTTCATGGGTGTGCAGGCCGCGGAAGTCGGGGAGCAGGGAAGGGTGGATGTTGATCAGCCGCCCCAGGTAGTGGGTGACGAAGGCGTCGGACAGGATGCGCATGAACCCGGCCAGGATCACCAGCCCCGGTTCATGGCGGTCGATCACCTCGGCCAGTGCCCGATCGTAACTGGCCCGGTCGTCGAATCCGCGGTGGGAGAGCACCTCGCCGGGGATGCCCGCCGCGCGGGCCCGTTCCAGGCCGTAGGCGTCGGCCCTGTTGCTGATCACCGCCCGGATGTCGATGGGCAGCTCACCACGGGCCTGGCCATCGATGAAGGCCTGCAGGTTGCTGCCGCTGCCGGAGATCAGCACCACCACCGGCAGCGGCTGTCGCGGTGCCTCGCTCATGCCGCCACCACCTGGACCCGCGGCGCCCCGGCCTCGTGCGTGCCGATCTCGCCGAGCCGCCAGGCCGTCTCGCCGGTCTGGCGGAGGCGTTGCAGTGCGGCGTCCGCCTGCTCGGCCGGCACCACCAGCACCATGCCCACGCCGCAGTTGAAGGTGCGCAGCATCTCCGCCTCGGCGATCTGACCGGTCTGCTGCAGCCAGCGGAAGACGGGCGGCCAGCTCCAGGGTTGCAGCTTGGCGCCCAGGCCCTCGGGCAGCACCCGGGGCAGGTTCTCCGGCAGGCCACCCCCGGTGATGTGGGCCATGGCATGCACCGGCAGATTGCGGATCAGGTCCAGCACCGGCTTGGCGTAGATCCGGGTCGGGGCCATCAGCAGGTCCGCCACCGGCTGGCCGTCCACCTCGGTGGCGGCGCCTTCCGGGGCGCGCTCCAGCACCTTGCGGATCAGCGAGTAGCCGTTGGAGTGGGGCCCGGAGGCGGCCAGGGCGATCAGCGCGTCACCGGCGCCGACGCGGCTGCCGTCGATGATCTCGTCCTTTTCCACCACCCCGACGCAGAAGCCGGCCAGGTCGTAGTGGCCCTCGGCATACATGCCGGGCATCTCCGCCGTCTCGCCGCCGATCAGCGCCGCGCCGGCCTGGTGGCAGCCCTCGGCGATGCCGCGGATCACCGCCGCGGCCACCTCCACGTCCAGCCGGCCGGTGGCGTAGTAATCGAGGAAGTAGAGCGGTTCGGCGCCGGTGACCAGCACATCGTTGGCGCACATGGCCACCAGGTCGATGCCGATGCCGTCGTGCCGGCCGGTCTCGATGGCCAGCTTCAGTTTGGTGCCCACGCCGTCGGTGCCGGAGACCAGCACCGGGCGGCGGTAGCGGTCCACCGGCACCTCGAACAGCCCGCCGAAACCGCCCAGGCCGCCCAGCACCCCGGGCCGCATGGTACGCTTGACGTCGTCGCGGATGCGATCGACCAGTTCGTTGCCAGCGTCGATGTCGACGCCGGCCGCCTTGTAGGTGAGGCCTTCCTGATCCGGACCCACTTGCAACTCCCCCGGGGCTCGATAGTCAAATGAACCCGATATGGTAGCGATCCGGTGGTCCGAAATATAGCCCGGCCGGCTGATGTTACCGGCGATGTCCCTTTGGCCGGTGGTCTGGAGAGTGTGAGCGATGCGAGTTCTGCCCCTGATGATGCTCCTGGCGGTGTTGGCGTGGGCCATGCCGGCCGGTGCCAATCCCTTTTACACCGTGGAAGTGGCGGTGGAGACCCGCGATGAGGACGACCGGGCCACGGCCCTGGCGGTAGCGCTGGACCGGCTCCTGCAGCGGATAACCGGCGCCGACGAGCCGGCCCAGGCCCGCGGTCTGGCGGAGTTGCTGGACGCCCCCGAGCGGCTGCTGGCCGGTTACGCCTACCGTGGCGAGGCCGGTGACGACCTGCGGTTGCAGGCGCGCTTCGACCCGGAGGCCCTGCGCGGTGCCCTGTCCGATTACACCGGTGCGGTCTGGCTGGGGGAGGGCGCACGGCTGATCGTCTGGGCCGGCGAGGAGGTGGGCGCATCGCGTGAGCTGGTCGGCGAGGGCAGTGACGGGGCGCTGGCGGAGGTCGTCCGCGCAGAGGCGACGGGGGCAGGCCTGACGCCGCTGTTGCCGCTGCTGGACCTGGAGGATCGCCGCGGGCTCAGCTACAGCCATGTCTGGGCCGGATTCACCGACCGCATTGCCGAGGCCAGTGAGCGCTATGGGCGCCATCCCGCCCTGGCCCTGGGGCTGCGCCAGCGCGGCGATGACGACTGGGAGGGGCGTTGGGTGCTGCTCGATGGCCGCACCCTGGCGGAGGATCGGGCGCGGGCGGAGAGCCGGGAGGCCCTGGTGGCGCAGGCGATGCAGGATGCCGTGCGCACCCTGGCCCGCCAGCGCGGCGTTTCCCTGGGCGGCGACGCCGAGGCGACCCTCGGCATACAGGTGGCCATCGACAGCCTGGGGGCCTATGCCGCGGTGCTGGAGTACCTGGAGGGGCTGCCCGAGGTGCGCGAGGCGCGCCTGCAGGGGGCCCGCGGCGGCGATCTGGCCCTGGAGCTCGACCTGGCCGTGCCCGCCGAACGGGCGTTGGGCGCGTTGGAGCAGTCCCGGCGGTTGAGCCTGGAGCAGCGGGCGGGTGATGGCGAGAATGGCACGCCGCCGCGGTACCGCTGGGTCCAGTGACGCCGCGGTGGCGCTCCGCCCCGCCGAGTCCCGGCCCCCACGCTGCCGCGCACGGGCGTGGGGCGGCCCTTGACACCCCAGCGGCCAGGGGGTGCAATGCGGGCCTCTCCCCAGCAGGCGCGACATGGTAGCAGACTCCGACAACACATCCGCCCCGCCGGTGCAGCAGTTGGCCCTGGATATCCGCTGGACGGATATCGCCAGCCTGGACTCCTTCGTCGCCGGCGCCAACCAGCAGGCCCTGGACGCGGTCCGGCGTGCCGCCATGGGGTTCGGCGATCGGCTGCTGTTCCTCTACGGTCAGGGGCCGGTGGGCAAGAGCCACCTGCTGCAGGCGGCCTGCCGCGAGGCCGGTGAGCGGGGGTTCAAGGCCGCCTACCTGCCGTTAAACGAGTTCCAGGGGATGCCGCCCGGCTCCGTGCTCGCCGGTATGGAGAGCATGGACCTGTTGGCACTGGATGACTTGCAGGTGCTGGCCGGCGAGGCGGACTGGGAGGAGCACTTCTTCTACCTGTTCAACCGCACCCGGGCCAGCGGCGGGCATATGATCCTCAGCGCGGACCGCCGCCCCGTCGATCTCTCCCTGGTGCTGCCGGATTTGGCCTCGCGGCTGCAGTGGGGACTGACCCTGCGCCTGGAGCCCCTGGACGATGTCGGCAAGTTGCAGGGGCTCCAGGCCCGGGCCGCGGCCCGGGGGCTGGAATTGCCCGATGACACCGGCCGTTTCCTGCTCAGTCGCTACGCCCGGGACCTGGGCGGCCTGTTTCAGCTGCTCGACCGGCTCGACGGCGCCTCACTGGCGGCCCAGCGGCGGCTCACCATCCCCTTCGTGCGGCAGGTGCTGGGCGGCGACGAGGGCTGATCAGTTGTCCCGGTCCTTGGTTGGGGCGGGCGTTTCCCCGGCCCCGCGCTTGCGGCGCCCGTGGGCCTTGCTGCCGGTGGCACGGATGTACACGATCGCCGTGACGAAATAGACCGTCACCAGGACTACCTCCAGCAGACCCAGCCAGCGGTTGAGCCCGGGTGTGGCGGCACTGGCCGCACCGTGGACGAAATAGACCAGGATCAGCATGGTGCTCCAGGCCATGGTGTAGCGGCGGGCGTGGAGCAGGCCGCGCAGGGGCAATAGCAGCGGCCCGATGAGCACCACCAGGGCCAGTGAGATGAGCTCCCGCGGGGGCGGTGACAGCCAGGTCAACCAGGCCAGCAGCAGGGCCATCAGGCCCAGGTAACTGGCCACCGCCAGCCGGTGCAGGGTGCGCGGGTGGCTCAGCATGCCAGCCCTCCCAGCCGGGCCGCCGCCCTCGCCACCCGTCGGCCCAGCGCCTGGCAGAGCACCCGCTCCTCTTCGGTCAGCGGGGCCCGGCCGGCCTCTCCGGCCACATGGCTGGCGCCGTACGGGGTCCCGCCGCTGCGGGTGTGGACCAGGGCCGGCTCGGAGTAGGGCAGGCCCACCAGGTACATGCCGTGGTGCAGCAGTGGCAGCATCATGCTTAGCAGGGTGCTCTCCTGGCCGCCGTGCAGGCTCCCGGTGGAGGTGAACACCGCGGCCGGCTTGTCGCTGAGCGCACCGCTCAGCCACAGGCCGCTGGTGCCGTCCAGGAAGTACTTGAGCGGTGCGGCCATGTTGCCGAAGCGGGTGGGGCTGCCCAGCACCAGCCCGGCGCACTCGCTGAGGTCGTCCAGGGTGGCGTAGGGCGGGCCGCTCGCCGGCACCTCATCGGCCGTTGCCTCGCAGACGGTGGAGACCGGCGGCACCGTGCGCACCCGGGCGCGGGTCTGTGCACCGCTCTCCTCGATGCCCAGGGCCACCTGTTCGGCCATATCGGCGGTGGCCCCGTTTCGGCTATAGTAAAGAACTAGAATATCCAGCATCGCGATCATCCGCGTAGGGCTGCCGGCCACCCTGGGGGCTGCACCGGCAAGCGGGGTGTCAAACCCGGCCGATTGTAGCGTATGCCGGGGCGGCTTACAGGCCCGCAACCGCCGAGGAGTGCATCTTGGCAAACCCGGTCGGGGCAATCAGGCAGCGCTGTGCTGCCATTGGCGAACAGCTTCAGGGTGTCGACTGGTTGCGCGTGGCGGTGGACTTCCCGCTTTATGTGGCCGAACGCTTCCGCCGGGATGCCTGCCTGCAGAACGCGGCCACCCTCTCCTACACCACGCTGCTGGCCCTGGTGCCGCTGCTCACCATCGGCCTGTCCATCTTCGCCGCCTTTCCGGTCTTCTCCGGGCTCACCGAGCAGATGCTCGATCTGTTGTTCGAGAACCTGGTGCCCGCCTCCACCGCGGTGGTGCAGCAGCACCTGGAGGATTTCGTCGGACGGGCGGCCGGGCTCACGGTGGTGGGGCTGCTGGCGTTGATGGTCTCGGCCCTGCTGATGATGGCCGCCATCGACCGGGCAATGAATGATATCTGGCGGGTGCAACAGCGACGCCGGCCGCTGCACGGCTTTATGGTCTACTGGACGGTGCTCACCCTGGCGCCGATTCTCATGGGGGCCAGCCTCGGCATCAGCTCCTACGTCATCTCCGTGACCCGTTTCGGCGAGCTGGAGGCGCTCAGCGGCTTGCAGGGTTTGCTACTGGCGGGCATGCCCTTCGTCGCTGAGACGGTGGCCTTCACCTTTCTCTACGCCGCGGTGCCCAATTTCCGGGTCCCCCTGCGCCATGCCCTGCTCGGTGGCCTGCTCGCCGCCGCCCTGTTTGAGGCGGCCAAGGGCGGGTTTGGCTGGTATGTCGCCAATATCCCCACCTACGAGGCCATCTACGGCGCCCTGGCGGCGCTGCCGATCTTTCTGATCTGGCTCTATCTCAGTTGGGTCGTGGTGCTGGTGGGTGCTGAGTTCACCCAGGCCCTGGCCAGCTACTCGGTGGCCCGTCACCGGGCGGCCGGCACCGGGCGCGACGCCTTCCGGTTGGCGGTGCGGGTGCTGGGCCACCTGTGGCGGGCGCAGCGCGAGGGGCGGGGTTTGAGCACGCGGGCGCTCTCGCGGTTGGAGCCGGCGGCCGGGGAGATGGGGGTGCTGCAGGTGCTTCGGCCCCTGCGCCGGGCCCGGGCCATCCAGCTCAACGGCGAGGGCGAGTGGATGTTGGCACGCGATCCCTCCCATTACACGTTGCTCGATCTCTACCGCAGCGAGGCCTTCCCATTGCCCAGCGTGGCCGCCCTGCGCAAAGATGGGGATGACTGGGACCAGCGGCTGGCCGACAGCCTGGCGCAGGCGGATACCGGCCTGGCCAGCGGGCTGGCCGAATCACTGGACGATATCTTTACCAGCCGGCCCCAGATCCGGCCGGTGGTGAGACAAGCCAACAGCCCAAGCGAGGAACGATGAACGAGAGCAGGCGTTTTTTGGTATCCGGGACCGTTCAGGGGGTCTTTTTTCGCTCCAGCGCCAAGCGGCATGCGGAGCAGTTGGGGCTTAGCGGGTATGCCCGCAATCTGGTGGATGGGCGCGTCGAGGTCCTGGCCCACGGCCCCACCGATGCGTTGGATGAACTGGCCAAGTGGCTGGAGGAGGGGCCGCCCAACGCCCAGGTGACGGGGGTGGAGGTGTCGGCGGTGGGTGAGCAGCCGCCGGAAGGGTTCCGGGTGCTGTAAACCACCTTTCGGGCAATCTTCCCGAGCTGTGCTAAACAGAAGGTAGAGCAAAACAAAGGGTTTTGGGGGCCGACGGCCCACCAACCCATACTCGCACCGAGGGGGAGGCTTATGCCCACTATCCGAACCATGGCGGCCGGGGTTGCCCTGGCCGCCGCCATGCTGGCCGGCCCCGTCCAGGCCGGCGACCCGGTGGCCGGCGCGCTGAAGGCCGACACCTGTATGGGCTGCCACGGGGTGCCCGGGCAACGCAACGTTTACCCGAGCTACCACGTGCCGAAACTGGGCGGCCAGCATGCCCAGTACCTGGTGGATGCCCTGAGGGCCTTCCGCGAGGGGCTGCGCGATCATCCCACCATGAACGCCCAGGCGCGCAGCCTGAGCGAGGGCGACATAGAGGATATCGCGGCCTTCTTTGCAGCCAGTGAACCGGGTTCCAGGGGGCGTTGATGATGAAGCGTTATTGGGTTTTGGGGTTGGGAGGATTGTCGTTGTGCATGGCGCTGCCGGCGGCGGCCATCGACCGGGGTGATCCGGTGCGGGGGCAGGAGCTGTCCGCGGCCTGTATCGCCTGCCACGGTGAGGATGGCAACAGCCCGGATCCGCAGTATCCGAAACTGGCGGGGCAGCATGCCGACTATATGGCGCGCATGCTGCGCCGCTACCGGGATACCGACATCCAGAACCCCATCATGAATGGCATGGCCTCCGGGCTGAGCGATGCCGATATCTGGGATCTGGCGGCTTATTACGCCGAGCAGGAAGGCCCCCTGCACACCCCGCCCCGGCGCCGCTGAGGCGCCCCGCCTGCCACGGGGGGACGCGGACGCCTCCGCGCCTCCCCGTGGCGTTGTGGTGGGTGTGAGCGGGGCCTAGCGGGTCAGTCCAGGCGCACGAGCAGGGCAGAGGCGTCACCCTCGCCGCCGGCCTGGCGTGCCTCCAGGACGATCTGGCGCGCGCTGGCGGCCAGGTCGTTCTGGGTGGCCATCAGCAGGGCACACAGGGCCTCATCGTCCAAGGCGGATGAGACGCCGTCGGAGCAGAGCAAAAACAGGTCGCCGGCGGCGCGGTCCAGGTCATGCAAGTCCGGCTGCACCCGCGGCTGCTCGCCCAAGGCCTGATCCGCGGCGTCACCGGGGCCCAGGGCGGTCATCTGGCCATCGCGCAGGCGGTAGGCCGGCGAGTCCCCCACCAGGGCCAGGCTGACGGCGGCCGGGGCCACGCAGAGCAGGGCCAGTGTGCTGCCCATGCCGCGGTGGCGGCGGTTGCTCTCGGTGTGGGCGAGCAGGGCCTGGTTGGCCAGCTGTGCGAGTTTGCGCGGTTCGCCCCCGGATTCCAGCCAGGTGTGGTCGGCACCGTGGTGGTTGCGGGCGATGGCCAGTACCGTCTCCACCGCCAGGCTGGCGGCCACCTCCCCATGGGGCCGGTTACCGGCGCCATCGGCCAGTACCGCGACCCCCGCCGGCAGGTCGTAGCCAAAATGATCCTCATTGTGGGGCCGGCCCAGGCCCGGTTCGGTGAAACCACCCGCTTGCATGGAAAGTTGCCCTCTGGAAGACGCGGAAACAGCCCTGGATTGTGCCAAGCCAGGGCCGTCGGGGAAAGCCGGGGCCGGATGCCCGGCCGAGGGCGGTCAGTGGAAGCTGTGTGCCAGGGGGGCGTCTGGGCCCTCACGGCGGTGGTCCGGGGCCGAGGGCGCCGGCTGCCGGTCCAGGCCGAGGGCCCGCGCCTGAACCTGGAGCTGGCGGTCCAGGGGGCCGTCGGGTGCGTCGACTACCACCAGCAGTCCCGCTCGATCCTCCAGGGCAAGCTGCAGGATGCGCCCACAGGCCGCACTGGTGGTGCCCGCCTCGGGTAACAGCACGGGCACCAGTTGAAACGGCGGAAGCACCCGTTGCAGGTAGGGCAGGGGGGCCTCCAGCCGGTGTTCCAGCGCGTGTGCCCGGTCGTCCAGGGCGCCTCCCGCATCGTCCTGCAGGCGCTCGATCCCGGCCGCATCCAGGGTCAGGCGGCCCAGCGGGGTGGCGAACTGCCGTTTGCCACTGAAGGCGGGGCCTTCAGCCGTGCGGTGGGGGGTTGTGGCCAGCAGATAGACCCGATTCGGTGGCGCGGCTGCAGCCTGCAGCAGGCTGCACGCCGCGGCGATGGCCGCCCCGGCCCGGGCCTGGCCGCCGGGTGGCAGGACCAGCGCCCGGGGGCGGGTACCCAGGGTTGGATGCGCCCGCAGCAGGGTGTCGAGGGACTGGCGCAACAGCTCCGGATGGCCGGGATAGAACAGGCCTGCAGCGACGGGACGGCGCACTTCGCTCATATTGGACTCCCCCGGTGGGGTGTGCGGGTGGGGCCATAAGGGCTCACCCGGGCATGGGAACACCCCATGAATGGACGTGGCTTACCTTCAAGTTATGCCATTCACGCGGGCTTGCAAGGCGCTTGGGGGAAAGCTTCCGGGGCGCAGCATAGGGGTGGGGACGGGGCTTTTGCGCTGGGACAACGAAAATGGCCGCCTCCCCCGGGGGGGGAGGCGGCCAGGACGACGCCACCCTGTGGTCGGCTCAGGCCACGCGCCGGGCGTGGGCCTCGTTGCTGGCCTCGCCGTGGGCATTCACCGCGCGCAGGGTGTGCTCGTCGTACTGGTCCGGTCGGGGTTGCTCCTCCACCGGCAGCACCTGGCCGCGCCGGCCCAGCAGTCGGGCGAGTTTGCCCCGGATCCCACGCAGCATCTCGCGCAGCACGACGGCGCGCTGTTCGGCCATGGCCTGTTGCATCCAGGCTTGGCGCTCCGCCTCGGTCATCCGCGCGAGCCGCTCGCAGGTCAGGGTCACCCGATCCAGATCACGTACCATTTCAGCCATACCGCACCTCCTGAAGACGTATCGTCGTCGCGACGATCGTCACACCCGTCGATTGAAAAAGCCGATAACTGTGCTTCCGCAACACCCGTGCCGGGTGTGCCGCCCGGAGGCCTCCGGGCCAGTCGTTGTCTGGTGTTGATGTCCGGCGCCGGAAGGCGGCCTGGAGCGCGGGGTGCCCTGGGATGGACTCCGTCTCTCAACGTTGGCTGTATGGTAAGACCACGCACCATGACGGGGCAATGGCCGTAAGCCCCAAAAATGATTGAAGGTTTTTATGGTTCGAAGGGGGCCGTCGGGCTAAGGCTGATGGATCCGGAAGGAGGGGGCCGTCAGCCTTGGCCCGACGGAGGGGGCTGCCCTTCCGGCGGGTGGGTAAGGCGGGGCCGTCGGTTAGATCAGACCCGTCTGCAGGCGGGCGGCCTCCGACATCATGCTTTGATTCCAGGGCGGATCAAAGACCAGCTCCACGTTCACATCCTTGACCGTGGGCACCATGGCCACCTTGGCCCGGACGTCGTCGGCCAGGATATCGCCCATGCCGCAGCCGGGTGCGGTCAGGGTCATGCGGATGTCGACCCGGCGCTGCCCCTCCTCGTCCTTGGTGATATCGCAGCCGTAGATCAGGCCCAACTCGACGATGCTGATGGGGATCTCCGGGTCGTAGCAGGTGTCCATCTGCTCCCAGATCAGCTTCTCCACGTCCTCGTCGGTGGCGTTGGGGGGCAGTTCGGGGGGCTGGGGCGGCTCCTTGCCGATGGCGTCCGCGTCCTTGCCGGCGACACGGAACAAATGGCCCTGGATGTAGACGGTGAAGCTGCCGCCCAGTGCCTGGGTGAGGACGCCCTCGGCGCCCTTGGGGATGGTGCCGGACTCACCGGCCGGAATGACGACGGCCTCGCAGTCCCGCTCGAAGACCACCGGTTCGCCCCTGGGGCTATACATGAAACGCCTCCTAAACCCAAGTAGTTGGCTCAGCAATTGGCGTATTTTACCAAGGGTGAGCGAAGACGCCAGCGGTGTGCCGTGATTCGGCCCAGGGCCGGCGTCGTCATTGCCGCTTTGCCCCTTCGCTTCTAAGCTGAAGGCACCCGCTCACCGCAGCCGCCGGCTGGAAAGGAGAACCGACAGTGTCGAGCCATGAGGCAGCTATCCGAGAGGCACTTGACGACAAGGGTGTGGTGGTCTTCTGTTCCGAGCTCACCGAGACCGGGATGCTGAAAGCCGCGGCCGAGGCACGCGGGCAGCCCTACCGGGAGGTGCGCATGGGGATGGGGGATGCCGCCATGCGCGAGCGCTTTCACGCCCTGCAGGCGATGACCGGGCACAAGACATTGCCCCAGGTCTTTGTCGACGGGCGCTTCGTCGGCGGCCTGCAGGACTACCTGGACCCACCGCAGGCGGGGGCCGCCGGGCTCGGGCCCGAGGCCCGGACCTGGGTACAGCGCCTGAGCTATGCCGGGCTGCTGCCCTTCGCCTTCGGCGTGCTGGTGCTGCTGTTTGCGGCCGTGGACTCGGCCACCGGGCGGTTTTTCTCACTCTGGTTGATGGCCTACGGGGCGGTGATCCTCAGCTTTCTTGGTGCCACCCACTGGGGCATGTCGCTGGCCCGGGGGACGGGGGACGTGCGCGGCCTGGTGGCCGCGGTGATCCCTCCGCTGGTGGGCTGGTTGGCCCTGTTGCTCCTGCCCTGGGCCGGGCTGCCCCTGCTGCTGCTTGGGTTCCTGGGGTGGTGGCTTTACGAGCGCCGGGCGGCCGGGGTGCTTCAGTTGCCGGATTGGTATCAGCAACTGCGCTTCCGGCTCAGTGGGGTGGTGATCCTGCTGCTGGCGCTGGCCACCCTGCGGGTGTGGGTGGCCTGAACAGCGCGGGGGTCAGTCGTTGGCGGCCCGGTCTCCGGCCTGCTCGCGCAAGGTTTCCAGTGTCTGGCGGAACTGGTTGCGGTGTGGCCCGCCTTCGGCGACGGCCTGCTCGGCCATCTGCAGGGCGCTGGACCACTGGCCCTGCTCGGCCAGGATCCAGGCCAGGTTGTTGTACACGGCGCCCGATCCCGCATTGCGCTCCAGGGCCTGGCGCAGCAGGCGCTCCGCTTGCTCCAGGTCGCCCTGGGCGAAATGCAGATTGGCCAGCGCCACCGCCATGTGGGGGCTCTGCGGCCAGCGGCTGATACCGGCCTGCCAGGCGCGTTTGGCGGCGGCCTGCTGACCGGTGGCCTCCAGGGCGTGGGCGGCCTCCATGTAGCGTCCGGGGTCGGCACTGGCCGGGACCTGGCCCGGCTCGAGCACCACCAGCGCCCAGCTCTCGCCGCGTGCCCAGGTCCGCAGGAAGGTGTTCACAGGCGTGCGGTGGCGCTCGTGGGGACCGGAGCGCAGGATGAACTCGTCCGCTGCCGGGTCCAGACCCACCAGCACCGCGTAGTGCCAGCGCGGGGCGATGCCCAGGCCTAGGTTCTGCAGGACGACCACCGGATGGCCGGCCTCCAGTTCCGTGATCAGGGCCTCGGTGCGGGGGCGCAGCACGTAGGCCAGCCGCCCCTGATGCCGCGCCTGCGCCACCAGTTCGCTTTGCAGGGTGCCCCCCCGCTCCGGTACGTGCAGTGCCGGGATCAGGGCCTCTGGGGTGGTCTCCACCCCGCTCCACTCCAGCACCGTGGCCAGCGAGGCCGGGCCGCAGTAGAGCGTCTCATCGGGGTGGAAGGGCACGTCCGCTATCTCCACCGCCGGTGGCGGCTCCGGCAGCCCCTCGCGCAGGGTGCTGGTGCTGGCACACCCGGCCAGCACCAGCAGGCAGATCACCAGTCCCGCGGCACGCCAGGCCATCAGTTCGCGGTGCGGGTGACGAAGGGATAGACGTCGGTGAAACCGAGGATGTCCGTCACCAGCAGCACCAGAAAGATCAGGACGGCCGCGCCCACCACGGTCCCCAGACCGGCCCCGGCCGGCAGGTCCTCAAGGCGGCCGTGCATCTCGGCCACCTCCTGATCGGTCAGCAGGTCCACCCGCTGTTCCGCCTCGGTCGGGTCCACGCCCAGCCGGGCGAGTTGGTCGCGCACCTCGTCGCGGGCCAGAAAGGCCTGCAGCTCGGCGCGCATCTGCTCGCCGCGCATTTCCTCGACCAGGGTCTCGGTGGCCACCATGCCGGCAGGGTTGCCTTGGGCGGCAATGGGGGCGGCCATGCTGAGCAGCATCAGTCCGGTCAGCAGCAGCGCGGTGAAGCGACGGATCGTGGGGTGCATCATGCTCATGGTGTCTCTCCTCACGGGTCAGCGGCGTTAGTCCTGGCGGCCCAACCACTGGATGCGGTAGAGGTCCAGCCGCCGGTCGCGGTAATTGCGCACTGAGCCCTCGTTGCGCAGCTCGGTCAGTTTGTCCAGGTCCAGGTCGACGATCAGGGTCATCTCGGTGTTGGGAGTGGATTCCGCCACGATAGCATCGTGGGGAAAGGCAAAGTCCGCCGGCGAGAAGACCGCCGACTGGGAGTACTGGATGTCGATGTTCTCGATGTCCGGCAGGTTGCCGACGCTGCCGGTGATGACCGTGTAGCACTCGTTCTCGATGGCGCGTGCCTGGGCACAGCGGCGCACCCGAAGGTAACCGGTCTTGGTGTCCACCCAGTACGGCACGAACAGTATCTCCACGCCCTGCTGTGACAGTATACGCGCCAGCTCCGGGAACTCAGCGTCGTAGCAGATGAGGATGCCCACGCGGCCGACGTCGGTCTCGAACACCTTGAGGCTGTCGCCCCCGCGCACCCCCCAGTAGCTGCGCTCGTCCGGGGTGATGTGCAGCTTGTACTGGTGGTCGATGGTGCCGTCGCGCCGGCACAGGAACGAGACGTTGTACAGCACCTGGTCCCGGTAGACCGGCATGGAGCCGGCGACGATATTGATATTGTAGGAGACGGCGAGCCGGGACATCGCCTCGCAGATATCGTCCGTGTACTGGGCCATGCCGCGGATGGCCTCGGCCGGGTTGTCCTGGTTGAACTGGGCCAGCAGCGGGGCGTTGAAGAACTCGGGCAACAGGGCGAAGTCCGCGTTGTAGCCGGCCACCGCGTCGACGAAGAACTCCACCTGCCCCATCAACTCCTCCAGCGAGGTGACCGGGCGCATCTGCCACTGCACCGCGCCCACCCGCACCACCTTGCTGCGGGCGGCGATCAGCGGGGGCTCGGCGGCCTCGTAGAAGATGTTGTTCCACTGTACCAGGGTGGCGTAGGCGTGGGACTCGCGGTCCTCGGGCATGTAGTCGGTGATCACCCGGCGTACGTGGAAATCGTTGGCGAGCTGGAAGGAGAGGATGGGGTCGTAGATCTCCTTCTGCTTTACCAGCTCGATGTAGCGTTCCGGCGTCATCTCATCGGCGTGCTGCTTGTAGCCGGGGATGCGCCCGCCGGCGACGATGGCGCGCAGGTTGAGCCGCCGGCACAGCTCCTTGCGGGCGTCGTAAAGCCGTCGCCCCAGCCGCATGGCCCGGTATTCCGGGTCGACAAAGACGTCCACGCCGTAGAGCACATCGCCCTTCGGGTCGTGGGTGGTGAAATAGCCGTTGCCGGTGATCTCCTCGTAGGTGTGGCGATCGCCGAAGCGGCTGTAGTCCACGATCAGGGTGAGCGCCGCCGCCACCACCCGGCCGTTGTCCTCCACACAGATCTGGCCCTCCGGGAAGCGGTTGATCTGGGCGGCGAACTGCTCCCGCGACCAGGCCCCGCCCATACTGCCGGGGTAGACCTGGTCCATAATGTGCTTGATGTCCGGGTAGTCCTCCAGCTTGAGGTTGCGCAGGCGTAACCGGTGCTCCTCCAGATCGGAGCTGGTGGGGGCGTTGTCCTGCTCGCTCATGCGAAGGCTCCGTGCGGCCGGGGTGATGCTGCGATTGTATAGGGCATCTTCCAATCGGGGCCAGTGTTCGAAGGCGCTTGCGCGCGGATGGCCCCCGTTGCTACAACGTAGAAAATGATTGGTTCTTTCCTCCGGTCCCGGCCATGGAGCCTGCCACCGCTTGTGAATGTACCCGGCTTTTCGATCACCTGTCGCCGGCACCTCGTGGCCAGCGTCCTGGTCCTGCTGTTGGTCATGGCGCCGGCGGCCCATGGCGTGGAGGTCCGGGTGGAGGGCGTCAGTGGCGCCCTGCGGGACAATGTCGAGGCCTGGCTGGGCGAGCCCGCCGGCGACAGCCGCCGGGCCCTGCGCACTTACGAGCGCCAACTGCCGGAACGGGCCGCTCAGGCCCTCCAGGCGCTGGGTCACTACCGGCCGCAGATCGACGTCGAGCGCGAGGAGACCGATAACGGGCCGCGGTTCATCCTGCGCATCGATCCGGGCGAGCCGGTGCGCATCGCCGCGGTGGATCTGCGCATCGAGGGCGAGGCGCGTGACGACCCGGCTTTCGAGGGCATCCAGGCGCGGCTCGCCGTGCAGCCGGGTGACGTGCTGCGCCATGACCGCTACGAGACGGCCCGCCGGCAGCTGCAGAGCCTGGCGCTGGACCGGGGCTACTTCGATGCCCGCTACACCCGGCGGCGGGTGGAGGTGGACGTGGCGGCCGGTGAGGCCACTGTGATGCTCCACTTCGATACCGGTCGTCGCTATCGGCTCGGGGAGGTGACGTTCTCCGAGACAGCGCTGGCCCCCTGGTTCCTTCAGCGGCTGGTGCCCTTCGAGCCCGGCGAGCCCTACCGGGCAGAGCACATCACCGCCCTCAACCGGGCCCTCCGGGACAGCGGGTACTTTGCCCGGGTCACCGTCCGCCCTGAGCCCCGGGAGGCCGACGAGGCCCTGCGGGTGCCGGTGGAGGTGGAGCTGACCGCCGAACGCGCCCACCAGGTCCGTCTGGGGGCGGGCTTCTCCACCGATGTCGGACCCCGCATCCGTGCCGGCTGGTCCCGGCCCTGGGTCAATCAACGGGGCCATAGCCTGTCGGTGGATACCGAGCTCTCGGAGCCGCGCCAAAACATCTCCACCCGGTACAAGATCCCGCTGGCCGACCCGCTGCGCACCCAACTGATCCTCCAGGCGGGTTTCCAGTTCGAGGACATTGAGGACACCGAGAGCGAGCTGCTGACCGTCTCCGTGCAGCACCAGCACCGCTTCGACAGCGGTTGGCAGCAGAACCTGGGGCTCCGCTGGGACCGGGACCGGTTCACGGTCTCCGACGACACCCGCACCACCACCCTCTATCTGCCCAGCGGCAGCTGGACCCGCAACCGGGCCCGGGGCGGCGCCGACCCCTACTGGGGCGATCGCCTGCTGTTCAGTGTCGAGGGCACGGACGAGTGGATGGGCTCCGATATCGACCTGCTCCGGGTGCGCACCGGGGCCCGGCTGCTGCGGAGTTTTGCGGACAACCACCGGATCCTGGTCCGTGGCGA
Source organism: Alkalilimnicola ehrlichii MLHE-1 (assembly GCF_000014785.1). Lineage (NCBI taxonomy): Bacteria > Pseudomonadati > Pseudomonadota > Gammaproteobacteria > Chromatiales > Ectothiorhodospiraceae > Alkalilimnicola > Alkalilimnicola ehrlichii. The sequence continues at coordinate 578,015 of NC_008340.1, forward strand.
CTTGGGTGCGCTCATCTCCAGCCAGTTCGGCAAGGTGCCAACGTCCCTTCGCTTCTTTGCCGGCGGCGATCAGAGCGTGCGCGGTTACCGCTACCAGACTCTGGGGCCGGAGGATGCCGAAGGCGATGTCATCGGCGGCCGCTATCTGGCGGTGGCCAGTGCCGAGTACGGCTATACCTTCCGGCCCCGCTGGCGGGCGGCCGTCTTCGCCGATGCCGGCAACGCCTTTGACGATCTGGACGACCCCGACCCACAGGTGGGGGCCGGGTTCGGTATCCGCTGGATCTCGCCGGTGGGCCCGATCCGGCTGGACTTCGCCTCGGCGCTCAGCAAATCGGGCAACCCCTGGCGGCTGCACTTCTCCATGGGGCCGGAGATATGAGGCGGGCATTGCGCATCCTGTTCTGGGGCCTGCTCGGGCTGATGGTGATCCTGGCCGGGACAGCGGCCTGGCTGGTGGGTACCACCTCCGGGGCGCGTACGGCGGCGGATCTGGCCCAGCGGGTCGAGCCGCGCCTGACCCTGGAGGTGACCGGCGGCAGCCTCTGGCGGGGGCTGGAGCTGGCGGATTCCGGCTGGCGCGATGGCGACTTGGTGGTCACGGCTGGCCGAGTGGTGACCCGCTGGGACCCCGCCTGTTTGACCGATCGGGCCTTCTGCCTCAGTCGGGCGCAGGTCCATGATCTGGACGCGCGGATCCCGGAGGCCGCGCCCGAGGAGCCCGGGCCCGAGCCGCCACCGGCCGAGGCCCTCATGGGGCGGCTGGATCTGCCCATCGACCTCCGGCTGGCGGGGGTGGAACTGCGCGGCGCACGGTTGCGGGTGGCCGGTCAGGACATCGCTCTGGACTTCCTGGGCCTGGAGGGTGCGCTGGAGGGCGACGTGCTTACCCTGGTGCGCACTGAGCTGCGGGGCCTGCAGATCCGGTTGCCGGAGGCCGAGCCAGCGGTCGACGGTGACGCCGAACCGGACACGGCGGCAGGCACGGCTCTGGCCGATTTCCAGTACACGCCGCCGGTACTGCCCGAGGTGCATCTGCCGCTGGACGTCCACCTGCACGTCTTTCGCTTGCGCGAGGGTGCGCTGTGGCTGCCCGGTGCCGACGAGTCGCTGCCCCTGCCCGATGTGGACCTCACCGCCAGCCTGGAGGGCCAGCAACTGGGGTTGGCGCGGCTGGACCTGAGTCACCCCTACGGCGATCTGCGCAGCCAGGGCCGGCTGGAACTGGCCGGCGACTGGCCGCTGGCCCTGCAACTGTCCCTGTCCGGGGGGGAGGGTTTGGCACCGCTTCTGCCGCTGGCGCTGCCCGACACCCCGCAACTGGACCTGGAGCTGGCCGGGACGCTGCAGACAGGGCTGACCTTTGCCCTGGCCGCGGCGACCGGTGATCAGTCGCTGACCTTGGACGGGGAGGTGGCGCCGCTGGATGCCCGGCTGCCGGTCGAGCTGCAGGCCCGCTGGTCGCATTTGGGCTGGCCGCTGGATGATCCCGAGGGCTACCGGGCCCGCGATGGCGAGCTCCGCCTGAGCGGGGATCTCGCCGGCTGGCGGGCGCACCTGCGCAGCGACCTGACCGGGCCGGATCTGCCGGCCGCCGGGCTCGACCTGCAGGCCCACGGCGATCTCACCTGGGCCCGGGTCGAGGCGCTGACCCTGGAACTGCTGGAGGGCAGCGCCGAACTCGCGGGGGTGGTGGACTGGTCCGGGCCGCCGCAGTGGGACCTCGGGCTGACCCTGCGGGGGTTGAACCCGGGTGGGTTCTGGGACGGGGCCCCGGAGCGGGTGGACGGTCGGCTGGAGAGTGCCGGCCGGCTGACCCCGGAGGGCCCCGAGCTGCGGCTGTCGATTCCCGGCGTCAATGCCCGGGTGCAGGACTATGCCCTGGCGCTGGACGGGGCCGTGGACCTGGATGCCGCCGGTCATCTGCGCTTCGACGAACTCAACCTGTCGGTGGACGGTCAGACCGGCCTGTCGGTGGCCGGCGCGCTGGCTGAGGAGTGGGATCTGGTCGGCACTCTCCGCCTGCCCGACCTGGCGGTCCTGGGGGTGCCGGAGCTGGCCGGCGCCCTGGAGGGCGATTTTCAAGTGGGTGGTGCGCGGGAGCGGCCCGACCTGCAGCTGGAGTTGGCCGGGCGCGATCTGCGCGGACCCGGCGGGTTGGTCCTCGGGCGGTTGGCGCTCTCCGCCCGGATCCCCGCCCTGGGGGAGGCGGACAGCCGGATCCGACTGCGGCTCGACGATCTGGCCGCCGGCCCCGAGCACCTGAACGAGGTGGTGGTGGAGGTCACCGGCCGGGAGGAGGACCATCGGGCCACCCTGGTCGCCGGCGGCCGCGGTGGGCTGGAGGTGGACCTGGCCCTGGCGGGGGCCTTCGACCGGGCCAGCGGTGACTGGCAGGGGACGCTGGCTCATGCCCGGCTCATGGCCCCGCGCTACGGCCATCGCCTGGCCCTGGAGCAACCGCTGCCCCTGGCCTGGGGAAGCGATCCGGGTGCCCTGCGCGTGGACGCCCACTGCTGGACGGTCAATGAGCAAGGCCGGCTGTGTGTGGACGAACCGGCCGTCGCCGCCGCCAGCGGCGAGCTGATCTTCAGTCTCAGCGACTATGACCTGCAGGCGGGCCTGCGGCCCTGGTTGCCCGAGGACCTGTCGCTGCGCGCCGCCCTGGGGGCCGAGGGCCGGGTCACTTGGGGCGAGGCCCTGGTCGCAGAACTCGCCTTGGTCAGCGAGGACGGTACCCTGCGCATCCGGCTGGATGACGAGGACGACGAGCAGGACCACGAGGAGCTGCGTTACGAGTCGCTCACCGCCCGGCTGGACTACACCGAGACCCGCACCGAGCTGGCCGTGGACCTGAGCTCGGCCCAGCTCGGCGATGCCCGGCTGCGTCTGGTCACCGATCCCAGGCCCGGGGCGCGCGGGCTGGACGGCGAGCTGGTGCTCGAGGACCTGGGGGTATCGGTGGCCCGGGCCTTTGTCCCGCAGCTTAACCGCCTGGAGGGTGTGCTGCGGGCCCAAGCCGACATCGGCGGTGACTGGACGGCGCCGGACATCCGCGGTCAGATCACCCTGGAGGACGGTCTGGCCGACGGCCCAGAGCTGCCGGTGACCCTCAGCGATATTCAGTTCACCGTGGATGTGGCCGGGGCCCAGGCGGACTACGCGGGGACGTTCCGGGCCGGTGCCGGCCGTGGTGAACTGCGGGGCCGGGTCCTCTGGGGCGGCGAGGCCTGGCAGGTGTTCGCCAACCTGGACGGCGAGGCGCTGGAGGTCTTTCTGCCACCCGGGCTCGATCTCGAGGTCTGGCCCGCGTTGCGTGCCGTGGTCCGGCCCAATCACATCCTCCTGCGCGGGCGGGTGGATGTGCCCCGGGGCACGATCGAGATCCAGGACCTGCCCCAGCAGGCCGTCGGCCTCTCCCCGGACGTGGTGGTGGTGGAGCGCACCGAGGACATGCTGGTGGTGGACGAGGAGGCACTGGTGGGCTGGGACCTGGACGTGGACGTTGAGCTGCGGCTGGGTGCGGAGTCGCTGACGCTGACCGCCTTCGGCCTCACCGGTGCCCTGGAGGGCAATATGCGGGTGCGCCTGCGCGACGACGATGTGGCGGAGGGCGTTGGCGAGATCCGGGTGGTCGATGGCCGCTACCGGGCCTACGGCCAGAACCTGCGCATCCGGCGCGGCAACCTGCTGTTCGCTGGCCCGGTGGACCAGCCGCAACTGGAGATCGAGGCGGTGCGTGACGTGCCCCGCTACGACGTGGTGGCCGGGATCCGGGTGGAGGGCCGCGCCGACGACCCCCGCGCCAGCCTCTTCTCCGAACCGGCCATGCCCGACGACGAGGCGCTCTCCTACCTGATCCGCGGCCGGCCGCTGAGTGCTGAGGGGGACGGTGCCGAGGCGATGATGGCTTCGGCTGCCCTGGGGCTGGGGGTGCGGGGTGCCTCCGGCATCGTCGGCGGGCTGGGCCAGGCCCTGGGCGTAGAGGACCTGGAGGTGGAGGCCGTGGGTGAGGGGGACGAGGCCCAGGTGGTGATCGGTGGCTACCTGAACCCCCGGCTCTATCTCAGCTACGGGGTGGGGGTGTTCAACCCCGAGAACACCCTCACCCTGCGTTACCAATTGGCGCGGCAGCTCTTCCTGGAGGCGGTCAGCGGGGTGGAGAACGCCCTGGACCTGATGTACCGGTTCGAGTTCGGCGGCCGCGGCGAGCCGGACCGGGAGGAGTGAGTCCGGCCTGCACCCGGGCCCTCAGGGGGCCGGCGGCTCCGGGCAGCGGCGCACGAAGCTATAGCCGCTGCGGTAGTCCGGGTAGAGGAAGCGAAACCCCGAGGCCAGCAGGAAGCTGTTGCTCAGCCGCTTGCCGGTGACCGGGGCGTCGCTGTCGGCCCGCGGCGGGCGGTCGGCCCCCACGCGGTCGGCCAGCCAGTCCAGCACCTCGCACTGGCGCACCGGCTCGCAATCGGTGGCGATGTAGGTGGTCGCCTCCACATCCCGCAGCCGCAGGTGCGCCAGCGCCCGCACACAGTCTTCATGGTGAATCCGGTTGGTCCAGTGGTTCGGGCGGCAGGGCCGGCCCTCACGGGCCAGGCGCACCAGGTACTCCCGCCCGGGGCCGTAGATGCCGGAAAAACGCACCACGGTGGTCTCCAGGCCGCTCTCCCGGGCCAGTTGCTCTGAGGCCAGCAGCGCCTCCGCGCGCCGGGTGGCCGGCGTCGGTTCGGTCCATTCGTCCACCCAGCGGCCGTCGTCGTGGCCGTAGACCGAGGTGCTGGAGACGAAGATCAGCCGGCGCGGCTGGGCACCCGCCCGCTCCAGTCCGTGCAGCAGGCCCAACAGCCCGTCGTGGTAGGCGCGCCAGTAGCCGTCATCGCTGTACTCGTCGGGGGTGAGGATGCAGTAGACCAGGCCGATGTCGGCCGGTAGCTTCGCCAATGTCTCCGGGCGTTGTAGATCCGCGGCCAGCGGCTCCAGCGGCGGTGGGATGGCGTCGGCCCGCCGGCGCAGCCCGGTGACCCGATGGCCCGCCTCGGCCAACTGCTGCCCCAGGGCGGTGCCCAACTGCCCACAGCCGGCGATGAGTACGTGCTCGTTGCTCTGCATGGCCCTCTCTCTCCTCACGGATCACCCGTCCTGGTCCGGCGGGCACTGGGTGTATAGTAGCGTCCCCCAAATCACTCAAGCGATCAAACCGGAGCCATGACTGCACGACGCCTGCACCGTATGCGCCAGACCCTGGAGCGCCGCCAGCCCGACCTGCAGGTCCTGCTGGACCAGGTCCACAAGCCGCACAATCTCTCCGCCATCCTGCGTACCTGCGATGCGGTGGGCGTGCCCCGGGCACATGCGGTCTCCCGGCACCAGGACTTCACGGTGCACCGCGCCGCCTCGTCGGGCACCGGCCAGTGGGTGGCGGTGGAGACCCACGCCGATTTGCCCGCCGCCGTCCGTGCCGTGCAGGGACAGGGCATGAAGGTTTACGCCGCCCACCTGTCAGAGCAGGCGGTGGACTACCGCCAGGTGGATTACACCAAACCGTGCTGCCTGCTGCTGGGGGCGGAGAAGGAGGGCGTCAGCGAGGAGGGTGCCGCGCTGGCCGACGGGCATGTGATCATCCCCATGTTCGGGCTGGGGGCGTCACTGAACGTCTCGGTGGCGGCGGCCGTGATCCTGTTCGAGGCCCAGCGCCAGCGCCTGGCGGCCGGGCAATACGAGACCCCACGGATGGCGGAGGCGGAGATCACCCGCACCCTGGTGGAGTGGCTGCACCCGAGGATCGCCGAACGCTGCCGCAAAGAGGGCCGGCCCTACCCCGCGCTGGACGAGGACGGCGGCGTGATCTGGACACACGCCCCGTCCTAAACACCAGACTTCCACCCCCGCCACCCGGAGACCCACCCCCCGTCATCGCGAGGGCCGCCACCTACTCCCCGTCATCGCGAGGGCCGAAGGCCCGTGGCGATCCAGGGCGGTAGACTGCCACGTCGGCTTCGCCTCCTCGCAGTGACGGTGGGGGCGACTTTCCGCTTCCGGCACAGTCAAGTTCTTCAAGAGGGCTAGCCAGCCCCTCCCCGTCATCGCGAGGGCCGCAGGCCCGTGGCGATCCAGGGCGGTGGACTGCCACGTCGGCTTCGCCTCCTCGCAGTGACGGTGGGGGCGACTTTCCGCTTCCGGCACAGTCAAGTTCTTCAAGAGGGCTAGCCAGCCCCTCCCCGTCATCGCGAGGGCCGAAGGCCCGTGGCGATCCAGAGGGGTAGACTGCCACGTCGGCTTCGCCTCCTCGCAGTGACGGTGGGGGCGACTTTCCGCTTCCGGCATAGTCAAGTTCTTCAAGAGGGCTAGCCAGCCCCTCCCCGTCATCGCGAGGGCCGAAGGCCCGTGGCGATCCAGAGGGGTAGACTGCCGCGTCGGCTTCGCCTCACTCGCAGTGACGGTGGGGAATGGCCCGCGCTCGCAGTGACGGTGGGGGTGGGTCCGCGTTCGCAGTGAGGCTAGGGGGCGTCCGCAGCGTCTGGCCAAGTTCATCAAGAGGAGCGAAGCGATGCGGCGATTCACCCGTCGGTGTCAGTCGGTGAGCAGGTTGGACTTCTCCAGGTACTCCGGGGCGTTCTCCCGGATCCGGGCCTCGTCGTAGTGCTCCGAGCCCAGGTGGATCTCCTCCAGTAGCCAGGCCAACCGTTCCGTCTCTTCCTGGATCCTCTCCAGGGCGTTTTCCAGGGTGTAGGTCAGCTCGTGGATGGCCACCATGTCCTCGGTGCTGAGGGTATCCGCGCTCAGCACCTCGGTCAGGCGCTGGTTGTACTCCGCGTAGTTCTCCAGCGCCTGCTCCAGCGTGTCGGCCTCCAGGCCTTTGAAATGGTCGGCCCGGTCGGGCTCGTCGGCCAGTAGGGGGGCTCCGGACAGTAAGCCGGCAAGCAGCAGGGGCAGGAGGGTGAATCGAGTCTTCATGATGTTCGCTTCCTTATGGGTTGGGATGGGCTGCCACACGTCAGAGCGTAGTGACAATCATTCGTATTGACAATGGGCCGTGACCGGGTGCGACTTGTTGCCGCAGGGACGAGGGGGTGGCAGTAATCCCACCCGGCGCCGCGGCTCAGTCGAAGCGGTAGTGGCGCTTCAGGGCGCGGTAGACGCGCTCCGGGTACCAAGTCTGCCCCAGGCTTCCATTGTAGCGGGCCAGCGCACGGGTGGTGTTGCCGTTCTCGATGGCCAGGTAGTGGGCGAGGATGGTGGTGCCGAACCGGAGGTTGGTGCCCAGGTCGAACAGGTTGTCGCCGTCATGGCCGATCTCGTCCAGCCAAAAGGGCATGATCTGCATAATCCCGCGGGCACCGGCGGTGGAGACCGCGAAGCGGTTGAAGTTGCTCTCCACGTGGATGACCGCCAGGACCAACTGGGGGTCGAGCCCGGCCCGGGTGGCCTCGGCGTGCACCTTGCGCAGCAATCGGATGCGCTGGTCCGGGTCCGGCACCCGGTCCTCGATCCGCGCGGACATGGCCACCAGCCAGACTTGCGCCACGTAGCGGTTGTCAAAGCTATCGCCCTCTTCCATGGCCTCTTGCAGCGCGGCCCGAAGGGCCGGGTCGGGCGCCTGACCCTGCGCGCCGGTGGCCTGCGCTGCCGGTGCCGGCCCGACGGCCAGGCCGGCCAGCAGCAACAGTGTCAGCAGCCAGCGCATGGGCCCGGGGCGGTCAGCCCAGGCGTTCCCGCAGGAAGGCGCTCAGCTCCGCCAGCGGCACATCGGTGCTCTCGCTGTCCCGCCGGCCCCGGTACTCCACCACCCCGTTTTTCAGCCCCCGGTCACCGATCACCAGCCGGTGGGGGATGCCGATCAGTTCCATGTCGGCGAACTTCACCCCCGGGCGGGCGTCGCGGTCATCGAAAAAGACCTCCACGCCCTCCGCCTGCAGCTCGGCGTAGAGCTTTTCGGCCTGCTCGGTCACCGCCTCGGAACGGTTCATGCCGATGGGCACCAGGGCCAGTTGGAAGGGGGCGATAGGCGCGGGCCAGATGATGCCGTTGTCGTCGTGGTTCTGCTCGATGGCGGCGGCCACCACGCGGGAGACGCCGATGCCGTAGCAGCCCATGGTCACGGTCTGGGCGTCGCCGGCCTCGTTCAGCACCGTGGCCTTCATCTTCTCGCTGTACTCCCGGCCCAATTGGAAGATATGGCCCACCTCGATGCCGCGGGCGATCTCCAGGGTGCCCCGGCCGTCGGGGCTCGGGTCGCCGGCCACCACCTCGCGCAGGTCGGCCACCTCGGGCAGGGCCACATCGCGGCCCCAGTTGATACCGAAATAGTGCGCGTCGTCCTGGTTGGCGCCGGCGGCGAAGTCGCTCATCACTGCCACGCTGCGGTCGACCACGCAGGGCAGGGGCAGTTCCACCGGGCCCAGCGAGCCGGGGCCGGCGCCCACCGCGGCGCGGATCTCCTCCTCGCCGGCCATCACCAGCGGCTCGGCCACCTGGGGCAGGGTCGTGGCCTTGACGTCGTTCAGGCTGTGGTCGCCGCGTACCAGCAGGGCCACCAGGCCACCGTCGGCGCCGTGCACCACCAGGGTCTTGACGGTCTTCTCGATGGGCAGGCCGTAGTCTCGGACCAGGTCGTCGATGGTGCGTGCCCCGGGGGTGTCCACCCGGCGCATGGTCTCGGCCGGTGGCGGGGCCTCGCCGGCCGGGGCCACCGCCTCGGCCAGCTCCACGTTGGCGGCGTAGTCGCTCTCATCGGAGAAGGCCACCGCGTCCTCACCGGACTCGGCCAGCACGTGGAACTCGTGGGAGACGCTGCCGCCGATGTTGCCCGAGTCGGCCGCCACCGCGCGGAAGACCAGGCCGGTGCGCTCGAAGATCCGGGTGTAGGTTTCGTACATCACCTGGTAGGTGCGCGCCAGGCAGTCGTCGTCCAGGTGGAAGGAGTAGGCGTCCTTCATCAGGAACTCGCGGGCGCGCATGACCCCGAAGCGGGGGCGGATCTCGTCGCGGAACTTGGTCTGGATCTGGTAGAGGTTGAGCGGCAGCTGGCGGTAGCTCTTCACCTCCCGGCGCACGTAGTCGGTGATCACCTCCTCGTGGGTGGGGCCGAAGCAGAAGTCGCGCTCGTGGCGGTCCTTCAGCCGCAGCAGCTCGGGGCCGTACTTGTCCCAGCGGGTGGACTCCTGCCAGAGCTCCGCCGGCTGCACCGCCGGCATCAGCAGCTCGTGGGCGCCGGCGCGGTCCATCTCCTCGCGCACGATCTGCTCCACCTTGCGCAGCACCCGCAGCCCCAGCGGTGTCCAGGTGTACAGGCCGGCCGCCAGTTTGCGGATCATCCCGGCCCGGAGCATGAGCTGGTGGCTGACGATCTCGGCGTCGGCGGGGGTCTCCTTGCTGGTGGAGAGCGGAAACAGGCTGGCTCGCATCGGCGCATATCCTTCTGATTGAAAACCTGGCTGGGAAGGATACAACAGCCACAGGCCGGGACGAACCCGCGGGGGACACCGGCTTATCCGCGCAGCCAGGTCAGTAACGGCTCCAGCGGTTGCGGCCGCGCGTACAGGTAGCCCTGTGCCTGTGGACAGCCGGCCTGGGCCAGGAAGGTGGCCTGGGCCTGCGTCTCAACCCCCTCGGCCACCACGTCCAGGCCCAGGGCCTCGGCCATGGCCAGCAGCGCCCGGACGATCTCCCGGTCGCTGTGGTCGTGCTCCAGGTCGGTGATGAGGGAGCGATCCAGCTTGAGCCGGTGGATAGGCAGCAGCTTGAGCCGGGCGATGTTGGAGTAGCCGGTGCCGAAGTCGTCCACCGCCAATCGGACTCCGGTCGAGCCGATGGCATTCAACGTTTCGGTCACCCTTTCCTGGTCGGCGAAGAGCGCGGATTCGGTGATCTCCACCTCCAGGGCGCCGGCCGGGAGACCGGCGGCGGCCAGGCCATCGGTCAGGATCTTCGGCAGGGAGTCATCAAGCTGGTAGGGGGACAGGTTGAGCGCAAAGCGGGCCTGCTCCAGCTCCGGCCGGGCCTGCAGCAGCGCCTTGGCCTCAGCGGTTGCGGTGTCGATCACCCATCGCCCCAGTTGCGCGATCAGCCCCGACTGCTCCGCCAGCGGGATGAATTCGGCGGGGCTGATCGGGCGCCCATCGTCCCGCTGCCAGCGGGCCAGGGCCTCGAAGCCGGTCACCCGGCGGTTGTCGAGACCGAACTGGGGTTGCCAGGCCAGTTCGAGCCTGTTGTGCTCCAGCGCCTCGCGCAGGTCCGAGACCAGGCGCACCCGCTGTCGGGCGCGTTCATGGGCGTCGGGTGAGTAGAGACTGAAGCCGCCCTGGCCGGCGGCCTTCGCCTGGTAGAGGGCCGATTGGGCCGTCGCCATCAGCGTATCCGTGTCCGCGCCGTCGTCGGGGTAGTGGCAGATGCCGATGCTGGCGGAGACAAAGAAGGGCTCTTGGTCGATCAGGATCGGGTTTTCCAGGGTGCGCAGCAGGCGTTGGGCCACGGTGTGGACGTTGAGCTCTTCGCCCTCCACGAGGATGACGAATTCATCGCCGCCCATGCGTGCCAGGTCGTCTTTCTCCCGCAGGCAGGTCTGCAGCCGCTGGCCGACCTCCACCAGCACCTGATCGCCGGCAGTGTGGCTGTAGGTGTCGTTGATCTCCTTGAACCGGTCCAGGCCCAGGTAGAGGAGGGAGAAGGAGAACCCGCGGTGTTCGGCCAGGGCGATGATCTGCCGGAGGCGATCAAGGAACAGAGTCCGGTTGGGTAGTCCGGTCAGGCTGTCGTAATTGGCCAATGCATGCAGCCGATCGTGCAGCTCCTTGTGCTTGGTGATGTCGGAGAAGACCCCGACGTAATTCGTGATCCGTCCGGCCTCGTCGCGGATGGCATCCACGTGGAGCCACTCCGGGTAGACCTCGCCGTTCTTGCGCCGGTTCCAGATCTCCCCCTCCCAGGTCCCGTGCTCCCGAAGCTGTTCCCACATGTCCGCGTAGAAGTCAGCGCTGTGGCGTCCGGAGGAGAGGATGCTGGGGCTCTGGCCCAGGGCCTCCCGGGGTTCATAGCCGGTGGTGTTCACAAAGGCACGGTTGACGGAGATGATGCGCTGTTCCGCGTCCGTCACCATGATCCCCTCGGAGGTGGCGTTGAAGACCGCGCTGGCGATCTCGTGGGCGTGGAGCTCATCCTGCAGTTGCAGGATGAGCGATTCGCGCTCGCGGCGCAGCGCTTGTTCGCGGGACAACAGCACGGAAAAGAGACAGGTGTGCGAGGTGACGCCAATACACTCGCCCCGCTCATCCACCACCGGCAGGTGCAGGGTGGGGGCGCGGTCCAGCGCATTCAGCACGTCTCGCACCGCGGCGTCGGCGGCTACCGGTTCTGGGGGGCGTTTGACCAGCAGGTCGGCGAAGATGCGGCCGGGGAAGAGGGCGGCCTGGCGCTCCTCCACCAGCCCCATGAAGCGCCCGTCCTCGTTCAGCACCGCGAAGGCGCGCACCGGCTCTTTACCATCACGCACCACATCGCGGTAACGCTGGATGGCGGCCACCTCGATCCAGTGGCTGCAGAGTAGGTCCGATGCCTGAAGATCGCCGTTCATGTCCCCTCCGAGTCGATCTGGACCTCGATTTCCATCTCTAGGTGGACGATCTCCTCCGGCCCCATCAGCGGTTTCACCCGCGTCAGCACAAAGTCACGGACCTGGTCGGCGCTGAGCTTGCGCAGCACGGCGCTGCGTACCAGGACATCGCCGATGACCTCGTCCTCGATCTCCAGGTGTTCGTAGGGCGTGATGGTGAGCAGATCCAGCGCCTTGGCCACCGCCATGTGGCCGATGGGGGACTCACGCCCCAGGACCAGGCCATCGTGGATAGGCGGCAGGGAGAATTCCTTGACGCTGGCGCGGATGATATAGCGGCTGCTGTCCCGTTGCATGGTTCCGGTTTCGGTTGGATCGGGTGTTAGTTATGCGAAAAACGCTGATACAGGATCAGGTCTCCCTGCCTTAATAGTCGGCAAACCGGCGGGAAGCTGAACCCATAATGTTCAATACCATGAGATTAGCAGGTTTTCTCGCGCCGGTTGCGGGGGCCTTCACCGCCTATTGCCACCAAGCCACGGCCAGCCCGGCGGCCAGCGACAACAGCATGGGACCGGTGACCCGTTTGCCCAGCGCGCCGGTGCCGATCACCGCGGCCAGGCCGCCCTTGATCAGGTTGTTCACCGAGGCGGCGATGACGATGCCCATCACCGCCGTGTCCAGGGTGATGGAGACGTTGGACATCCGGGTCAACGACAACGTGATGGCGTCCACGTCCGCCACCCCGGAGGAGGCGGCCAGCAGATAGATGCCGGCGTCCCCCAGCCATTCCCGCAGCCATTCACCGAGGAACATGATGGCGGTGAGCAAGGCACCGAACATCAACGCCGACTTCAGATCCAGCGGGTTCTGTTTTAGGGTCGGCTGGGCCACGTCCTGGCGCCGGCGTTGCCGGTGCCAGATGACCAGCGCGGGCAGGTAGAGCAGGGTGGCCATGACGATGACCGGCAGCACCAGCGCCGGGATCAGTGCCGGATTGATGATCAGCGCATAGAGCAGGATGCGCGGGAACATGGTGCCGCAGGCGATGAGGATGCCGGCGGCCAGCAGTGGGCTGAGTTCGGCGGCCTGGCGCGACTGTCGGGAGAAGTGCAGGGTCAGCGCGGTGGAGGAGCTCAGCCCCGCGAACAGGCTGGTGAACAGGATCCCCTTCTCGGTGCCGCCGACCCGGACGGCGAAGTAGCCGACGAAGGAGACCGAGGCGATCAACACCACCAGCCACCAGATCTCGTAAGGGTTGATGGCCCTGCCGGGGCCCATGCCCTCGTCCGGCAGCAGGGGCAGCATGACCACGGAGATCAACAGCAGCTTGAAGGCCGCGTCCAGCTCATGGGCATGAAGCTGGTTGATCAGGCCGTGGATCTCCCGCTTGTTGTCCAGGATCAGCACCGTGACCACTGCGCCCGCGGTGGCCACCACCATGTCCACCGCCACCGCGATCGCCCCGAACGAGAAGGTGAGTATCTGGCCCACCGCGCCGGTGATACTGACGTTGCGCTCCTGCTCCGCCTGGGTGCGGTAGGCCACCAGCGTCAGCGCCGCCACGCCGATCAGCATCACCGGGAAGGCCCAGGGGCTGAGGGCCTCGGAAAGCACCGCCGACAGGCCACCCAACAGCCCGAGCAGGGCATAGGTGCGGATCCCTGCCACCCGGCGCCCGGCGGCCAGCTCCCGCGATTCCCAACCGCGCTCCAGACCGATGAGCGCGCCCAGCAGCAGTGCCACAGCCAACTGCAGGATGGTTTCGTTGCCGGCGATGAACTGCTCGGTGAGTTCTTCCATTGCTGGCGGCTGTGGCCCGGGGCGGGCCCCTCCCTGTCGCGGCACGCGGGCCTCCCCGGGCGGCGATCGCCCGGCGGGGAGACATCCTGTCTAACCATAGCGGTTAGCAGCGACCGGTGACACCGGCGCCGGGCCGGTCACCTCATTCGGGGCAGGATCCGGGGCTGCGGCGAAAGGCCCCAGCGGCGGTGCCGGCGTGTCCGGCCGGCCCGGCTTGACGCTCAGGCGCATCCCGAGTAGGTTTGCTCCTTTTCCTGCGAGCGCTTTTTTCAGGCCCCGGTGCGATCAGGCCCGGTCGGCCGGGTGCGCATCGCCCCCGGGGCAGATCCAGAAGGACCAGCGGACCATGCGGCATATCATATCGATCCTGGTGGAGAACGAGTTCGGTGCGCTCTCGCGTATCGCCGGGCTGTTCACGGCAAGGGGCTACAACATCGAGTGCCTCACCGTAGCCCCCACCGACGACCCCACCCTGTCGCGCATGACGCTGGTCACCATCGGTGACGATCGCATCATCGAGCAGATCATCAAGCAGCTCAACAAACTGCTGGATGTGGTCAAGGTCATGGACATGACCGAGGGCCGGCACATCGAACGCGAGATGATGCTCATCAAGGTGGCCGCCGCGGGCGCGGACCAGCGTGAGGAGTTCAAGCGTCTGACCGATATCTTCCGCGGGCGCATCCTCGATGTCACCGACCGCATCTACACCATCGAGCTCACCGGGCCCGGCGAGAAGCTGGACGCCTTTCTCGATGTGTTGGGGCAGAGCGCCATCCTCGAGGTGGTGCGCTCGGGGGTCATCGGTATTGCCCGCGGTGAGAAGCACCTGCGGGTCTGAATCCAGTCAAGCCATGGGCGCCCTGGCGCCGCAACGTGAATCCGGACGGGGGAATCATGCAAGTCTATTACGATAAGGACGCCGATCTTTCCATCATTCAGGGCAAGAAGGTCGCCGTCATCGGCTACGGCTCCCAGGGCCATGCCCATGCCAACAACCTGAAAGAGTCGGGTGTGGACGTGGTGGTGGGGCTGCGCGAGGGCTCCAGCTCCGCGGCCAAGGCGCAAAAGGCCGGCCTGGCCGTGGCCAGCATCGAGGACGCCGCCGCCCAGGCGGACGTGGTCATGATCCTGGCCCCAGACGAGCACCAGGCGGTGATCTACCACAACCAGATCGCCCCCAACGTGAAGCCCGGTGCGGCCATCGCCTTTGCCCACGGCTTCAACATCCATTTCGGCCAGATCCAGCCCGCCGCCGACCTGGACGTGATCATGGTCGCGCCCAAGGGCCCGGGCCACCTGGTGCGCTCCACCTATGTGGAGGGCGGCGGCGTGCCCAGCCTGATCGCCATCCACCAGGACGCCACCGGCAAGGCCAAGGACATCGCCCTGTCCTATGCCTCCGCCAACGGCGGTGGCCGTGCCGGTGTCATCGAGACCAGCTTCCGCGAGGAGACCGAGACCGACCTGTTCGGCGAGCAGGCGGTGCTCTGCGGCGGTATCACCTCGCTGATCCAGGCCGGGTTTGAGACCCTGGTCGAGGCGGGCTACGCCCCCGAGATGGCCTACTTCGAGTGCCTGCACGAGACCAAGCTGATCGTCGATCTGCTCTACCAGGGCGGCATCGCCAACATGCGCTACTCCATCTCCAACACTGCCGAGTACGGTGACTTCACTCGCGGCCCGCGGGTGATCAACGAGGAGAGCCGCGAGGCCATGCGCGAGATCCTGGCCGAGATCCAGGAGGGCGAGTTCGCCCGCGAGTTCGTGCTGGAGAACCAGGCCGGCTGCCCGACCCTCACCGCCCGCCGCCGGCTCGCCGCCGAGCACGAGATCGAGGTGGTGGGCGAGCGCCTGCGCGGCATGATGCCCTGGATCAACGCCAACAAGCTGGTGGACAAGGACAAGAACTGACGCGCCACCGTTCCGGCGCCCCGTCTCCGGGGCCGCCATCCTGGACGCCGAGGCCGGGCCCCTGAGCAGGGGCCCGGTTTTTTTTGTGTGCCGCCACCGCGTACCGCCAGGGCCTCTACCACACACAAAAGCAACTAATACCAATCGGGTGTGGCAAGTTGTCTTGTATATTCTACGTTTTCTTTGAAGCGGTCTTTGCTCTTGTGGGGGGTGGCCGCTGGAACAAGAACGGTAAAGATTGACGGAGGGAATATGCGTTATCCGGTCTATTGCAAGGGAGCGCTGGTCGTCGGGTTGCTCTCCCCCTTGGCGCTGACCGGCTGCCTGTCGTCTGGCAGCAGCAGCGGGAACGGAGACGAGGGGACGGAGGAGATGACGGCTGCCGAAAGCGAGGAGATGGCCGTGGGCATGGGGCTTGCGCCCCAGGAGCTCCTCTTTGATTTCATCGGTAACTCCGAGGAGGTGCTTGACGGGCCGCCGCCCCTGGCGGAGGCGGACGACGGAATGGGAGGCCAGACGGTCACCGCCACGGGTGGCTCGGGCTGGGACGATTTCGAGTGTGACACCGGGACCCTGGAGGTAACCAGCGGCCCGGACTACTTCGAACTGGACGCCGACGAGTGCATGAGGTCTTCCTCGGGCCCCACGTTCGACAGCGACACCCTGATTGACGGGTACATGGAGCTGGATTTCACCGTGACGCCGGACGCCGGCTACGACACCGCCTTACACTGGACCGCGAACGATTACCGCTCGGAGGTGGAGACCACCGGCGATATCGAGATGCACTTTTGGATGACCTTCGACGGGGAGTACGAGAATCATTTCTCAGGTGCGGGGGTGGAGGATGCCCGGCTGGAAGTGCTGAGCGCAGTGAACAGTGAGTTCGGCGGTATGTGCGACGGACAGGAAGTCCGGATGAGCACGCAGATGGATGCGGGCCTGGAGGCCACCATCGAAGGGCCGAGCAGCGGTCCGATCGATTTCACCATCGACGGCGGTATGAGTGTCGGGCTCTATTCGGAGGCCTCGGACCCCACCATCGACCGGCTGTTCTCTGTGGTGTACGACACTGTCGCGGATCTGCGGCTTGATGACCCGGGTGATGATTACCCGAGCAGTGGTGAATTGCACATGGAGGGATCGGCCGGTGGCCATGACTTCAATATCACGATGACCTTCCACGACAACGAAGTCTGCATTGATGGGGCGACCGAGATCGAGAACCGCTGTTACTCCCACGCCGAACTGGACGATAAGGCGGACGACGAGGACGACTTTAACGACGACTTCCTCTGCGCCGTCGGTATGTAGTCACCGTCTCCCGTCTCATGCGGCACCCCCGGTGTGGCCCTGCGCCCGCCGGGGGTTTCTTTTGGGGGGTGCTTGCCAGGCCGCTGCTCAGGCGGGATGCTTGGGTCAGGCTTGGCTGGGTCTGGAAAAAGGAGGGGGCATGACCGAGCACTTCGATCCCTGGGTGATCTGGCTGGTGGCCGGACTGGCGCTGATTCTCGCCGACCTGTTGCTGGCCGGTGGCACCAGCGGTGTGCTGCTGTTGCTGGGGCTGACGGCCCTGGCGGGCATGGCGGCGGCGCTGCTGGGGCTGGGATTGACGGGGCAACTCGCAGTGGCCGGCGTGGCTGGCCTGCTGCTGCTGCCCGTCGTGCTTTGGTTCATGCGGCGGATGAGCGGCGGTCGCAGTGGGACGGCCCGGCGGGACACCCGGGTGGGTGGCGAGACCTACGTGGTCGAGCGTTGGGGCGAGCGGTTGGGCATCCGCGTGCTGGGCGACTTCTTCCCCGTCCGACTGGTGGACCCCGGTGACGGGCCTGCCGGTGACCGGCCGCTCGCCCCGGGTGAGCGCGTCCGGGTGCTGCGCTTCAGCGGGATTACCGCGGAGGTCTGCCGGGTGGCCGATGCCGACCGGTCGGACCCGGCGGACGCCCGGCGCGACTGACCTATCCGTCACCTTTTCCGGCCCTTACAAGGGCCGGTCAGGGATCAGACAGGAAGCGCATACCACTTATGCATCAATGGTCTAACGCTTTGCGCGAAAAATGTTGCGGCGCACCACCGGCTTTGGTATTGTGCACTGCATCAGGAGGGGACAACCTCAGCTCCTGAACCCCCAAGCCATTTTGATGCAAAGGTGAACACTATGAGCAACGAGACTTTCCAGCAGTATTCCGAGCAGGCTGAGAAGCTGTTTGTCGGCCCCGCCCGTGCCTACGCCGGCCTGGGTTTGGACTACTTCGAGAAGCTGGTCAACATTCAGTTCGAGGCCGCCAAGGCCAACACTGAGACCGCTCTGAAGCAGACTCGCGCCGCGCTGGACATCAAGGACCAGAACGACCTGCAGTCCTACGTCGAAGGCCAGCGCAAGCTCGCCGAAGAGATTGGCCAGCGTGCCAAGGGCGAGGCCGAGAAGGTCGTGGCCCTGAACCAGGAGCTGGCGCAGAACGCCCAGAAGCTGGTGCAGGACAGCGCCCGCGAGTTCGGCAACGTCGCCGGCCAGGCCAAGTAAGGTCCGCTGTAGGGTCGGGCGTCGCCGGCGCCCGTGTCCTGCCGGAAAGAGGGCCCCGGGGGTTTACGCGCCCCCCGGGGCCCTCGTCTTTTCGGGGCCCGCTTTTCCGCGGCCGGCCTCACGGCCGGCCTCACGGCCGGGGTCATCCGGCCCGCGGGGTCACTGCCGGCCGAAGAGGATCAGCATCAGGCCCACGATGGAGGCCACACCGCCGCTGATCAGCATCATGGCGGTCTGGTCAGTGAAGTTACCGGTGGCCTCCCATTGCGCCTGCTCCTCCGGCGTCGAGGCCAGGCCCCAGCCGAAGTAAAGCAGTACCGCACCGGCGATCAAAATGACCAGTCCCAGCAGCCGTTTCCAATGCATCGGTTCACTCCGTCAGTTTGCCGTCCGCCCTGCGCCCGCGGCGGGCCGGCCTTGTGGTTCGTTCCGGGCCGCATTCAGAGGTTACACTAGGTAGCCCAGCCCCACAGCCAGTAAAGCGAACCCCCATGGATGCGAGCAAGCGCCGTCGTGGCATCTATCTGCTGCCCAACCTCCTGACCACCGGTTGTCTGTTTTTCGGCTTCTTCGCCATCATCTCGGCCTTCAACGGCGACTTCCGCAACGCGGCCCTGGCCATCTTCATTGCCATGGTCTTCGATGGCCTGGACGGCCGTGTGGCACGGATGACCAACACCCAAAGCGACTTCGGCGTACAGTTTGACAGCATTGCGGACATGGTCAGCTTCGGCGTAGGGCCGGCCCTGGTGGCCTGGATCTGGGCGCTCTCCGGCACCGCCAGCCTGCCCGGGCCGTTGGCCAAGCTGGGTCTGCTGATCGCCTTCGTCTACGCGGCCTGCGCGGCACTGCGCCTGGCCCGGTTCAACACCCAGGTGGGGATGGCGGACAAGCGCTACTTCCAGGGGCTGCCCAGTCCGGCGGCCGCCGGTGTGGTGGCGGGGCTGATCTGGGTGGGGGATCACCTGGGTATCAGCGACGGCAGTGCCATGATCGCCAGTGGGGTCATTGTCCTCACGGCCGGCCTGCTGATGGTCAGCCGATTGCGCTACTATAGCTTCAAAGAGGTGGACTTCCGCTACCGGGTGCCCTTCTTCACCATGGTGGTGGTGCTGCTTGCCCTGGCCTTCCTACTGATCCACCCGCCCACCGTGCTTTTCGCCGGTTTTTTCATCTACATGCTCTCCGGTCCCGCGCTCACCTGGCATCAGCGTCGCCGACGCGTGCGCGAGGGGCGCTCCGGCTGATCGGCCGGGCCACAGCGGGATGCCCCCGCCACCCCGGCTCGCCATCGGTCAGGGCCAGCGCCGCCGGATCAGCCAGTAGCGCCGCTGCGGGCGGGTGGCCGGCGGGATGACCCGCAGGGTGAACGGCGGCCGACCCAAGAGCTCCGACGGGGTCGCCGCCGGTCGCCGATGCGCCAGGTTCTGCAGGCGTTGGATGCGCTCCTCGGTTGGTGGGTGGGTGCGCAGCCATGGCGGGGCCAGTTGCGGGGTGCGCCCGAAGAGGCTGCGCAACCAGCCCCCATTGAACCGTTCCAGCTTCACCAGGGCCGACATCAACCCTTCGGGGTCGCCGGTGAGGTTCGCCGCCTCCATGTCCGCCGCGTACTCCCGGTTCCGGGACAGGGCCAGTTGCAGCAGGGTGCTGGCGCTGGGGGCGAACAGAATGGCGAGGAAGAGCAGCCAGGGGATGGGCAGCTCGCCCGCCAGCCACCAGGGCAACAGCAGGAGCAGCACCACCTGGCCCAGCACCGCCGCCCAGAAGGTGAGCCGGGCCATGGCGTCGGCCATGGCCATCACCGTGGTGTCGTTGTGCCGCAGGTGGCTGACCTCGTGGGCCAGTACGCCGGCCAGTTCGCGCAGGTTCAAGGTGCGCAGCAGACCGCTGCTGACGGCGATGCCGCCGTCGTCCCGGTGACCGACCGCAAAGGCATTTAAGGCCGGAGAGGGCAGGTAATAGAGCGTGGGGCGGTGGCGCAGCCCCGCCCGTCGGTAGAGCTCCGTCAGCACCTGGTAGAGCTCCGGCGCCGCCCGCACCGGCAAGGGCGAGGCACCGGAGTGGGCAAGCAGCAACCGGGCGGGCAGGCTGCGCGCCGCGAGGCTGGTGATCAGCGCCAGGGCCACCGCCCAGACCAACCCGGCGCCGCCGGCCAGGAGCCAGCCCATCAGCCCCAGGAGCAGGGTCAGACCCCCTAACAGCAGGGCGGCGGCGAGCAGATTCTGTAGCTTGCGGTACGCCAGGTTTGCGGTGTCCATCCGGTCAGTTATGACGGAAACCGGTGCTCGGGCGCAAGCGTTCGGGTGGCGGCCGCCGGCCCGGGGGGAAAGACCCGGCAGGACGGTGGTGATTGGGGTTGTCAGTGCACAGGGTTCGCGTTTATAGTCAAGCTCAATCGGTTCCAACACAACGGCCAGAGTGTTCCATACCTCATGATCTTCCAAGGGTTGCCCAGCGACGCAATCTCCACCGGCGCCTCCCGGCGTTGGGCGTCGTCCCTGTCCGGCCGTCCGCTGCTGACCTTCACCAGTCTGCGACTGCTGCTGCCGCAAGGCAGCTAAGTCACCCCCACCTCACAGTCTGTCCAGTTTCCAGGCCCGCGTCTCGGCAGCGGGAGGGTATTCGTATAAGGTGGTCGGCGTGCGCGGCCGGCCTTCCGGGAGAACCATCATGAGCGAGAAAGAAAGACTCATCATCTTCGACACCACGTTGCGCGACGGCGAGCAGAGCCCCGGCGCCTCCATGACCCGCGAGGAGAAGGTGCGCATCGGCCGTGCCCTGGAGCGACTGAAGGTGGATGTCATCGAGGCCGGTTTCCCCGCCGCCAGCGAAGGCGACTTCGAGTCGGTCCGCGCCGTCGCCCGTGCGGTACGGGGCAGCCGTATCTGCGGCCTGGCGCGCGCCCGCGAGGACGATATCCGGCGGGCCGGTGAGGCGCTGCAGGAGGCCGAGGCCGGGCGTATCCACACCTTCCTGGCCACCTCGCCCATCCACATGGAGAAGAAGCTGCGGATGACCCCCGACGAGGTGGTGGATGCCGCCGTCCGGGCGGTGAAGCTGGCCCGCTCCCTTTGCGACGATGTGGAGTTCTCGCCGGAGGACGCCGGGCGTTCCGATCCGGAGTTCCTCTGCCGGGTCATTGAGGCGGTGATCGACGCTGGCGCCGGCACCGTGAACATCCCCGATACGGTGGGCTACAACCTGCCCGAGCAATTCGGCGGGTTGATCGGGCGGCTGCGCGAGCGGGTGCCCAACTCCGACAAGGCGGTCTTCTCGGTGCACTGCCACAACGATCTGGGGGTGGCGGTGGCCAACTCCCTGGCCGCGGTGATGAACGGGGCCCGACAGGTGGAGTGCACCATCAACGGCCTGGGCGAGCGGGCCGGCAACGCCGCACTGGAGGAGGTGGTCATGGCGGTGCGCACCCGGCAGGACTTCTTCCCCTGCGACACCGGGATCGATGCCCACGAGATCGTCCCTGCCAGCCGCCTGGTGGCCAATATCACCGGTTTCCAGCCCCAGCCGAACAAGGCCATCGTGGGCGCCAACGCCTTCGCCCACGAGTCGGGCATCCACCAGGACGGGGTGCTCAAGCACCGCGAGACCTACGAGATCATGCGCGCCGAGGACGTGGGCTGGCACACCAACCGCATGGTGCTGGGCAAGCACTCGGGCCGCAACGCCTTCCGCGCCCGGCTCAAGGATCTGGGCATCGAGTTTGAGTCGGAGGAGCAGCTTAACGAGGCCTTTCAGCGCTTCAAGGGGCTGGCGGACAAGAAGCACGAGATCTTCGACGAGGACCTGCAGGCGCTGGTCACCGAGGCCAACCTGGAGCTGGAGAACGAGCGTTACCGGCTGCTCGCGCTGCGGGTCTGCTCCGAGACCGGGGAGACCCCGGAGGCGATTGTCACCCTGGCGGTGGACGGCCACGAGCGCAGGGCGGTCTGTCCGGGCAGTGGTCCGGTAGATGCCGCCTTCAAGGCCATTGAGGAGCTGGTCGGGGCGGCGGATACCGAGCTGTTGCTCTACTCGGTGAGCAATATCACCACCGGGACCGACTCCCAGGGCGAGGTGACCGTGCGCCTGGAACGGGGTGGGCGGATCGTCAACGGGCAAGGCTCGGACACCGACATCGTCATCGCCTCGGCCAAGGCCTACCTGAACGCCCTGAACAAGATCGACCAGGGTGAGCTGCGGCGCCACCCGCAGGCGGCGGACGTTTAGCGCCATGGGCGACGCTGGCCGCGACGCCCGCCGGTACCAACGGCTGCGGCAGATGGGGGTTGATCTCTATGTGCCGCGGCCGGGGGCGGGGCCGCAGGTGGCGGATGCCGTTCCGGCCGGGCCGGACCCGGTGCGGGATGGGGCGCCAGAGCCCGGGCCGGCGCCGGCGGACGTGGTCACGGCGCCCCCCGCGGCGGAACCGGCCGCTGCCTCCGAGGCGGACCCCACCAGCGGTGACGTGGCGCGGCTGAACTGGGCCGCTCTGGAAGACCGGGTGGCCGGGTGCCGCCTGTGCGGGCTCTGTGAAGGGCGCCGTAACACCGTCTTCGGGGTGGGCAGTCGGCAGGCGGATCTGGTCCTGGTGGGCGAGGGGCCCGGGGCCGAGGAGGATAAGCGGGGCGAGCCCTTCGTGGGCCAGGCCGGGCGCCTGTTGGATCGCATGCTGGCCGCCATCGGCCTGGATCGCTCCCGGGTCTACATCTGCAACGTGGTGAAGTGCCGGCCGCCGCGCAATCGCGACCCGCGGCCCGAGGAGGTCGCGGCGTGCCGGCCTTATCTGGAACGTCAGCTCACCCTGCTGGAGCCACGCTTGATCGTCGCCCTGGGCCGGGTCTCCGCCCATCAGCTACTCAATGTCACCACGCCGCTGGGGCGGCTCCGGGGTGGGCTGCATCGCTATGCCCCGGTGGATGTCCCCTTGCTGGCCACCTATCATCCTGCTTACCTGTTACGTAACCCCGCGGACAAGGCGAGGGCCTGGGAGGATCTCAAGCGTATCCGCCGGATCCTGGCGGAATAGCCCTGTGCCCGGCCCATCGGAGGCGCCCATGGTAGCCGTCGTTGCCCCCCGGCCCGGAAGGATCCGGGCGATGATTGAGGCGGATCTCCCCGAAGTGGTGCAGGTGGAGCAGCGCTCCTATTCCTGGCCGTGGTCCTACGGCATCTTCCGCGACTGCCTGCGCGCCGGGTATCCCGGCTGGGTCTATGTGCGGGGCGGGCATATCGTGGGCTTCGTGCTGATCTCGGCGGTGGCCGGAGAGGGCCATATCCTGAACCTATGCGTCAGTCCGGAGGTGCGCCGGGAGGGGGTGGGGCAGGCGCTGCTGGAACGGGTGATCGCGGATGCCCCCACCTTCGAGGTGCAGGAGCTCTTCCTGGAGGTGCGACCCAGCAACAAGGGCGCCCAGGCTCTCTACCGCTCGGCGGGCTTCGAGCGAATCGGGCGACGCCGCGGCTATTACCCGGCTACCGGGGGGCGGGAGGATGCCCTGGTGCTGGCGCGGCTGATCGAGGGGCCGGGCGGTGGGGCGTGAGCGGATGGGCTGGTGGCAGGTCCTGATGAGCACCCTGGCGGCGGCCTTCGGGGTGCAGACCGAGCAGGCCCGGCGGCGCGATTTTACCCAGGGGAGCCCCTGGTTGTTCATCGCCGCCGGCGTGGCCTTCACGCTGGTCTTTATCCTGGTTCTGGTGCTGATCGTCCGGGTAGTGCTCGCCAGCGCCGGGGCTTGAGCCCGGTGGGCAGCGTCGCCCTGACGCGACCCGCCGCCTCAGGCTCGGCCCGGTATGCCGCTCAGACCCGGGCGATCTTCTCGCGCTGGGTCTCGATCTTCTCCAGGGCGGAGCGCTGGTCGGCGAGTTTGTCGCGCTCCTTCTGGACCACCGCCTCCGGCGCCTTGGTGATGAAGTTCTCGTTGCCCAGTTTGCCCTCCAGGCGCGCCACCTCCTTTTGCAGGCGCTGGCGGGCCTTGTCCAGGCGGGCCAGCTCGGCGTCCTTGTCGATCAGGCCGGCCATGGGTACCAGGAGCTGCATGTCGCCCACCAGGGCGATGGCGGATTCGGGCGCCTCGCCGGTGACCTCCTCGATGGACTCCAGCCGGGCCAGGGTCTTGAGGAAGGCGTCGTAGTTCTCCAACCGGGCGCGGTCCTCGGGGGCGGTGTTCTGCAGCAGCACCGGTAGTGGCTTGGCCGGTGACAGATCCATCTCGCCACGGATGCGGCGCACGCCCAGCACGAACTGCTTGATCCAGGCGATGTCCGCCTCGGCGGCGTTGTCCACCAGCCCGGCCTCGGCCACCGGGTAGGGCTGGGTCATGATGCTGTCGCCCTGCTTGCCCGCCAGCGGCGCGATTTGCTGCCAGACGGCCTCGGTGATGAAGGGCATGATCGGGTGGGTGAGCCGCAGGACGGCCTCCAGCACCCGTACCAGGGTGCGGCGGGTGCCGCGCAGCAGGGCCGGGTCGTCGGACTGGTTGAGCACCGGCTTGGACAGCTCCAGGTACCAGTCGCAGTACTCGTCCCAGATGAACTCGTGGATGGCCTGGGCGGCCAGGTCCAGACGGTAACCGTCCAGTGCCTCGCGCACCCGCAGCTCGGTGCGTTGGAGCTGCGAGATGATCCAGCGGTCGGCCACTGTGAGCTTCACGTCCTCGGCGGCCACCCCGGTGTCGTGGCCCTCGGTGTTCATCAGCACGTAGCGGGCCGCGTTCCAGATCTTGTTGCAGAAATTGCGGTAGCCCTCAGCACGGCCCAGGTCGAAGACCACATCGCGGCCGGTGGTGGCCAGTGAGGCGAAGGTGAAGCGCAGGGCGTCGGTGCCGTGGGCGGGGATGCCGTCCGGGAACTGCTTGCGGGTGGCCTTTTCGATCCGCTTCGCCATCTGCGGCTGCATCAGCCCGCTGGTGCGCTTGGCCACCAGCTCTTCCAGCTCGATGCCCTCGATGATGTCCAGCGGGTCGAGGACGTTGCCCTTGGACTTGGACATCTTCTGCCCGTCCGGGTCGCGCACCAGGCCGTGGATGTAGATCTCCCGGAAGGGCACGTCGTCCATGAAGTGCAGGCCCATCATGATCATCCGGGCGACCCAGAAGAAGATGATGTCGAAGCCGGTGACCAGCACCGAGGTGGGGTAGAAGGTGCGTAGCGCCTCGGTTTCGTCGGGCCAGCCCAGGGTGGAGAAGGGCCAGAGCGCGGAGCTGAACCAGGTGTCCAGCACGTCCTCGTCCTGGTGCAGCGGCACGTTGCCCAGGTTGTGCCGTGCGCGCACCTCCTCCTCGGTGCGGCCCACGTAGACATGGCCTTCGGCGTCGTACCAGGCGGGGATGCGGTGCCCCCACCAGATCTGGCGGCTGATGCACCAGTCCTGGATGTTATTCATCCACTCGTAGTAGGTGCGGTCCCAGTTCCCGGGGATAAACCGGATGCGGCCCGCTTCCACCGCCTCGATGGCCGGCCGGGCCAGCGGTTCGGCGCGGACGTACCACTGGTCGGTGAGGAAGGGCTCCAGCACGGCGCCGCTGCGGTCGCCGCGCGGCACCATCAGTGTGTGGTCCTCCACCTTCTCCAGCAGGCCCAGTTCATCCAAGTCGGCCACGATGCGCTTGCGCGCCTCGAACCGGTCCAGCCCCTGGTAGGCCTTGGGCGCGTGCTCGTTGATGGCGGCATCCGGGGTGAGGATGTTGATCTTCGCCAGGTCGTGGCGCTCGCCCACGGCGTAGTCGTTGAAGTCGTGGGCCGGGGTGATCTTGACGCAGCCGGAGCCGAATTCCGGGTCCACGTAGTCGTCGGCGATCACCGGGATCTGACGGCCGGTGAGCGGCAGGTCCACCGTCTTGCCCACCAGGTGCCTGAACCGCTCGTCCTCCGGGTGCACCGCCACGGCGGTGTCGCCGAGCATGGTCTCCGGCCGGGTGGTGGCCACCACCACGTGGCCCGAGCCGTCGGAGATCGGGTAGCGCATGTGCCAGATGTGGCCCTGTTCCTCCTGGCTGGTGACCTCCAGGTCGGAGACGGCGGTGTGCAGCACCGGATCCCAGTTGACCAGCCGCTTGCCCCGGTAGATCAGGCCGTCCTCGTAGAGCCGCACGAAGACCTCGCGCACCGCACGGGACAGCCCCTCGTCCATGGTGAAGCGCTCGCGGGACCAGTCCACCGACGCCCCCATGCGCCGCAGCTGGCGGGTGATGGTGCCGCCGGATTCCGCCTTCCATTGCCAGACCCGCTCGAGGAACTTCTCGCGGCCCAGATCGAAGCGGGACTTGCCCTCGGCCTCCAGCTGGCGCTCCACCACCATCTGGGTGGCGATGCCGGCGTGGTCGGTGCCGGGCTGCCAGAGGGTGTTGCGGCCGCACATGCGCTGGTAGCGGATCAGCGCATCCATGATGGTGTCCTGGAAGGCGTGGCCCATGTGCAGCGTGCCCGTCACATTGGGTGGCGGGATCATGATGCAGTAGGGCTCACCCTCGCCGGAGGGGGCGAAATGCCCGTGCTCTTCCCAGTAGGCGTACCACTTTTCCTCGATGGCCTGCGGCTGGTAGGTCTTTTCCATGTATCCGGTCTGATCCGATTGGGTTGGGGGCTTGGAAAACTCGTTATCTTACCGCAGTTTCCGCTAACGCGCAGGGCAGCGCCCGGGCATCCGGGGTCACCGGGCGGTTTCCGTTCCGCCCGCCTTACCGGGCCTCAGTGGGTGGTGGGGGCGGTCAAAGGGCCTTTTCCGCGATCACGAAGGCGGGGTCGTCCGGATCCTGTCGGATGTTGAAGCCCAGTAGCACGGCCAGATGGATCATGCCCCGGTTGTCGCGGGCGATGGTGCCATAAACCCGTTCATAACCGGCCTCTGCCGCCGCCTGCAGGGCCATGCGCAGGGCCGCCTGGGCCAGGCCCAGGCCACGGACCTCGGGGCGCAGCGAGACTGAGAACTCGCAGTCACGGCCATTGGCCTCTCCGGTGATGCGGGCGCCGCCCACGATCTCCCCGGCCAGACCGTCCTGCCCCTCCAGCACCAGGCAGAAATCCCGCGCCAGGTCCGGGTTGCAGAAGGCCCGTGCCGCGTCCTCGCTCAATTCCGGCACGGCATGCAGCATGCGGAACCAACGCTCCTGGGGCGACAGGGCCTGGTAGCCGCGCATCAGCGATGGGGCGTCGCTGGGGCGGATGGGCCGCAGGAGATAACGTTGTCCGTCCTTGGCTTGCACCTCCCGTTCTTGCAGTGACTTTGCTACGCGTTGGGTCATGCGGGTTCCTCCGGAAACGCCCTGGTCATCGTTCGGTTATGGGTATGAGGCGGCTCGCCACATCAAACTCGCCCCTGAACGAGGACGGTGCACCCCTCATCGTATGTAGTATGGAAGGAAACCACCAGGTGCTGCGCCCCCTTAGAGGCAAGGGGATGGTTGCCTGTCCGAGGATTGGTGAGGTCAGCGCACGTCATGCTTTTCCGGCGTGACACCGGCCTGCTGGTAGGTGCGGAAGTGGCTGCGGGTGGTGTGCAGAATCTCCGGATCCTGCACCACCACCTCGAACACACGGCCGAATGCCGTCCACTCCGGCGGGATGTCCGCGGCCAGGTTGATCAGCAGGGCGTCGGGCCGCGGCTCGGGCCGGTCGCCGATCACCACCGGCTCATCCTCGGCCTCCGCCTGCACCGCGTGGGGGATGAAGCTCTCCTTGCGGAAGGTCCACAGCAGGGTGTCCAGCCGGCGGGCCTGCTGCGGGTCATGCACCTGGATATGGATATGCCGGACGCCGTGCTCGAGCCCCTTGGCCACCAGCTCACAGGCAAAGCGCTCCCGCTGAACCGGGTCGGTGGCGCGGTTCAGCACGTAGAAGCGCACCAGCGGTTGCGGCTGCCCACTCACCTCAGGCCCCGGCCCGGTCCATGAGGTACCGGGTGAGCAGCGGCACCGGCCGGCCGGTGGCGCCTTTCTGCTCACCGGTGAGCCAGGCGGTGCCGGCGATATCCAGGTGGGCCCACTGGTAGCGCTTGGTGAAGCGGGCCAGGAAGCTGGCGGCGGTGATGGTGCCGGCCGGTCGCCCACCGATGTTGGCCATGTCGGCGAAGTTGCTCTTGAGCTGCTCGTCGTACTCCGGGTCCAGGGGCAGTTCCCAGCATTTGTCGCCGCTGGTCTCACCGGCATCCTGCAGGGCCTTGACCAGGGGCGGATGGTTGCCCAGCACCGCACTCCGGTGGTGACCCAGGGCGATGATGCAGGCCCCGGTGAGGGTGGCGATGTCGACGATCTCCTTGGGCTTGAAGCGCTCGGACCAGGTAAGGGCGTCGCACAGCACCAGCCGGCCCTCGGCGTCGGTGTTGAGCACCTCCACTGTCTGCCCGGACAGGGTCTGGATAATGTCCCCCGGGCGGGTGGCCTTGCCGTCGGGCATGTTGTCGCTGGCCGGCACCACGCCCACCACGTTGATGGGCAGGTTCATCTCGGCCACCGCCTGCAGGGTGCCGAACACGCTGGCGGCGCCGCACATGTCGAACTTCATCTCGTCCATGGCCGCCCCGGGTTTCAGGGAGATGCCGCCGGTGTCGAAGGTGATCCCCTTGCCCACCAGCACGTAGGGCTGCTCGTCCTTCTTGCCGCCGTTCCACTCCATGGCGATCAGGCGCGGCTCCTCCTGGCTGCCCTGGGCCACCGCCAGCAGCGCGCCCATGCCCAGCTTCTTCATGTCCTTGCGGTCCAGGCTCTGCACCTTGAGTTTGTCGAACCGCTTGCCCAGCGCCTTGGCCTGGTCGGCCAGGTAGCTGGGGGTGCAGACGTTACCGGGCAGGTTGCCGAGGTCGCGGGCCAGGCTCATGCCCCGGCCGACCGCCATCCCCTGCGCCAGGGCCTCATCGGCGACTTTGGCCTCGGCCTTGTCCGCCACCCCCAGGGCGAGCTTCTTCAGCGGCTTCCTGGGCGTTTCCGCCTCGCTCTTCATGTCGTCGAAGCGGTAGAGGGCGCCGGTCACGCCGATGGCGAGCTGCTGGACCCGCCAGGCCAGGTCGCGGGTCTTCACCTCGACCTCCGGCAGGTAGAAGGTCGCCTCACCGGCGCCGCAGTCCTGCGCCGCCTGGGCGGCGGCGGTGACGGCCTTGCGGTAGGTGCGCTCGTCCAGGTCGCGCTCCACGCCCAGGCCCACCAGCAGAACCCGGGCGGCCTTGACGTTGTCCAGATCGGTGAGCAGGCGGGTCTGACCGGGCTTGGCCTCGATATCGCCCCGCTTCAGGGCCGCGGTTATGGCGCCGCCGCTGGCCTCGTCCACGGCCTTGGCGGCAGGGGACAGGCGGCGGCGCTCGAACACGCCCACCACGGCGCAGGGGCTGCTGACGGTATCGGCGGTCTTGCTCTTGACGGTGTGGTCCATGAAACGCTCCCTTGTGGGCCCGGGCGGACGCGCGAACTCGCCAGGGCCGGCGGCCCTCGGTTACGCTTCGGCGCCCTTGATGGGTTAGTCACCGTGACTTCCGTCGAGTAGTCTAATCTGCGCAACGTCCCTTTTGCAGCCGTAGAGGCCCCGAGCTTGTCGCCCATCCGCATTCCCGTCGTCGATCGCTACCTGGTGCGCGAGGTGTTGTTCGCCTGGCTGGCGGTGCTGTTGGTGCTGTTCGCGGTGCTGGCGACCAACCGGCTGATCGGCTATCTGGGCGATGCCGCCGGTGGCGAACTGCCCGGTGGGGTCATCCTCACCCTGCTGGGCCTGCAGACGGTTCGCTATCTGGGCATGATTCTGCCCGCCAGCTTCTTTCTGGGCATCGTCCTCGCCTTTGGCCGGCTCTACCGGGACAGCGAGATGGCGGTGATGTCCGCCTGCGGGATCGGGCCCTGGCGGCAGTTTCGCGCGCTGCTCTGGTTGGCCCTGCCGCTGGCAGGGCTGGTGGGGCTGCTGTCGCTGTACTGGGGGCCGGCGGCGACCCAGAAGGCGGAGCAGGTGCAGGCCGAGGCGGAGGCCCAGGTGGAGTTCGCCGCCCTGCAGGCCGGCCGTTTCCTGCAGGCGCGCGGGGCCACCGAAGGAACGCTCTACCTGGAACGGCTCAGCGAAGACCAGCGCGAGATGGAGGACGTCTTCATCCGCGCCGGTGGCACCGCGGACCGGGTGGTCCTGGCGGCCCGGCGCGGGGTACAGGAGAAGGACCCGGAGACCGGTGACCGCTACCTGGTGCTGCTGGATGGCTGGCGTTACGACGGCCGACCGGGCGCTGCGGACTGGCGGGTGACCCGCTTCGAGCGCCACGGGGTCCTGGTGGCGGAGGGTTCGGAGGAGGTGGCCGTGCGCCTGCGCCGCAATGCTCAGCCCACCGCCGAGCTGTGGGGTTCCGACCATCCGGCCGACCGGGCCGAGGTGCAATGGCGGCTGGCGATGCCGGCCATGACCCTCCTGCTGGCGCTGCTGGCGGTGCCGCTCAGCAAGAGCGCGCCGCGGGACGGGCGTTACGGGCGCCTGCTCTCTGCCGTGTTGGTCTATGTGGGCTATTTCCAGTTTCTGACCGTGGGCCAGGATTGGCTGGAGACGGGCCAGGTCCCGGCTGCCCTTGGGCTCTGGTGGTTGCATGGGGCGGTGCTGGCCGTGGGCGTGCTGGGCCTGCTCTGGCGCTTCGACCTGCTGCCCGCGCGTGGCGGGCACAAGGGGCGGGCACCATGATCCGGTTGCTGGACCGTTATCTGATCATCACCGTGGTGGCGAGCGCCCTGGTGGCGCTGGTGGTCATCATGTCGCTGGACCTGGTGTTCAGCTTCGTGGACGAGGGCGGGGATATCGGCACCGCCGATTACGGGCCGTTATCGGCCCTCGCCTATGTGCTGCTCAGTAGCCCGTCCCGGGCCTATGAGGCCTTTCCCTTCGCGACCCTTATCGGTGCGCTGATGGGGTTGGGTGCGTTGGCGGCGCGCAATGAGCTGACGGTGATGCGTGCGGCCGGTGTCTCGGTATTGCAGATCGCCCGGGCGGTGGCGGCTGGCGGCCTGGTGCTGGCGCTGATCGCCATGGCCATGGGCGAGTGGGTGGTGCCGCCGGCCGAGCGGGCGGCCACCGAGCTGCGCGCCAGCGCCATGGCCCGCGACGTCGGTATCAGCGGGGCCGGTGGCTTGTGGGCGCGGGACGGCGGCCAGTTCATCGAGGTGCGGCGGGCCCGCAGCCCGGCCCACCTGGAGGGGCTGACCATCTATCACTTCGAGGAGCGCGATGGCGAGCCGATGACCCTGCGTCGGGTCCTCTCCGGCAGCGAGGCGTTGTTTCGGGACGGCCGGTGGATCCTGCGCGAGCCGGGCGAGGTGCATCTGCACGCCGATGGCATCAGTGTCGCCGATCTGGGTGACGAGAAGGTGTGGGAGAGCGCCCTGTCACCGGCGGTGCTGGATGTGGTGGTGGTGGATCCGGAAAGCCTGTCCATGGCCGATTTGCGCACCTACATCGGCTATCTGGAGGCCAACGAGTTGGACAGCGGCGAATGGCGGCTGGCCTTCTGGGTCAAGGTGGCCACCCCCATCTCCACCCTGGCCATGCTGCTGCTGACCATCCCGCTGGTGTTCGGGGCGGTGCGCTCCACCGGGGCCGGGCAGCGCATCTTTATCGGGGTGCTGATCGGGGTGGCGTTCTTCCTGGTCAACCGCATGCTCAACCACGCCGGGGTGGTCTTCGGGCTGCCGCCCTCGGCCAGCGCCCTGCTGCCGGCATTCGCCTTCCTGGCCGCCGGTATCCTGGGGATTCTCAAGGTGCGCTGAGACGGGCCCTTAGCGCCGCCCGCGACTATCGGGCGGGCTTCGCGGGTCGCGGTTCCCGCACCACCAGGGTGCCGGCCAGCCGGTCGTGCACCCCGCGACGCCAGGGGTCGGCGAGGATCCAGCCAAACATGAGCAGTAAAGGCAGCCCCGAGAGCAGGAAGGTGAAGTGGCGCGGGCCCGTCGTCTGCCCCTCGGACCAGCCGGAGAAGTAGGCCCCGTAAAGCCCGAGGAGGAGGGCCGCCCAGCCGAGCAGCGGCAGCAGGATGCGCAACAGCGCGGTGCGCAGGGTCACCCGCCGGCCCTCCGGGTCCACCAGCCGCAGCCGCCAGGTCTTCATGCCCAGGGTCTGCCCGCCGCGAACCCAGCAGTAGACGAAGTAGCCGCCGGCCAGGAACAGCAGATAGAGCTGATAGAGCGTCCCCGGCAGCGTGCCGGATTCGATGGCGTCACCGCCGGTGAACAGCAGGGGCAGCGCGCCGCCCACCATCAGGATGGCCAGGACCAGCATCAGGTCGTAGACGAACGCAACGAGCCGGACCGTGAAACTCGCGGGATAGGCGTGCTGGGGCATGGCGTCCGGGCCGGATAGGGATCAGCGGGTGGTAGGGAAGATGGCGCTCCCACGGGGAATTGAACCCCGGTTTCCGCCTTGAGAGGGCGGCGTCCTGACCGCTAGACGATGGGAGCGTTTTGCTTGTTAACTCGGCAGCGCCGAACAGGGGTGGTATTATACGCGCCCATTTCGCAGTCTCAAGTGCCAATTTCCACGTGACGGAACAGACCATCAACTCCGACAACCCCGCGATCGTTCCCAGGGATCAGCACCGCATCTCCCGCGCGGATATCAGCGAGAACGCCCTCAAGGTCCTGTACCGGCTGAAGAATGCCGGCTACGGTGCCTACCTGGTGGGCGGCGGCGTGCGCGACCTGTCCCTGGGTCATGAGCCCAAGGATTTCGACGTGGCCACGGACGCCCGGCCCGAGGAGGTACGGGAGCTGTTTCGCAACTGTCGGCTGATCGGCCGCCGCTTCCGCCTGGCCCACGTGCAGTTCGGCCGCGAGATCATTGAGGTGGCCACCTTCCGCGCCCTGCATGATCCGGAGAGCCAGGACGACGACGAGGCCGACGGTGATTTCGACGATGACGACGTCGAGGTCCGTGACCGGGCCGTGGGCGAGGTGGCCTTCGAGAACGGCCGCATCGTGCGCGACAACGTATACGGCACCCTGGAAGAGGATGCCCTACGGCGCGACTTCACCATCAACGCGCTCTACTACAACATCGCTGACTTCAGCGTGGTGGACCACGCCGGCGGGCTGAAGGACCTGGATCAGGGGGTCATCCGCCTGATGGGCGACCCGGAGACCCGCTACCGGGAGGATCCGGTGCGGATGCTGCGTGCGGTGCGCTTCGCCGCCAAGCTGGGCTTCCGCATCCATCCCGATACCGCCGAGCCGCTGCCGCGCATGGCCCACCTGCTGGCCGAGGTGCCGCCGGCGCGCCTGTTCGATGAGGTGCTCAAGCTCTTTATGGGCGGGCTGGCCGCCGAGACCTTCGAGATGCTGCGCCAACACGGCCTGTTCGCACCCCTCTTCCCGATGACCGAGCGGGAGATCGAGGCGGACCAGCACGGCGTGGTGCTCTCGTTCATCGCCCAGGCCCTGAAGAACACCGACGAGCGCATCGAGAACGGCAAGCCGGTCACGCCCGCCTTCCTGTTCGCCGCCCTGCTGTGGCCGGCGGTGGTGGCCCGCTCCCTGGCCCTGCAGGCGGAAGAGGACGTGCCCCCGGTGCCGGCGCTGCAGCAGGCCGCCGCCGAGATCCAGCGGCGTCAGCGCCAGAGCGTGGCCATCCCCAAGCGTTTCGGGATCCCCATGGGCGAGATCTGGACCCTGCAGCCGCGCTTCGACCAGCGTACCGGCAAGCGCCCGCTGCGCTTCATGGGCCACCCGCGGTTCCGTGCCGCCTACGATTTCCTGCTGCTGCGTGCGACCATCGGCGAGGTGCCCGAGGCCCTGGCCGAGTGGTGGACCCAGTTTCAGGAGCTGCACCCGGAGCAGCGCGCACAGGTGGTCCTGGACCAGAAAGGCGGACGCGGCCGCCGGGGCCGGCGCCGCCGGCGCCGCTGAGCACCGGCGGCTCCACCGCGGGG
The DNA here is from genome assembly GCF_000014785.1 of Alkalilimnicola ehrlichii MLHE-1. Taxonomy (NCBI): domain Bacteria; kingdom Pseudomonadati; phylum Pseudomonadota; class Gammaproteobacteria; order Chromatiales; family Ectothiorhodospiraceae; genus Alkalilimnicola; species Alkalilimnicola ehrlichii. Next base: position 611,660 of record NC_008340.1, read on the forward strand.
CGCCGCAGGCCATGAGTGACTGGGTGACGGCATACCTGGGGCTGGGCAGCAACCTGAACGGTCCGCGCGCGCAGATCGAGCGGGCTGTGGCGGCGCTGGCCCGGCTGCCCGGGTGCCGGGGGCTGCGCAGCTCGTCGCTCTACCGCAATCCGCCCATGGGCCCGGTGGACCAGCCCGACTTCGTCAACGCCGTGGTCGCCCTGCGCACCCGGCTGGACCCGCTGGTGCTGTTGGACCAGATTCAGGGGCTGGAGCGCCAGCAGGGACGGGTGCGCGGTCGCTACTGGGGTGAGCGCACGCTGGACGTGGACCTGTTGCTCTACGGCGACCATCGGGTCGCCCATGCGCGGTTGACCGTGCCCCATCCCGGGCTGCCGCACCGCGCCTTCGTGCTGTATCCTCTGGCCGAACTGGCGGACGCGCCGCCGCTGCCCGGCCTTCCGGCCCTGGAGACGCTGTTGGCCGGCTGCGGCGGAGAATCACTCGAGAAGATCGCGCCGCCGCCGTTGCCTTGAGCCCGATTGTCCTGTCACCTCCAGCAGGAGATACGCTGTAGCCATGTATACCGGTGACCCGCCGCAGACCCGTCGCCCCGTCACTGTCGGGCGGCTGCAGAGGATGAAGGCGGACGGCCAGAAGGTCGTCGCCCTCACGGCCTACGACTACACCTTTGCCGTGGCGGAGGACCAGGCCGGGGTGGACGTCATCCTGGTGGGCGACTCCCTGGGCATGGTGGTCCAGGGGCGGGACACCACCGTGCCGGTCACAGTGGAGGAGATGGTCTACCACACCCGCTGCGTCACCGCGGCCCGGCCTTCCGCCCTGGTGATGGCCGACATGCCCTTTATGAGCTACGCCACCCTGGAGGACGGCCTGCGCAACGCCGCCCGGTTGATGCAGGAGGGCGGGGCGCAGATGATCAAGCTGGAGGGGGCCGGTGAGCAGGCCGAACTGGTGGCCCGACTGGCCCGTGCCGGCATTCCGGTGTGCGCCCACCTGGGGCTGCAGCCGCAACTGGTGCACAAGCTGGGGGGGTACCGGGTGCAGGGGCGGGAGAGCGCGGCCGCCGACGCCATGCTGGCCGATGCCCAGGCCCTCGAGGCGGCGGGCGCCGACCTGCTGCTGCTGGAGTGTGTGCCCGCCGAGTTGGGCCGGCGCATCAGCCAGGGGCTGGAGATCCCGGTGATCGGTATCGGCGCCGGGCCCGATTGTGACGGCCAGATCCTGGTCCTGCAGGACATCCTGGGGGTTACCCCGGGCCGGATCCCGCGGTTCTCCAAGAACTTCATGAACGGCGCCGGCAGTATCCAGTGTGCCCTTCAGGCCTATGTGCAGGCGGTGCGTAGCGGTGCCTTTCCGGATGCGGCGCACTCGTTCGGAGGGCAGGGGTGAAGCGGCTGAAGCGCACAGCGGATCTGCGCGCCTTGGTGGCCGACTGGCGCCGGGAGGGCCTCCGGGTGGGCCTGGTGCCCACCATGGGCAATCTGCACGAGGGGCACCTGGCCCTGGCCGAGTATCTGGCGCCGCACTGTGACCGGCTGGTGACCAGCATCTTCGTCAATCCGCTGCAGTTCGGCCCCAACGAGGATTACGAGAGCTATCCACGCACCTTTGGTGAGGACTGTGCCGGCCTTGAGGCGCGTGGGGTGGATGCGGTGTTCGCGCCCCCGGTGGAGGAGATGTACCGCGGCGGCGTGCGCCAGGCCACCCGGGTGGAGGTGGGGGCGCTGGCTGAGCGTCTTTGCGGTATCAGCCGGCCCGGCCACTTCACGGGGGTGGCCACGGTGGTGGTCAAGCTGTTCAACCTGGTACAGCCGGACGTGGCGGTCTTCGGCCGCAAGGACTACCAGCAGTTGCGGGTGATCGAGCAGGTGGTCTCGGACCTGAATATCCCGGTGGAGGTGCGGGGCATGCCCACGGTGCGTGAGCCGGACGGGCTGGCCATGAGTTCGCGCAACGGCTATCTCACCCAGCAGGAGCGGCATATCGCGCCGGGCCTCTACCGCACGTTGCAGGGGATGGCGAAGCGGATCCGGGCGGGGGATGACGACTACCGTCGCCTGGAGGCGCGCGGGCGGGCCATGCTGGCGGAACAGGGCTTTCAGCCGGACTACCTGGAGGTGTGCCGGGCCGACGATCTGACCCCGGCGGCGCCAGGCGACCGGGGCCTGGTGGTGGCGGGTGCGGCCTGGTTGGGACGGGCGCGCCTGATCGATAATATCGAATTGGAATTGAACCGGGATCAATAAATCAGCATAATCCGCGACTGAAATGTGCGGTTGCACAAGAGCGCCTCGTCACCCCTGTCGGGCCTGTACGGGTCTGGCTTCGCGTGGAGCGGCGAGTTGTACGGCAAGAAAACGGTGATTCGGTATGCAATTGAACATGCTGAAATGCAAGCTGCACCAGGCCTGCGTGACGGATACAGAGCTGGACTACGAGGGGTCCTGCGCCATTGATGCCAACCTCATGGATGCCGCCGGTATCCGCGAGTTCGAGCAGATCCATGTCTACAATCTGGCGAACGGTGCGCGGTTCACCACCTATGCCATCCGTGGCGAGGCCGGTTCGCGCATGATCTCCATGAACGGTGCGGCGGCGCATCTGTGCAGTGAGGGTGACCGTATCATCATCTGCTGCTACGCCAACGTGGACGAGTCGGAGCTGGACCGCCACGAGCCCGCGCTGGTCTACTGCGACGGCGATAACCGGATTACCCACCAGCGCAACGGCATCCCGCTGCAGGTGGCCTGATCCTGATGCGCTGAGGGCGCCCCGCTGGCGTCCACCGGCGTGATGCGATGCAAAAAGCCGTTTCCGGTCAGGTTTCCGGAGCGGCTTTTCTCGTTTTTGATGTGGTGTTGGGGGCGGCGTTGGGGCCGAGGGGCGGGTGCCGAAGGTTTTCCCCCGTCATCGCGAGGGCCGAAGGCCCGTGGCGATCCAGGGCGGTAGACTGCCGCGTCGGCTTCGCCTCCTCGCAGTGACGGGGAGGGTCGCCACCCCCGTCATCGCGAGGAGCGCAGCGACGTGGCGATCCACAGGCCCTGGACTGCCACATCGGCTCTGCCTCCTCGCAGTGCCGGGTGGGGGTTGTGCTTCTCTTCCGGAAAAATGACGGCTTATTCCGCGTTTCCGGGTTCCGTCAACCGTCTCAAGGCCCACGCCACATGCTCGCGCACCAGGGCTGACGGGTGCTCCTGTCGCGCCTCCAGCGCCGCCACGGCCTCGGCGCTGGCCGGCCCGTTGCCCAAGGCTACGGCGAGGTTGCGCAGCCACCGCTCGTGCCCCAGGCGACGGATCGCCGAGCCCGCCATCCGGTCGAGAAACTGCGATTCGGTCCAGCCGAACAGTTCCACCAGGTCCGCGTGGTCCAGGTTGTGCCGCGGTTGGAAGTCCCCCTCCGCCGTCGGCCGGGCGAACTTGTTCCACGGGCAGATGAGCTGGCAGTCGTCGCAGCCGAACACCCGGTTGCCCATCAGCGGCCGCAGCGGCTCCGGGATCGGGCCGTCGTGTTCGATGGTGAGGTAACTGATGCAGAGGCGGGCATCGAGTTGGTAGGGGCCGACGATGGCCCCCGTCGGGCAGACATCGATACAGGCGCGGCACCGGCCGCAGTGGCCGCGGCGCCGTGGCGGGTCGGCGGGCAGGGGCAGGTCCGTGAACAGCTCCCCCAGGAAGAACCACGAGCTGGCGTCCCGGTCCATCAACAGCGTGTGCTTGCCGATCCAGCCCAGGTCCGCCTCCCGGCCCACCGCCTTCTCCAGCACCGGGGCGCTGTCCACAAAGGCGCGGTAACCGTACGGCCCCACCTCGGTCTCGATCCGCCGGGCGAGTTTCTGCAGCCGCTGGCGCATCAGCTTGTGATAGTCCCGCCCCAGGGCGTAGCGGGCGACATAGGCCTTGCGCCCGTCCGCCAGCACCGACCAGGGCTCCGCCCCCGCCGGCTGGTAGTCCAGCCGCACCGAGATGATCCGCCCCGTGCCCGGCAGCAGCCGCTGCGGTCGGCTGCGCTTCACCCCGTGGCGCCCCATCCAGCCCATGGTCCCCTGCCAGCCCCGGCGCAGCCAGCGCAGCAACCAGTACTCATCCTGGCGCAGGTCCGGGTCGGCGATACCCACGCCGGTGAACCCCAGCTCGCCCGCCCAGACGCGGATGCGTTCGGCCAGCGCCTGCATGTCATCGGCTGTTCTCTCCATCCGCCCATTGTAAACTGGGGGCATGAATACACTACCGGAATACCTCTACACGCCGGCCCAGGTCCAGGAGCTGGACCGCCGGGCCATTCAGGATCACGGCCTACCCGGGTTGTCGCTGATGGAGCGCGCCGGCCGCCGGGGCTGGGAAGTGCTGCTCAAGCACTGGCCCCACGTGCGCCGCCTGCGGGTGCTCTGCGGCGGGGGCAATAACGGTGGCGACGGCTACGTGGTGGCGCGGCTGGCCCGGCGCGCCGGCCTCGGTGTGCGCCTGCAGGCCCTGTCCGACCCCGACCGGCTCAACGGCGATGCCGCTACCGTGGCGCGCCGCTTCCAGGAGGAGGGGGGGCAGATCGAGTCCTGGGATCCGACCGGCCTGGCGGACGAGGACGTGGTGGTGGACGCCCTGCTGGGCACCGGCCTGGACCGGCCGGTGGAGGGGCGCTACCGGGAGGCGTTGCAGGCGCTGAAGGCGGCCGGCGTGCCGGTGCTGGCCATCGACGTGCCCTCGGGGCTCAACGCCGGCACCGGTGCCGTGATGGGGGAGGCGGTGGAGGCGCACTGCACGGTGACCTTCATCGGTCTCAAGCCGGGGCTGCTCACCGGCGCCGGCCCGCAGTGTGCCGGCACCCTCTACTTCGACGACCTGGGTGTGCCGCCGGAGATCTACCAGGATATGGCCCCGGTGGCGGGTCTCTGCCGCGATGAGCTGTTGCGCCGGTGCCTCGGCCCCCGCCCGGCCCATGCCCACAAGGGCCAGTTCGGCCACGCCTTGGTGATCGGCGGTGATCTGGGCATGGGTGGTGCGGCGCGGATGGCCGGCGAGGCGGCGGGCCGCACCGGGGCGGGGCTGGTCAGCGTGGCCACCCGCCCGGCGCACGTCGCCGCCCTGCTGGCCGCGCGCCCGGAGCTGATGGTCCACGGCCTGGACAGCGCCGAGGGCCTGGCGCCGCTGCTGGAGAAGGCCACTGCCTGGGCCCTGGGGCCGGGGCTGGGGCAGGGGCCGTGGGGGCGCGCGCTCTGGGAGGCGGCGCTGCGGACTGAGCACCCCTGCGTGCTCGATGCCGATGCCCTCAACCTGCTGGCCGCCGACCCGCGTCCCTGCCCCAACGCCCTGCTCACCCCCCACCCGGGCGAGGCGGCCCGGCTGCTGGGTGTGACCCCTGCCGAGGTGCAGGCGGATCGGCTGGCCGCGGCCGACGCGCTGGTGGAACGCTACCGCGGGGCAGTGGTGCTCAAGGGCGCCGGCAGTGTGATCGCCGCCCCGGGGGCCCTGCCGCGCTTGGTCACCGCCGGCAATCCGGGGATGGCCAGCGGCGGCATGGGCGATGTCCTCACCGGGGTGGTGCTCGGGTTGCTGGCACAAGGCCTGTCCGCCGTGGAGGCGGCCGAATTGGGGGCGCTGGTGCATGCCCGCGCCGCTGACCGGGCCGCCCGGGCCGGGGAGCGCGGGCTGCTGGCGGGCGATGTGCTGATGGCCCTGCGTGCCGAGGTCAACCCGTGAGTGCGCTTACCACCCTGTCGTTGCCGCTTCCCGACGAGGAGGCCACCCGCGCCCTGGGCGCGGCGCTGGCCGAGACGGTGCCCGCCGGGCTGGTCTGTCTTTACGGCGAACTCGGTGCCGGCAAGACCACCCTGGTGCGCGGGCTGCTCCGGCACCTGGGGCACGCCGGCGCGGTCCGCAGCCCCACCTACACGCTGGTGGAGAGCTACCAGCCGGGAGGGCGCCGCGTCCACCACCTGGACCTCTACCGGCTGGGCCACCCGGAGGAGCTGGAGTTCATCGGCTTGCGCGACCTGCTGCAGCCGACCGATACGGTGTTGGTGGAGTGGCCGGAGCGGGGCGAGGGGGTGCTGCCGAGCCCTGTGCTCTCTATCACGCTATCCCACACCGGCACCAGCCGCGAGGCGCGGCTGGAGCGGGGCGCGGGGGGGCAGGCGGTGGACCTGATAAAGGTTCACCTGGTTTACCAGGAGTTTTCTGCAACACACCATTCTGACTGAAGATTCCCTTGAAAAGTGCCTGGGGGTGTGTCTTACTGAAGGGCGTACCACCTCTACTTTCAGGCGCTGTCCCATGTCGTTGCCCAATCCGTTGCAATGGTCGATCATTATCGGGCTCCTGCTGCTCTGCCATTCGGCGCTGCTCTCGGCGCAGACCGAGGTCAGCGGCGTGCGTGCCTCCGACTCCGGGGACACCACCCGGGTGGTCTTCGATCTGGGCGGGGCGGTGGAGCACAAGGCCTTCACCCTGGCCGATCCCCATCGGGTGGTGATCGACATCCGCGGCGCCCGGGCCGCCAGTGACCTGACCCTGACCGGGCAGGGCGTGGTCGAGCGCCTGCGCTCGGGCGCCCGGGGTGATGGCGACCTGCGCCTGGTGCTGGACCTTACCGAACAGGTGCGCCCGCGCACCTTCCTGGTGGCCCCCGGCAACGGTCGCGGACACCGGCTGGTGGTGGACCTCGAGCCCCACGGTCGGCGCGATGCCGAGTCCGCCGGGCGCTCGGCCGATTCCCAAAGCCGTTCCGGAGCCCGTGCCGAGCCCACCCGTTCGGTGGGCAACGGTACGCGCCAGCGGGACCTGGTGGTGGCCATCGATGCGGGCCACGGCGGGGTGGATCCGGGCGCCATCGGCCCCGGCGGCACCTTCGAAAAGGACATCGCCCTCCAGGTCGCACGGCGGCTGGCCCGGCTGCTGGAGGACAAGCCCGGTCTCCGGCCGCTGATGATCCGCGATGGCGATTACTACATGGGGTTGCGTGACCGGACCCGAAAGGCGCGCGAGAACAACGCCGATCTGTTCGTCTCCATCCATGCCGATGCCCTGGATGATCGCCGGGTGCGCGGCAGCTCCGTCTACGTGCTCTCCGAGCAGGGCGCCACCTCGGAGGCGGCGCGCATGCTGGCGCAGCGTGAGAACGCCGCCGACTTTATCGGCGGCGTCTCGCTCAAGGACAAGGACGACATGGTCGCCTCGGTGCTGGTGGATCTCTCCCGCGCAGCCACGGTCGAGTCCAGCCTGGAGCTGGGTGACAAGGCCCTGGAGGAACTGGGCCGGACCAACCGCCTGTTGCGCGGCCGGGTTGAGCAGGCGGGCTTCGCCGTGCTCAAGAGTCTGGATATGCCCTCCATGCTGGTGGAGCTGGGCTTTATCTCCAACCCCGAGGAGGAGCGCCTGCTCAGGCAGGCTGAACACCAGCAGAACCTGGCCCGGGCCCTGGCGCGGTCCATCGAGCGCTACGCCGAGGACGTCATGCTGCCCGAGCTGCGTATGGCCGGGGACGAGGCCGGGGGGCAGGAGTACGTGGTCCGTCGCGGCGATACCCTCAGCGCCATTGCCCAACGGCACGACGTCAGCGTCGGCCGGCTGCGCGCCGCCAATGATCTCAACGGCGACAACATCGTGGTGGGCCGTACCCTGGTGATACCATAGGGTCAATGGTCAGGCCCATACAGCAACTGCCCCTGCAGCTCGTCAACCAGATCGCCGCCGGCGAGGTGGTGGAGCGCCCGGCGTCCGTGCTCAAGGAGCTGGTGGAGAACAGCCTGGATGCCGGTGCCCGGAGCCTTGCGGTGGAGTTGGAGCAGGGCGGCAAGCGCCTGATACGGGTGCGCGATGATGGCAACGGCATCCCCCGCGAGCAGCTCGGCCTGGCGCTGCGGCGCCACGCCACCAGTAAGATCACGTCGCTGAGTGAGCTGGAGCAGGTGGTCAGTCTGGGGTTTCGCGGTGAGGCGCTGCCGAGCATCGGTGCGGTCTCCCGGCTCCGGCTGATCTCCCGGCCGCCCGGGGCTGAGCACGCCTGGGCGGTGCGCACCGATGGCGACAGCGAGCCCGCCGGGCCCGAGCCGGCGGCGCATCCGCCGGGGACCACCGTCGAGGTGCGTGACCTTTTCTTCAACACCCCCGGTCGACGCAAATTCCTGCGCACCGACCGCACCGAGTTCAGCCATGCCCAGGAGGCCCTGCGGCGCCTGGCGCTGGGGCGCTTCGACGTGGCCTTCCGGCTGCAGCACAACGGGCGCACCGTGCTCGACCTGCCGCCGGCCGGTGACCGGGCCGGCGCCGAGCGGCGGCTGGGTGAGCTCCTCGGTGAGGGCTTCCTGGGTGAGTGTATCCACCTGGAGTGTGCCGCCGCCGGCCTGAAGCTGAGCGGCTGGCTGGCGCTGCCCACCTTTTCCCGCAGCCAGGGGGATCTGCAGTATTTCTATGTCAACGGCCGCATGATCCGCGATCGCATGGCCGGCCACGCCCTGCGTCGGGCCTACGCCGACGTGCTCTACCGCGACCGCTTCCCCGCCTACCTGCTCTACCTGGACCTGGACCCCGACCGGGTGGACGTGAACGTGCACCCCACCAAGCACGAGGTGCGCTTCCGCGACAGTCGGTTGGTCTATGATTTTCTGTTCCGACAGGTGCGGGAGGCGCTGGCTCGCGTCAGCCCTGCTACGGCGTCCGGGGTGCAGCCACCGCAGGGGTCGGTGGCGTCGGCCGAGGGGCCGCGCAGCTTGGCCGCTGCCGCGGGGGAACGGTGGGGTGGGGCCGCACCAGCCGCTGGCGCCGCGCCAACGGCCCGGCGATCGCCACACCAGCACGGCCTGGGGTTGCCGCTGGAGGAGGCCCGGTTGCTCTATGGCGAGCGCAGCAAGGCGCACGCGGCCGGCCCGGCCGTCGCGTCTCCCTCCGGCGTCGTCCGGGACGCACCTGCCGGGGAGGCCGTCGCGTGTGAGACCGGAGGTGCGGGCGATCCGACGGAACGGGGTGGCCCGCCGCTGGGCCACGCCCTGGCCCAGGTCCATGGGGTCTACATCCTGGCCCAGAACGACCAGGGCCTGGTCTTGGTGGACATGCATGCCGCCCATGAGCGGGTGGTCTACGAACGCATGAAGGCGCAACTCTCGGGCAGTGGCATCGCCAGCCAGGCCCTGCTGATGCCGGAGGGGCTGAGCGTGACGCCGGCGGAGGGCGAAGAGGTGGAGCGCGCCGGCGAGCGTTTCCGGCAACTGGGTTTTCAGGTGGACCGGGTGGCCCCGGACCGGGTGCTGGTCCGTGCGGTGCCGGCCCTGCTGGCCAATGCCGAGCCGGTCGCGCTGGTGCGTGACGTGCTGGCCGACCTCCGGACCCAGTCGCGTAGCCGCCAGGTGGAGGAGGCGCTGAACCACGTCCTGGCCACCATGGCCTGCCACGGTTCCGTGCGCGCCAACCGGCGGCTGACCCTGCCGGAGATGGACGCGCTGCTGCGCGAGATGGAGGCCACCCCGAACAGCGGCCAGTGCAACCACGGCCGGCCGACGTGGACCGTGCTGGATATGGACGCCCTGGACCGGCTGTTCATGCGGGGGCAGTGACCGGTGAGCCACGCCGTCCGTCAGCCGGGCACGCCCCCGGTGCTCTTCCTGATGGGGCCGACCGCCACCGGCAAGACCGATTGTGCCGTGGCCCTGGCCCGGCGGCTGCCGGTGGAGATTATCAGCGTGGACTCGGCGCTGGTCTACCGGGGTATGGATATCGGCACCGCCAAGCCCTCCGCGGCCCTGCTGGCGGAGGTCCCTCACCGGCTGATCGATATCCTCGATCCCAGCGAGGCCTACTCCGCGGCCCGCTTCCGTGCCGATGCGTTGGCGGCCATCCATGAGATCCACGCTGCGGGCCGAGTGCCGCTGCTGGCCGGTGGCACCATGCTTTACTTCCGTGCCCTGGAGCACGGTCTGTCAGAGCTGCCGGAGGCCGACCCGGCCCTGCGCCGGCGGCTGGAGGGCGAGGCGGCCGCCCACGGCTGGGGTGCGCTGCACGACCGCCTGGCGGCTGTGGACCCGGAGGCGGCGGCCCGCATCCACCCCCACGACGCCCAGCGCATCCAGCGGGCGCTGGAGGTTTGGGAACTTACCGGCCAATCCCTGTCAGAACTACAGAGGGCCGGGCGGCAGCGGCTGCCCTGGCCCATCGGCAAGTGGGTGCTGATGCCGGAGTCACGGGGCGAACTGCACCGGCGTATCGCCCGGCGCTTCGACCAGATGCTGGCGCAAGGCTTCATCGACGAGGTGGCGGCCCTGCGCCAGCGGCCGGACCTGCATCGGGCGCTGCCGGCGATGCGCTCGGTCGGCTATCGCCAGGTCTGGGATTACCTGGACGGGTGCTATGACCGGGAAACGCTGCGCGAGCGCGGCATCGCCGCCACCCGCCAGTTCGCCAAGCGCCAGATCACCTGGCTGCGGCGGGAGCGCGGTGTGACGGCTTGGTTGACGCCGGAACAGGCCCGCGACGGACTGCCCGAGCGGGTCGGCCGTTTCCTGTCGGGCGGTTGATGCGGTCGCGTGATGGAAGGCCTGTGATAGACTTTGGACAGTACTGAATTTTGGGGCATGCCCGAATTTTTTGGGCGGGTAATTTGATCGACCGGCGCAAGCCCGGACAACAAGAAAGGTTTAGGAGTCAAGCTGATGGCCAAGGGGCAATCGTTACAGGAACCGTTCCTGAACGCACTGCGCAAGGAAAAGGTGCCGGTATCCATTTATCTGGTCAATGGGATTAAACTGCAGGGGCAGATTGAATCGTTCGACCAGTTCGTGATTCTGCTCCGTAACAACGTCAATCAGATGGTGTACAAGCACGCCATCTCCACCGTCGTTCCGGCTCGCAACGTGCGCACCGCGCCGCCGGTCCCGACGGAGACCCACGCACAGTCCAGCGAGGAATTCGGCAATATCTGAAGCCACCCCCACAAACACGGCCCCTGCGGCCCTGTTCGAGCGCCCCGAGGGGGGCGAGCGGGCGTTGCTCATCCATCTGGACCTGGACGGTGACCCGCGGGATACCCTGGATGAGTTCCAGGCACTCGCTGAGTCGGCCGGGGCCGAGGTGGTGGACGCGGTCCGCCACCGCCGGCACAGCCCGGATCCCCGTTTCTTTTTGGGGCGGGGCAAGGTCGAGGAACTCGCCGCGCGTATCCCCGCGGAAGGGATCGACCTGGTCCTGATCGACCACGCCATCAGTCCGGCGCAGGAGCGTAACTTGGAGCGGGCGTTCCGCTGCCGGGTGCTGGACCGTACCGGCCTGATCCTCGATATCTTTGCCCAGCGGGCTCGCTCCCATGAGGGCAAGCTGCAGGTGGAGTTGGCCCAGCTGCGCCACATCGCCAGCCGATTGGTCCGCGGCTGGTCGCACCTGGAGCGCCAGAAAGGCGGGATCGGCCTTCGCGGGCCGGGTGAGACCCAGCTCGAGATGGACCGGCGCATGCTCGGCACGCGCATCAAGCAACTGGAGCGCAAGCTGGAGAAGGTGCGCCGCCAGCGCGCCCAGGGCCGGCAGGCGCGTCGGCGCCAGGAGTTTCCGGTGGTCTCGCTGGTCGGCTACACCAACGCCGGCAAGTCCACGCTGTTCAACGCCCTGACCGGTTCCGGCCTCTACGCCGACGACCGCCTTTTCGCTACCCTGGACACCACCCTGCGACGGCTGGAACTCCCGGACGGCCAGCCGGTCATACTGGCGGATACGGTCGGTTTTATCAGTGACCTGCCGCACGGCCTGGTGGCCGCCTTCCGCTCCACTCTGGAGGAGGTGGGTGAATCCGATCTGCTGCTGCATGTGGTGGACGCAGCCGATCCGGATCGCCGAGAGCACGCGCGCCAGGTGCAGCAGGTACTGGCCGACATAGGCGCCAGCGAGGTGCCGGTGTTGACGGTGTACAATAAGGCCGACCTCTGCCAACACCCGGTCGGTATCCTCCGCGACGACCGCGAGGCCCCCGAGGCGGTCTGGGTGTCGGCGGCCGCGGGCCGCGGGCTCGACGAGCTTGAGGAGGCCGTGGCCGAGTGCCTGGGCGGTGGCCGCGTACGGGGCCGCGTGCGGCTGCCGGCCCACCAGGGGCGGCTGCGGGCCCGGTTCTATCAGCTCGGCCAGGTCCTGGACGAGCGGGTGGAGGAGGACGGTGTGATCGACCTGCTGGTGGACCTGCCCCGGCGCGAACTGGACCGGTTGCGGAGCAACGAGGGGCTTACAGCGCCCCTGGAGACTGAGACTGCGCTACACGACCCATCCTGAACCCCGCCTTGCGGGAACAGCGACGCTCTCATTACAATCATCGGTTGCGCTTTGCAGCGCAGGCGGATCCAACCTTTTAAACCACGGAGACATCCATGGCGTGGAATGAGCCAGGTGGCGGTAACCGCGATCCCTGGGGTGGCGGCAACCGCGGTGGCGGGGGCGGCGACAACCAGGGGCCGCCCGACCTCGATGAGGCCATCAACAAGGTGCGCGACAAGGTCACCCAGCTTTTCGGTGGCAAGAAGGGCGGCGGTGCCGGCAACGGCGGCGGTTCCGGTCAGGGCTTCAAAGGGCCTGGCGCCAAGGGTATTGCCCTGCTTGGCGGTCTGGTGATCGCCGGTTGGCTCGCCTCCGGTATCTATATCGTGGACGAGGGGCAGCGTGGGGTGGAGCTGACCTTTGGTGCCAACACCGGCGTCACCCAGCCCGGTCCGCACTGGCACTTCCCGCGTCCCATTGGCAGCGTCGAGCGGGTGGACGTCTCCGAGGTGCGCACCATCGAGATCGGTTACGAGTCCATGGGCGAGCGGACCCGATCGGTGCTGCGCGAGGCCCTGATGCTCACCCGGGACGAGAACATCGTGAACCTCAAGGTGGCGGTGCAATACCGGGTGAGCGACCCGGCCAACTATCTGTTCAACTTCCGCTTTCCGGATGACACCCTGAAGCAGCTCGCGGAGAGCGCGTTGCGCGAGGTGGTGGGTAAGGCCGAGGCGCCCGAGGACGTGGAGATCGGCCCGGGGGAGGACTTTGGCCAGCTCGCCGATGAACTGGCCGATCAGCTTACCGAGGAGGAGTTGCAGGCGCTGATGACGGGGGCCGACGAGACGGCCCGCGCCCACATCACACCGCTGGAATGGGTGCTCACCCAGGGCCGTGCCCAGGTGGCGGATGAGTCGGAGCGGCTCATTCAGGAGGCGCTGGACCGCTACCAGGCCGGGATCACCCTGGTCCGGGTCGCCATCCAGGACGCCCAGCCGCCGGAAGAGGTGCAGCCGGCCTTCGCCGACGCCATCCGTGCCCGCGAGGACCAGCAGCGCACCATCAGCCGCGCCCGTGCCTATGCTAATGCACTGCTCCCGCGTGCCGAGGGTCAAGCGGCCCGCCAGCGGGAGGAGGCCCAGGCCTACCGCGATCAGGTGATCGCACGGGCCCAGGGTGAATCCGAGCGCTTCACCGCCCTGCTTAACGAGTACGAGCGGGCGCCGCAGGTGACCCGCCAGCGGCTCTACCTGGAGACCATGGAGCGGGTGTTGGGCAACAGCAGCAAGATCATGATCGATGTCGAGGGTGGTCAGCCGCTGATGTACCTGCCGCTGGACCGTATGATCGACCGGCGTGGCGTCGAGCAGGACGGGGAGGACAACGACGAGGCGCGCGACCTGTCCATGGCCCCGCCGCTGGGCGGCCGGGACGCGGTCACGCCCACCGAGCGCGCGCGTGACTCGCTGCGGACCCGGGAGGTGCGCTGATGAATCAGATGATTAAGTCGGTATTGATACCGGTTGTGGTGGTGGCCGCCATCCTGGCCTATTTCTCCGTGTTTACGGTGGACGAGCGGGAGTTCGCCCTGAAGTTCCGCCTGGGTGAGGTCGTGCGCGATGACTTCGAGCCCGGGTTGCACTTCAAGCTGCCCTTCGTCAATAACGTGCGCAAGTTCGACCGCCGGGTGCAGACCCTGGACGCCGAGCCGCAGCGCTTTCTCACCGCGGAGAACAAGAACCTGATCGTCGACTCCTTCGTGAAGTGGCGGATCAGTGATCCCACCCGGTTCTATGTCTCGTTTGCCGGTGGCGACTTCCAGCGTGCCAACTCACGGCTGCGCGAGATCGTCCAGCAGGGGCTGCGCGACGAGTTTGGTCAGCGCACGGTGGAGAACGTGATCTCCGGCGAACGCGTCGAGATCATGGAGATCCTGCGCGAGCGGTCCGCGGAATCGGTCGAGGACGTGGGGATCGCGGTGCTGGATGTGCGGCTCAAGCGCATCGACCTGCCGGAGGACGTCAACGAGTCCATCTTCCAGCGTATGGCGGCTGAGCGTGAGCGTGTGGCCCGCGAACTGCGGGCCCTTGGTGAGGAGGCGGGCGAGCGTATCCGCGCCGATGCCGACCGCCAGCGCACGGTCATCCTGGCCGAGGCCTATCGTGATGCCGAGCGCCTGCGTGGTGATGGTGACGCCCAGTCGGCCGCCATCTACGCCGCGGCGTACAACGACAACCCGGAGTTCTACGCCTTCCACCGCAGCCTGGGGGCCTACAGTCAGACCTTCCGGAGCAAGGAGGACATGCTGGTGCTCTCACCGGACAGTGAGTTCTTCCGGTACTTCAACACCAACGGTCTGGAACTCCCCTTAGGGGCCGATGAGTGAACCCCGCGGCGTCTTCCTAAAGGCGAGCTTTCGACTAAAGCCGGGCCGGGCCGTAAGGCCCGGCCTTTTTTATGACAGGCAAACGGGTATCATGCTCAGCGAACGTGCGGACCTGTACCCTGCCGTCTTTTTCCGGAACTGAAGGACTTCCCATGAGCGATTCCGCCTTCAGCAAAGACAACCGCTGGTTGCTGCCCGAGGGTGTGGACGAGCTGCTGCCCCCCAGGGCCGCCCAGATGGAGACCCTGCGCCGGCAACTGCTGGACCAGTTCGGTGCCTGGGGCTACGAGCTGGTGATGCCCCCCTTCATCGAATACCTGGACTCGCTGCTCACCGGCACCGGGCACGACCTGGATGTGCAGACCTTCAAGCTCACTGACCAGCTCACCGGTCGGTTGATGGGCGTTCGCGCCGACATCACCCCGCAGGTGGCGCGCATCGATGCCCACCGCCTGCGCCGTGAGGCGCCCTCGCGGCTCTGCTACATCGGCAGCGTCCTGCACGCCCGGCCCGAGGGCATCTCCCGGTCGCGCAACCCGGTCCAGGTGGGCGCCGAGTTGTTCGGCCACGCGGGGGTCGAGAGCGACATCGAGATCATCAGCCTGGCGGTGGCGAGTCTGCGCACGGCCGGCGTCGCCCAACCCCACCTGGACCTGGGCCATGTGGGCATCTTCCGCGGTCTGGCCCGGGCCGCCGGCTGCACCCCCGCGCAGGAGGGGGCGCTGCTGGAGGCATTGCAACGCAAGGCGGTGGCGGAGATCGATGAGCTTCTCGACGAGGCCGCGATCGACCCGCACTTGCGCCGGATGCTGCGGGCCCTGCCGCAGCTCAACGGCGGCCTGGAGGCCCTCGACCATGCCGGCGAGGTATTGGCTGAGGCGCCTCAGGGGGTCCGCCAGGCGCTGCGCACCCTCTGGGGCGTGGCCGCCGGCCTGGAGCGTCGTCTGCCCGATTTGCCGTTGCACTTCGATCTCGCCGAGCTGCGCGGCTATGGCTACCACACCGGCATCGTATTCGCCGCCCTGGTGCCCGGATATGGCTCTGAGGTGGCGCGTGGCGGCCGCTACGACGACATCGGACGGGTGTTCGGAAATCCCCGTCCGGCCACCGGCTTCAGCGCCGACCTGCGGACCCTGGTCCAGGTCGCCGACGGGCAGCCCGCGGTTCCCGCCGGTAAGGGGGTGCTGGCGCCGTGGGGTGACGAGCCGGACCTGATCAAGGTCATTGAGGCCCTGCGCGCCGAGGGCGAACGGGTGGTGCAGGAGCTGCCCGGCCAGCAGGGCGGTGCGGCCGCCCAGGGCTGCGACCGCCGGCTGCAGCAGGACGACGGCGGTGGTTGGGTCACCCGGCCGCTGTAAGGGCCGGCGGAGTGCCCGGCAGGGCGGAGACACACTTAAATTCCCAGTAATTCAAACGACGGCAAGGCAATGGCAAAGAACGTAGTAGTGGTCGGCTCCCAATGGGGCGATGAGGGCAAGGGCAAGGTGGTGGACCTGCTCACCGAGCACACCGGGGCGGTGGTGCGTTTCCAGGGCGGGCATAACGCCGGGCACACGCTGGTGATCGACGGCGAGCAGACCATCCTGCACCTGATCCCCTCCGGCGTCCTGCGCGAGGGGGTGCAGTGCCTGATCGGCAATGGGGTGGTGCTGGCCCCGGATGCCCTGCTGGAGGAGGTGCAGGAGCTGGAGGGCAAGGGGGTGCCGGCCCGCGAGCGCCTGCGTATCAGCCCGGCCTGCCCGCTAATCCTGCCCTGCCACGTGGCCCTGGACAAGGCCCGGGAGGCCGCGCGCGGTCAGGCCCGGATCGGCACCACCGGGCGGGGCATCGGGCCGGCCTATGAGGACAAGGTCTCCCGCCGCGGGATCCGCGTGGCCGACCTGTTCCACCGGGAGCGGCTGGCGGCCAAGCTCGGTGAGCTGCTGGATTACCATAACTTTGTGCTCCAGCACTATTTTCACGAGCAGCCCATCGATTTCCAGGACGTCCTGGAGCGCTGCCTCACTTATGCGGACGAGCTGCGTCCGATGGTGGCGGATATCGGCCAACTGCTGCAGGAGCACATGGACGCTGGGCGCGACCTGCTGTTCGAGGGCGCCCAGGGCACCCTGCTCGACATCGACCACGGCACCTACCCCTTCGTGACCTCCTCCAACACGGTGGCCGGCGCCGCGGCCACCGGGACCGGGATCGGTCCGCGCGATCTGCATTACGTGCTGGGTATTACCAAGGCCTACACGACGCGGGTGGGCTCCGGGCCGTTCCCCACCGAGCTGGAGGACGAGATCGGTGACCTGCTGGGCGAGCGCGGGCGGGAGTTCGGGGCCACCACCGGGCGCAAGCGCCGGTGCGGCTGGTTCGATGCGGTGGCCCTGCGGCGGGCCGCGCAGATCAACAGCCTGTCCGGGTTGTGCATCACCAAGCTGGATGTCCTGGACGAGCTGGAGACCCTGCGTATCTGCATCGGCTACCAGTGCGGTGACCAGCTCTGGGAGAGCCTGCCGCCCGGGGCGGAGCTGTTGGCCGACTGCGAGCCCCAATACATCGACCTGCCGGGCTGGCAAAGCAGCACCCTGGGGGTGCAGCAGTGGGATGATCTGCCGGAGAACGCCCGGGCCTACCTGCGCAAGCTCGAGGAACTGATCGGGGTGCCGGTGGCGATTGTCTCCACCGGGCCCGATCGCAAGGAGACCATCGTCCTGCAGAACCCCTTCGAGTCGGCCTGAGTCGGGGCACGCCCCGCAAACTGAACGGCAGCCCCCAACGCCTTGTCCAATCGATATGACCGTCAGCAAGTTGGGGGGTCTACATCATGATCAAGGCAATTCGCGCACTTGCCGTGGCGCTTGTGACCGCGCTGTTTTTGGCGGGTTGCGCCCAGCACGGTGGTCCGACGCAAGAGCAGGCTGGCGCCGTTGTGGGCGGTGCACTGGGTGGCTTGTTGGGAGCCCAGGTGGGCGGCGGTTCGGGGCGAACAGCGGCGATTATCGCCGGCACCCTGGCCGGGGCCGCCATCGGTGGCAACATTGGGCGGACCATGGACGAGGTGGATCGGCAGCGGACAGCGCAGGCACTGGAAACCCAGCCCGATCACCGGACCAGCCGCTGGCAGAACCCCAATACCGGCCATGAGTATGCCGTCACGCCCGTCTCGACCCGCGAGACCGGGGGGCGCCCCTGCCGGACGTTTGAGACCGAGGCGATCATCGACGGTCAGCGGGAGACCGTGACCGGCCAGGCCTGTCGCACGGCCGACGGCCGCTGGGAGATTCAATAACCACAAAAAAGGCCGGACCCCTTCGGGCCCGGCCTTTCGCGGTGTTGGTGCCGAGGAGAGGACTTGAACCTCCACGGGGTTACCCCCACCAGCACCTGAAGCTGGCGCGTCTACCAATTCCGCCACCTCGGCGTGTCGTGGCGAGCTGCGTCACCACCGACTGGGCGCAAACTATACGGATCGGGCCCGGTGTCGTCAACACTTTTCCAGCCCTTTTCCGGGCCGCCATGTTTGCAATGCCCCCGACAGGGCGTATCCTTCGGCCCATCGACACGGGTCCGGCTGACAAGCCGCTGACCCCACTTAAGAACAGGACAACAGAGACCGAATGGCAAAACGCAAACGCAGCAAGCTACCCGAGCAGGACCCTTACCTCGATCGTGAGCGCCAAAAATACGACCGCCCGGTGCCCAGCCGGGAATACCTGCTGGAGGTGATCGGGGCCCATGGCCGCCCCTTCACCCGCCAGGAGCTGGCCGATCTGCTCGAACTGAACGACCCCGAACAGCAGGAAGGGCTGCGTCGGCGCCTGCGCGCCATGGAGCGCGACGGGCAACTGGTGCGCAACCGCCGGCGCGGCTATGTCATCGTTGACAACCGCGACCTGGTGCGCGGCCGCATCCAGGGGCACCAGAACGGCTCCGGCTGGCTGCGCCCGGACGATGGCAGTCCCTGGGTCTATCTGCCCCCCAGGCAGATGAAGGCCCTGATGCACGGCGACCGAGCCATCGCCCGGGTGGTGGGCCTGGGTGAGGACAAGCGCCCCGAGGGCGAGCTGGTGGAGGTGCTGGAGCGCGCCAACAGCCGGTTGCTGGGCCGCTACTTCGAGGAAAGCGGCATCGGCTTCGTGGTGCCGGAGAACAAGCGCATGAGTCACGACATCATCGTGCCGGCCCACGAGGGCGCCGATGCGGTGAGCGGGCAGATGGTGGTGGTCGAGATCCGCTCCCAGCCCACCGAGCGGCGCCAGCCCATCGGCCAGGTGGTGGAGGTGCTCGGGGAGCACATCGACCCCGGCATGGAGATCAAGGTCGCCGCCGAGACCTACGGCATCCCCGTGGAATGGCCGGAAGCGGTGGATGCCGAGACCGCTCACCTGGGCGAGGAGGTGCCCGAAGCGGCCAAGGCCGACCGGGTCGACCTGCGCAACACACCGCTGGTCACCATCGACGGTGCCGACGCCCGGGACTTCGATGACGCCGTCTACTGCGAGCCCACCCCCAGCGGCTGGAAGCTCACCGTGGCCATCGCCGACGTCTCCCATTACGTCCGCCCAGGCGCTGCCCTGGACGACGAGGCCCGGAACCGCGCCACCTCGGTCTACTTTCCGCGCAACGTGGTGCCCATGCTGCCCGAGGTGCTCTCCAACGGGCTCTGCTCGCTGAACCCGAAGGTGGATCGGCTGTGCATGGCCTGTGAGATGCTTATCGACCGCAACGGCGAGATCAAGCGCTCACGCTTTCTGCGTGGGGTCATGCGCTCGCACGCCCGCTTTACCTACGAGCAGGTCTGGGGGCTGCTCCAGGGCGACGACCCGGAGGGCGCGGCGGAGCACGCCGAACTGCTGCCCCATCTGCACCACCTCTACGAGCTGTACGGCGCCCTGCGCCAGGCGCGGGAGCGGCGCGGTGCGATCGACTTCGAGAGCAGTGAGGCCGATATCGAGTTCGATGATCAGGGCCGGATCGTCAACATCGCGCCCACCCGGCGCAACGACATCCACAAGCTCATCGAGGAGTGCATGATCGCAGCCAACGTCTGCGCCGCCCGTTTCCTTGAGCGCCAGCGGATCGGGGGGCTTTACCGGGTGCACGACACCCCGCCGGAGGACCGGCTGCTGTCGCTGCGCGAGTTCCTCAACGGCATCGGCCTGCCCCTGGGCGGCGGTGACAAGCCGCGGGCGGCGGACTACGCCGAGGTGATGCGCAAGGTGCAGGACCGGCCCGACCGCCACCTGATCGAGACGGTGATGCTGCGCTCCATGCAGGCCGCCGACTACCGGCCGGACAACTCCGGCCACTTCGGCCTGTCGCTGGATGCCTACGCCCACTTCACCTCCCCCATCCGCCGCTACCCGGACCTGATGGTCCACCGCGCCATCGGCCACATCCTGGACGGCGGCAAGGGGAGCGACTACCCGGTGCGCCACGATGAGCTGGTGGCCCTGGGCGAGCACTGCTCCACCTGCGAGCGCCGCGCCGACGATGCCACCCGCGACGCGCTGCTGACCCTCAAGTGCGAGTACATGCAGCAGCACCTGGGTGACGAGTTCAACGGCGTCATCTCCGGGGTCACCAGCTTTGGCCTGTTCATCGAACTGGAGGACCTGTTCGTGGACGGGCTGGTGCACGTTACCCAGCTTGAGAGTGATTTCTTCCACTTCGATCCGGCCAGCCACCGCCTGGTCGGCGAGCGCACCGGCAAGGCGTACCAGCTCACCGACCGCGTCCGGGTAAAGATCGCCCGGGTGGACAAGGACGAGCGCAAGATCGACTTTGCCATGGTGGCCCACCCGCTGGATGCCCAGGGCAACCCCCTGCCCGGAAGCGAGCAGGGCGGCAGGGGCAAACAGGGCGGGCGTAAGCGGAGGAGCCGCCGGCAGTGAGCGAGCCGGAGCTGCTTTACGGCCTGCACGCGGTGCGGGCCGCGGCGGCCTGTGATGCCGATGCCATCGAAGCGGTCTGGGTGGAGAAGGGCCGTCGCGACGCCAAGCTGGTCCGGGTGCTCCGCAGCCTGGAGGGGCGCGGCCTGCGTATCCAGCGTGTCTCCCGCAAGCAGCTCGACGAGCTGACCGAAGGCGGGGTGCATCAGGGGGTCGCGATCCGCTATCGCGGCCCCCGGCCGCTGGACGACAATGACCTGGACGCCTGTCTGGACGGATTGTCCGGGCCCGCTTTCCTGCTGGTGCTGGACCAGGTGCAGGACCCGCACAACCTGGGGGCCTGTCTGCGCAGCGCCGAGGCCGCCGGGGTGCACGGGGTGATTGCGCCGCGCGACCGGGCCGCCGGTCTCACCCCGGTGGTCCATAAGGTCTCCAGCGGTGCGGCGGCGCGGGTGCCGTACTTTCAGGTCACCAACCTCGCGCGCACCCTGGCCGGGCTGCGCGACCGCGGTATTTGGCTGGTGGGCGCGGCCGGCGAGGCCGGGGCGGCGCATTGGGAGGCCGACCTCACCGGTCCGCTGGCCCTGTGCATGGGGGCCGAGGGCAGGGGCCTGCGGCGACTCACCCGCGAGGCCTGTGACCTGCTGGTGCACATCCCCATGGCCGGGCGGGTGGAGAGCCTGAACGTCTCCGTGGCCACCGGAGTGGTGCTCTGGGAGGCCCTGCGCCAGCGGCGTTGAATCTTTTGATCTTTCCCGGTACCCCGATTATACTTGCCGGCTTGTCAAAACCTTGCCTTACGGCCCGTTGATGATCGCACCGGGCCGAAGGCTGTTCAGGCCCGCGGGGGACCGTGGGCCGAATACCCGAAAGGAGTGAGCATGCGACACTACGAGATCGTCTTCATGGTCCATCCGGACCAGAGCGAGCAGGTGCCCTCGATGATCGAGCGTTACACCGGTATCGTCGAGTCCAACGGTGGCAAGGTGCACCGTCTGGAGGACTGGGGCCGCCGGCAGCTCGCCTACCCCATCAACAAGCTCATCAAGGCCCATTACGTCCTGATGAACGTCGAGTGCGGCAAGGACGAGCTGGACGAGCTGGAATCGCTGTTCCGGTTCAACGACGCCGTTATCCGCAACATGGTCCTCGGTCGCGACGAGGCCGTCACCGAGCCGTCCCCGCTGGCCCGCAGCCAGGAGAAGGACGAGGAAGAGGGCGGCCGCACGGCCGAGGCCTAAGGGGTCGCCGTGTCTGACGGGCAGACCAGCAACCGGGTGATCTTCACCGGGGTGCTGGTGGACCGGGTCAGCCTGCGCGAGTCCCCCGCCGGCATCCCCATCGCCCGCTTCGCCCTGGATCACCAGTCGGCGCAGAGCGAGGCCGGGGTGCCCCGCAGCCAGATGCTGCGGGTGGGGGTCAGGGCCGCCGGCAAGGCGCTCTGCCAGGGGCTGGACCGCCTGCCCGCCGGCACACCGCTGGAAGTCCGGGGTTACCTGGCGCGCAGCGATCAGCGCGAGGACTACAAGCTGATCCTCTGCGCCAAACGGATCACCCGGCTCGATACCACCGAAGAATCTCATCAGGAGTAATCGACATGGCACGCTTTTTCCGCCGCCGCAAGTACTGCCGTTTCACCGCCGAGGGTGTGAAGGAGATCGACTACAAGGATCTCAACACCCTGCGCAACTACGTCACCGAGACCGGCAAGATCGTCCCCAGCCGGATCACCGGCACCAGTGCCCGTTACCAGCGCCAGCTGGCCCGGGCCATCAAGCGGGCCCGGTACCTGGCCCTGCTGCCGTACACCGATCGCCACTGAGCCGCTCACGGCCGATAGCTATGCGCGCTCTCGCTGAGTTCGTGATGCGCGGGCGCTGGCAGGCGGTGGCCGTCGCGGCCGGCGCCGGCCTGGTGCCGTTGCTGGGCTGGCTGGGTGCCGCGGTGCTGGCGCTGGTGACCCTGCGGCGCGGGATCGGTGACGGGGTCGGTGTGGCCCTGCCGGCGCTGGCCGGGCTGGGCGCCGTCTACTGGCTGCTTATGGGCACGCCGGCGCCGGCCTTGCAGATGGCCATTGAGCTCTGGGCGCCGGTGCTGCTGCTGGCCTTCTGGCTGCGGCGTACGGTCTCGTTGGCCATCGCCCTGCAGATCCTGGGCGTGCTCGGGGCCCTGGCGGTGGTCGCGCTGCACCTGATGCAGGCGGATCTGCACGCCTACTGGCGGGAGGTCATGGAGGCCGTGCTCGGCGGTGTGCCGCAGGACGATGCCACCTGGCAGATGTTCGACGAGAACATGCTACCGCGGATGACCGGCTTCTGGGCCGTGGGGCTCATGGGGGCGGCGCTGCTGGCACTGCTGCTGGGCCGCTGGTGGCAGGCACTGCTGTACAATCCGGGCGGCTTCCAGGCCGAATTCCACGGTCTGGATATCGGTCGTGAGGCGGGTATCCTGGCCCTGGTCCTGGTGGCCGCGGGCATGTTCACCGGGGTCGGGCTGATGGCCGATCTGGCGTTGGTGGCCAGTGCCCTGTTCGCGGTGCAGGCCATGGCGCTGACCCACGCCTACGTCAAGGCACGGGAGATGAGCGTGGCCTGGCTGGTGGCGGCCTACTTGATGATGCCGCTGGTGTTTCAACTGGTGGCGCTGGTCGGCATCGCCGATGCCTTGTTCAAGTGGCGCCGCCGGCTGGGCGATCCGAATCAGAACGATTACCCGGGCTGAATGCACGGGTCTACATTCCGACTGTCGAGGTCTGAGAACGATGGAAGTCATACTGCTGGAAAAGGTGGCCAACCTGGGTGATCTGGGTGATCGCGTGAAGGTCCGCCCGGGCTACGGCCGCAACTACCTGGTGCCGCAGGGCAAGGCCAAGCCGGCCACCAAGGAGAACATCCGCTACTTCGAGGAGCGCCGTGCCGAGCTCGAGCGCCAGGCCCAGGAGGCGCTGGCCGCTGCTGAGGCGCGCAAGGAGCAGCTCGAGGGGCTTACCGTCACCATCAGTGCCAAGTCCGGTGAAGAGGGCAAGCTCTTCGGCTCGGTGGGCACCCAGGATGTGGCCGACGCCATTACCGCCGCCGGCGTCGAGGTGGCGCGCCGCGAGGTGCGGATGCCCGAAGGCCCGATCCGGGTCACCGGCGAGTACGAGCTGGAGCTGGGTCTGCACACCGACGTCACGGCGCTGGTCAAGGTGGTGGTGCAGTCCCAGGAGGCGTAAGCCGGGTGTGCCGCCGTCCGCCGGTTTCGTGGGGGGTGCAGTGCACGGCTGCGCCCTCGGAGTGTTCGCGTTAACCTGCCGTTGACGGCAGTCCCGGCGGTGATATGGCCCAGACGGAATCCAGCTCGGCAGCGACAGACGCGCTCAAGGTTCCGCCTCACTCCATAGAGGCGGAACAGGCCGTGCTCGGCGGCCTGATGCTGGATAACAACGCCTGGGACCAGGTGGCGGACCGGGTCACGGAGGAGGACTTCTACCGCCGTGACCACCGACTGATCTGGCGGGCCATCGCCACCCTGGCCGACGAGGGCCAGCCGGTGGATGCCGTCACCATCTCCGAATGGCTCAAGAACCACGAGCTGCTCGAGGCCGCCGGCGGCATGGGCTACCTGGGGGCGCTGGCCAGCGACACCCCCAGCGCCGCCAACATCAAGGCCTACGCCGACATCGTCCGCGAGCGCTCGGTGATGCGCCAACTGATCCGCGTTGGCACCGACGTGGTGGACAGCGCCTTCCAGCCGGAGGGACGCGACAGCAAGACGCTGCTGGACGAGGCCGAACGCCGCATCTTCCAGATCGCCGAGCAGACCGGCCGCCACAAGCAGGGCTTCCGTGGCCTGAAGGAACTGCTGCCCGGCGTGGTCGAGCGCATCGACCAGCTCTACCGCCAGGACGGCGAGGTCACCGGCCTGGCCACCGGCTTCGACGACTTCGACCGCATGACCTCCGGCCTGCAGAACGGTGATTTGGTCATCGTGGCGGGAAGGCCGTCGATGGGCAAATGCATTATGGCCGGCTCCCGGCTGGTGGACCCGCGCACCGGCGGCAGGGTCACCATCGATGAACTGGTGGCACGGCAGGAGGCAGAAGTCCTGACACTGGGCGACGACTTCCGCCTGGGGATGGCCCGCCCCGCCGCCTTCGTCGATGATGGCATCAAGCCGGTCTATCGGGTGCGCACGGCCAGCGGTCGTGAGATCGCCACCACGCTGACCCATCCCTTCCTGACCGGGGACGGCTGGCGCCCGTTGAGCGAAATCGGTGTCGGCGAGCACGTGGCGGTCCCGCGGCGCATCCCGGTATTCGGTCGGGAACGGCTGCCCGAGCATCAGGTGAAGCTCCTAGCCTACTTCCTGGGGGACGGGGGGACCACGCAGACCAGCCCCCTGTTCACCAATGCCGATGAGCGAGTCCGGGGAGACTTCACCGACGCGGTGACGGCTATGGGTGGGGTGCGCTGTGTCCCGGTGGGCTCCCCGGGGCGCACGCCGTCATTGCGGGTCAGCCGGTGTCGCACGGCGCTCCAATCCGGTCGGGATGTCTTCGCGAAAGCGCTCAAGGGCGCCATGCAGCAGCTTCAGCTCACCGGTGAGGCGCTGGCCGACGCCTTGGGGGTCAGTAAGGCGGCGGTCAGCGGTTGGATCAATGCCCGGACCGTTCCGGCACCGGCGACCTATCAGAGACTCTGTGCCACGCTGGCATCCAGTGGCCAGGCGCTTCCGGGGACGGACTACGCGGATATCGGGAAGAACAGCCCGAATCCGGTGGCCGCTTTCCTGGACCGGCACCGGCTTTGGGGCAGGCTGGCGACGGAAAAAGCCGTTCCCGAGGTGGTCTTCCGCTTGAAACGCGGGCAACTGGCGCTGTTCCTCAGCCGGCTCTTTGCCTGCGATGGGAGCGCGTTTGTTCAGGGTAACGGCCAGGCCCGGATCAGTTACGCCACCTCCAGCCGTGCCCTCGCCAGGGACGTCCAGCATCTGCTGCTGCGCTTTGGCATCCTCAGCAAACTGCGGGAGAAGCGAAACCGGTACCCCGGGCTGCAACACGCGCCCTGGGAGCTTGAGGTGATGGACCAGGCCAGCCTCCGCGCCTTTTGCGAGGAGATTGGCATCTTCTCCAAGGAGGAGCAGGTCAGGGGCGTGCGCGAGGCCCTGGCGGGAAAGCGGCGACACAACAACGTCGGTGGCTTGCCCTGGTCGGTGAGCCGCTACGTGCTCGCCGCCAAGGGGGAGCGGAGTTGGGGCGACATCTACCAGGCGGCGGGCCGGGTGTTGCCAGAGGGTTTCAACGCGCACCTGACCGGTCGCAGCGCTCGCCGTCTTTCTCGCCACCGCGCCAGTGAACTGGCTGACCTGCTGCAGGACGACTACCTGGCCCGGCTCGCCACCTCTGATCTGCATTGGGACGAGATCGTCGAGATCGAGTACATCGGCGCGCACCAGGTCTACGACCTGACCGTGGACGGTACCCACAACTTTGTCGCCGAGGATGTCTGCGTCCACAACACCACCTGGGCGATGAACATCGTCGAGCACGCGGCGATGAAGCAGGAGGCGCCCACGGCGGTGTTCAGCATGGAGATGCCCGGTGACTCGCTGGCGATGCGTATGCTCTCGTCGCTCGGCCGGGTGGAACTGCAGCGCATCCGTTCCGGCCGGCTGGAGGACGACGACTGGCCGCGCCTCACCTCCACGCTCAGTCTGCTCTCCCAGGCCAAGCTGTTCATCGACGACACCCCGGGGCTGTCCCCCTCCGAGATGCGCGCCCGGGCCCGCCGGCTCAAACGGGAGCACGGCCTGGGGCTGATCGTCATCGACTATCTGCAGCTCATGCAACTGCCCGGGGCGAAGGAAAACCGCGCCCAGGAGCTCTCCGAGATCTCCCGCTCGCTCAAGGGGCTTGCCAAGGAGCTGGACGTTCCGGTCATCGCCCTGTCCCAGCTCAACCGTTCGCTGGAACAGCGCCCCAACAAGCGCCCGGTTATGTCCGATCTTCGCGAATGCGTGACCGGCGATACCCGCGTGCTTCTCGCGGACGGCCAACGGGTGCCAATCCGCGATCTGGTGGGGCAGACGCCGGAGGTCATCTCGGTCAATGCAGAGGGCAGGTTGGAGCCGGCCAAAACGGACTTGGTCTGGTCCGTTGGCGTAAGGCCATTGCTCCAGGTCAGGTTGGCCAGTGGCCGTACGATCCGCTGCACGCCCGAACATCGGCTTCGCGGGCTCTGGGACTGGAAAGAAGCGCGTGATATCCGTGTGGGGGACCGCCTGGGTATTGCGCGGGAGCTCCCGGCCCCGAAAGTAACCAAGCGATGGGCAGAGCACGAACTCGTGCTGCTCGCGCACCTTGTCGGGGACGGCAGCTATATCAAGGGGCAGCCGCTGCGATACACCACCGCAAGTGAGGCCAACAGCGAGGCGGTGTCGCGCGCGGCGGAGGCTATGGGAAGCACGGTCACGCGTCACCCCGGACGCGGACAATGGCATCAACTGGTCATCAGCGGCAACGGCAACCGGTGGCACCCCCAAGGCGTTGGCAAATGGCTCAAGCAGCTGGGGGTGTTCGGCCAGCGCTCGCGTGAAAAGCATCTGCCCCAAGAGGTGTTTCAACTCGACAACGACCAACTCGCGCTCTTCCTGCGCCATCTCTGGGCAACGGACGGGAGTATTACGCAGGGAAGCGCTGGCCGTCCGCGGATCTACTTTTCCACCGCTAGTCGCCACCTGATCCAGGATGTGGCTGCGCTGCTGCTCCGTTTCGGCATTGTGGGGCGGACAAAGCACATCACCCACGGTGACGGCGAGGGCTGGTTCACCCTGGATATCTCCGGGGCGGTGCAGCAGCAGCGGTACCTCGAAAAAATCGGTGCGTTTGGCCACCAAGCGCATAACGCCCGGCGCGCCCTCCAGCACCTCCGTGGATTAGTAGAGAATACCAACGTGGATACCTTGCCGGAGGAGGTCTTCAACTACATCCGGGAGCGGATGAGGGAAGAGGGAATCACCCATCGGCAGATGGCGGCGCTCCGTGGAACGGCTTATGGCGGATCAGCTCATTTCACGTTCTCACCGTCCAGAGAGACGCTTTTGAGCTACGCCGATATTCTGAATGACCAGCGCCTCCGCATGTTGGCCAACCAGCACGTGTTCTGGGATCGCGTCGTCTCCGTCGAGCCGGCCGGAGAGGAAGAGGTCTTTGACCTGACGGTGCCTGGCAATGCGTGCTGGCTTGCGGATGGCATCGTCAGCCATAACTCCGGCGCGATCGAGCAGGATGCAGACGTCATTGTCTTCATCTACCGGGACGAGGTGTACAACCCGGATACGCCGGAGAAGGGCGTGGCGGAGATCATTATCGGCAAGCAGCGTAACGGCCCCATTGGCACGGTGAAGCTCACCTTCCTGGGCCGGTTCACGCGCTTCGAGAACCACATCGAGGAATACTACCCCGGCGGCGGGTTGCCCGAATGAGCCGGCACCACGGCGGGGCAGGGAGGGGGCGCTGATGCGCGGTGAGGCCAGACCCACCCGGGCACGGATTCGACTGGAGGCCCTGCGCCACAACTACCGGCTGCTGCGCAGCAGCGCGCCCGGCGCTCGGGTAATGGCGGTGATCAAGGCTGATGGCTACGGCCACGGAATCGACCGCGTAGCCCGCACGCTGGCCGGCGAGGCGGACTGTTTTGCGGTCAGCGGCGTGGACGAGGCAATGCCTATCCGCGCGGCCGGGGCCACCCAGCCGGTGGTGCTGCTGGGCGGCTTCTTCGCCGCCGCCGAGATCCCCCTGCATGTCCGCGAGGGTTTTCAGCCCGTCGTCCACTCCTGGTGGCAGGTGGAGGCGCTGGCCTCGGCCGGCCCTCACGAATCGCTCGATGTCTGGATCAAGGTCGACAGCGGGATGCACCGCCTGGGCTTTCTGCCCGGTGAGGTGGCCGAGGTGCACCGCCGCCTTACCGCGCTGCCCAACCTGCGCCAGATCGGTTTCCTCACCCACTTGGCCGAGGCCGACGACCGTGACAGCCCGCGCACCCTGGAGCAACTGCGGGTCTTCGACCAGGCCTGTGCCGGCCTGCCCGGGCCGCGCAGCGCCGCCAACTCCGCCGGCACCCTGGGCTGGCCCGCCGCCCACTACGACTGGGTGCGCCCCGGTATCTCGCTGTATGGCGCCTCGCCCTTCATCGACCAGGGCCGTCCTCGGCCCGACCTGCGCCCGGTGATGACCCTGGAGAGCGGTCTGATCAGCGTCAAACGGCTGCCCGCCGGGGCCCCCATCGGCTATGGCAGCACCTGGCGCTGCCCCGAGGCCATGCCGGTGGGGGTGGTCGCCATCGGCTATGGCGACGGTTATCCGCGCCACGCCCCGTCCGGCACCCCGGTGCGGGTGGACGGAGTGGAAAGCCAGCTCCTGGGCCGGGTCTCCATGGACCTGATCACCGTGGACCTGCGCCCCTGCCCGGAGGCCCGGCCGGGCGCACCGGTGGTGCTTTGGGGCGACGGCCTGCCGGCGGAGACCATCGCCGAGCGGGCCGGCACCATTGCCTACGAGCTCTACTGTCAGGTCACCCCGCGTGCCCCGCGCCAGGTGGTGGCCCCGACCCGCTGATCCATCCCCCGTATCGGAATCCGGGAAGGACATCCATGGCCCGCACCAAGACCGAATTCGTCTGCACCGCCTGCGGCGGCGTCACCCCCAAGTGGCAGGGGCAGTGCCCCGACTGCGGGGCCTGGAACACCCTGGAGGAAACCACCCGCGCGCCCACCGCCCCCGGTAAGGGCCGCGCCGGGCTCGCCGCCCGCTCCACCGTGCAGACCCTGGACCAGGTGTCGCTGGAGGAGGAGGCCCGACAACGCACCCATTCGACAGAGCTGGACCGGGTCCTCGGCGGCGGCCTGGTCAACGGCGCCGTGGTCCTGCTCGGCGGTGACCCCGGTATTGGCAAGTCCACCCTGCTGTTGCAGACCCTGTCCAACCTCGCCCGCGACCACGCCGCCCTCTATGTCACCGGGGAGGAGTCGCTGCAGCAGGTGGCCCTGCGCGCCAGCCGGCTGGGTCTGCCCCGGGACCGGCTGGAGGTGCTGGCCGAGACCAGCGTGGAGGCCATGCTGGCCACCGCGGAAGCGCGCCGGCCCCGGGTCATGGTGGTGGACTCGGTGCAGACGGTGTTCACCGAGGCGTTGCAGTCCGCCCCCGGTTCCGTCTCCCAGGTGCGCGAGTCCGCCGCCCAACTGGTGCGCTACGCCAAGCGCAGCGGCACCGCGCTGTTCCTGGTGGGGCACGTGACCAAGGAGGGGGCGCTGGCCGGCCCGCGGGTGCTGGAGCACATGGTGGACACGGTGCTCTACTTCGAGAGTGATTCCGGCAGCCGGTTCCGCCTGCTGCGTGCGGTCAAGAACCGTTTCGGCGCGGCCAACGAGCTGGGGGTGTTCGCCATGCTGGAGGAGGGGTTGAAGGAGGTGCGCAACCCCTCGGCCATCTTCCTCTCCCGCCACGAGGAGGCGGTCCCCGGCAGCCTGGTCACCGTGACCCGGGAGGGCAGCCGCCCACTGATGGTGGAGGTGCAGGCCCTGGTCGCCGACAGCCCCTTGAGCAACCCGCGCCGGGTGGCCGTGGGCCTGGACGGCAACCGGCTGTCACTGCTACTGGCGGTGCTGGCCCGCCACGGCGGGGTAGCCCTGCACGGGCTGGATGTCTTTCTGAACGTGGTGGGGGGCGTGCGGGTCAGCGAAACCGCCAGCGACCTGCCCGCGGTGCTGGCGGTGCTCTCCAGCCTGCGCGACCGGCCGCTGCCGCTGGACACGGTGGTGTTCGGGGAGTTGGGCCTGTCCGGCGAGATCCGGCCGGTGCCCAATGGCGAGGAGCGCCTCGTCGAAGCGGCCAAGCACGGCTTCCGCCGCGCCGTGGTACCGCGCAAGAACCGGCCCAGGAAGCCGCCCGAGGGGCTGGAGGTCATCGGCGTCGAGCGCCTGCAGGAGGCGATGGAAGCGGTCTTCTGACCGACCCCGCCCCGGGGTCAGGGGCGGCCCCTCCGTGGCGCCCCCACCGTCACTGCGAGCGGGGACCTCCCCCACTGCCACTGCGAGCGGGGACCTCCCCCACCGTCACTGCGAGGAGGCGAAGCCGACGTGGCAGTCTACCGCCCTGGATCGCCACGGGCCTTCGGCCCTCGCGATGACGGGGGAAAGCCTTCGGCCCTCGCGATGACGGGGGAAAGCCTTCGGCCCTCGCGATGACGGGGGAAAGCCTTCAGCCCTCGCGATGACGGGGGCGGGCCCCCACTGTCACTGCGAGCCCCCGAAGGGGGCGTGGCAGTCCATGCGGCGTTTGGATCGCCACCTCGCTGGTCTTACTCCTCCGGCGCCACCAGCTGCTCCAACTCCCGGTGGATCAGCTCCACATCGCCGGAGTTGGCCTCCAATAACTGGCGCAGCAGGGTCAAACTGTCCACATCGATGCGCTCGCACCGAAAGCCGATGACGCTGCCATGCAGGTGAGCCGGCTTCACCTCCATCCGCACCACATCCTGCTCGCTCAGCTTAAGCGTCAGGGCGTAGCGGGCGTCGCTGTCGGCGGTGCGCCCCCAGGCCGGGGGTACGGCGAGCAGCGCCCCCTTCATGGAGAGGTCCTCCACCTCGACGGGCACTGAGCCCTCCGGGCCTTCGAGCTCCGCGGGGGCCTCGAAGCGCACCCGGGTGAAGCGCCGGCGATCTGCGGGGTCGGTCATCTGGCGTCTCCTGGCCCGTGCCGAGGGGGAATGTCCCTCAACTATAGAGGGGTTCAGGCGCGGCTGTCACGGGCCTCGGCGGCGGCCAGGGTATTCGCCATCAGGGTGGCCACAGTCATCGGGCCGACGCCACCCGGCACCGGGGTGATCCAGCCGGCCAGCTCGCGGGCAGCGGCGAAGTCCACGTCGCCGGTGAGCTTGCCGGACTCCAGCCGGTTGATACCCACGTCAATGACCACTGCCCCGGGCTTGATCCAGTCGCCGGGGACGAAGCCGGGCCGGCCCACCGCGGCCACCACGATGTCGGCGGCCCGCACCCGATCGGCCAGGTTCCGCGTGCGGCTGTGGCAGATGGTGATGGTGCACCGGGCGTTGAGCAGCTCCATCGCCATAGGCCGGCCGACGATGTTGGATTGGCCGATGATCACCGCGTCCTTGCCCTCCAACTCGATGCCCGCGTGCGCGAGCATGGTCATTACCCCATTCGGGGTGCAGGGCCGCAGGCCGGGCAGGCGCAGGGTCAGGCGGCCCATGTTGACCGGATGGAAGCCGTCCACGTCCTTGTCCGGGTGGATGCGGTCAATGACCGTCTGCTCGTCGATGTGATCGGGCAGGGGCAGTTGCACCAGGATGCCGTCGATCTCGTCACGGCCGTTCAGCTCGTCCACCAGGGCGAGCAGCTCGTCCTGGGTGGTCTCTGCGGGTAGTTCGTGGGCGCTGGAGTGCATGCCCAGTTGCTCGCAGGCCTGGCGCTTCTTGCCCACATAGACGGTGGACGCCGGGTCCGCCCCCACCAGGACCACGGCCAGCCCCGGGCGCCGTCCGCCCCGTTCGACACGGGCCTCCACCTGCTTGCGTACCTGCTCCCGTAGTTCTGCGGCGATGGCCTTACCATCCAGAATCTGTGCGCTCATGCTGGGTTCCTGCTGATCACGGGTGGGGGTGTCCGCGGTGAACCACCGCGTCAGGGGGCGGATTTTGTCATGGCGGCGTGGTCGCCTCAACTTGGGGCGCGAAACTTGGGGGCGTAAATCCATTTGACCCGCCCCCGGGGCGGTTGTATTATTTGCCTCCCGATCACGCTGCCCGGGCAGCCGGGTATTGCAACGGGGTGTAGCGCAGTCTGGTAGCGCTCCTGCTTTGGGAGCAGGAAGTCGGGGGTTCAAATCCCTCCACCCCGACCAAATCCTGCGAACAGGCAGGGCCGAGTCGGCTGGGCCAGGGCAACACAAGCGCCCGTAGCTCAATCGGATAGAGCATCGGCCTTCTAAGCCGACGGTTGCAGGTTCGAGTCCTGCCGGGCGCGCCAGTTCCGGCCCCGCAGGCAGCGTTGTGTAAGCATTATGGTGGGCGTAGCTCAGTTGGTAGAGCTCCGGATTGTGGCTCCGGCGGTCGTGGGTTCAAATCCCATCGCTCACCCCATCTTCAGGGCCGTTAGCTCAATTGGTAGAGCAGCTGACTCTTAATCAGTAGGTTCAAGGTTCGAGTCCTTGACGGCCCACCACTCCCGGAAAGCCCGGCCGATGCCCTCGGCCGGGCTTTTTCGTATGCGCTGGCGGCGGATGGCCCGAATGCGGATCAGGCCGCCGGATCAATTCGGTGCCGCTTGTCTCCGCGCGCCCCGGTAGGCCAATGCCAGCAGCACGCCCCCGCCCAGGATCATCGGCAGCGACAGGACCTGCCCCATGGTCACCCAGCCGAAGGCCAGGTAACCGATGTGCTCGTCCGGGAGGCGCACGAACTCCACCAGGAAGCGGAAACTGCCGTAGGCCACCAGAAAGACCCCGCTCACCGCCATCGCCGGGCGCGGCCGGCGGGAGAACCACCAGACGATGAGGAACAGCACCAGCCCCTCCAACAGGGCCTGGTAGAGCTGGGAAGGATGGCGGGGGTCGGGGCCCAGTGGCGGGTAGACCATGGCCCAGGGCAGGTTGCTGGGCGCGCCCCAGAGTTCGCCATTGATGAAGTTGCCGATGCGGCCGAAGCCGAGGCCCGGCGGGATCAGCGGGGCGACAAAGTCGGTCATGCGGAAAAAGCCGCAGCCGAGGCGGCGCTGGAAGAGCCAGCAGGCAAGAAAGACCCCGAGCATGCCGCCGTGGAACGACATGCCGCCCTCCCAGAGGCGCAATAGCGAGAGCGGATCGGCCGCAAGCCCCCCCAGGTTGTAGAAGAGGTGGTAGCCCAGCTTGCCCCCCACCACCACCCCCACGGCGATGTAGAAGACCAGATCGTCCACCTGGGCGGGGGTCAGCGGGGAGTGCGGCCGCCGGGCGCGCAGGCGGCCGAGCCACCAGCCGGCGGCAAAGCCGAAGACATACATCAGGCCATACCAGTGAACGGCCAGCGGACCGAGCTGGATGGCGACGGGGTCGATATCGGGGTAAGTGAGCATGGGGGCATGATACCCGTTATGGCCGCCGCACCGCACGGCCATGGCACCCCGCGCGAGCCCTGCCGGCCGCTGCCCGGGCCCGAATCAACGACGAACGGCGCACCCGCGTCATCGCCAGGGCCGAAGGCCCGTGGCGATTCAGGGCGGTGGACTGCCGCGTCGGCTTCGCCTCCTCGCAGTGACGGTGGGGGCGCGTCCACCCAGCCCGGTTCTTCAGCGGGCGCGTTAGGTTTTGGGCTCTAGTGGCTGGTTGTCTTCCCTTTTTCCGCCACGAACAGGGTGTTGCGCGGATAAAACAGCAATCGTAGCGGGGTGAATCCGCCGAGTGTCGTTAAAAAACAACGCCAGGGCCTTAATTTTTTGGGTGTTTGGGCTTGCACACCCCTGGGGCATGTTGTATAAAAGGCCCACGTGACGTTGCCACGCGACATCACCAAGAAATGTTGCAATAAAGCAACAGACCCGAGAGGGAAGCGAAATTCGCCGCTAAGTTTCTGAGGAGAAACGCCCCATGAAAAAGATCATCACCTTTGCCGCCGCCGCGGCCATGGCCTCCCCGCTGGCCATCGCCACTGCTGCTGCTGGCGACCTGGACATCTACGGCCGCGCCCACATCTCCGTCGACCACCTGGACGACGACACCGATTCCAGCCAGTACCTGATGAGCAACAGCTCCCGTCTGGGTGTCCGTGGTTCCGAGTACCTGGGCATGGGGCTGACCGGTCTGTTCCAGTACGAGACCGCGGTGGATCTTGTTGACGGCGGTGGCAGTGGCCTGTTCGGCCAGGGCCGTGACAGCTACCTGGGTCTGACCGGCGACTTCGGTACCCTGCTGGGTGGCCGTCTGTCCGGTCCGCTCAAGAGCGCCGTCGATCGCACCAACGTCATGATCGACCAGCTGGGCGACGCCCACAACCTGCTGAGCACCGCCGTGACCCTGGGCGTGCCCGGCA
The DNA here is from genome assembly GCF_000014785.1 of Alkalilimnicola ehrlichii MLHE-1. Taxonomy (NCBI): domain Bacteria; kingdom Pseudomonadati; phylum Pseudomonadota; class Gammaproteobacteria; order Chromatiales; family Ectothiorhodospiraceae; genus Alkalilimnicola; species Alkalilimnicola ehrlichii. The sequence continues at coordinate 646,207 of NC_008340.1, forward strand.
ACAACGTGCGGCACAACAACGTGCTGGCCTACGTGACCCCGAGCTTCGAAGGCTTCAACGCCACCTTCGTCTACGGCCCCCGCCAGGGCACCGACAAGGGTGACCGCTTCGTGATCCAGCCTGAGTTCAACGGCCAGGTCGGCGCCGGCAACCTGTTCGTCGCCCTGGGTTACCTGCGTGCCAACGAGGGCGTTGTAAACGCTGCGGCTGGTGCTCAGGTCGATGAGACCCACGAGGTCTGGCAGCTGGTCGCTGAGTATAAGGAGGCCGGCAACTGGCGCATCATGGGTGTCTACCAGGACTACAGCTCCAGCGACACCTTCGATCTGCTGTTCAACGGCAACGGCGATGACCGTGTCTACGGCATCGGCGCCGGCTTCTACATTGCCCCGAGCACCGAGCTGAAGGGCCAGGTCATGTTCTATGACGCCGACCGGTCCAACGCCGACTCCGACATGTTCGCCCTGGCGGTGGATCACCACCTGACCGACCGCACCAAGGTGTACGGTAACTGGGCCATGATCAAGAACGACGACAACGTCGCGCGGATCATGCACAACTACGGCCACGGCTCCGGCACCAACAACATTGGTGACGAGGGCACCACTCCTGCGCTGGGCGACGACCAGTGGGGCGTGTCCTTCGGTGTGCAGCACAACTTCTGATCGCGCTCCAGCGGTTGTGTGAAGGCCAGCCCGCGCTGCGCGGGCTGGCATGAAAAGGCGGCCACCCGAGAGGGTGGCCGCTTTTTTTTGACCGGTTTCCTCCGGTCACCTCGTGGCCACTGTGCCTTGGTGTTGCACTGTAGTGGTGCGCCTGCCGTGGTCGGGGTGGGTATCAGCACCATCGTTGGGCAAAAGCAACAGATCACGTGTTGCGGTGCAAAAAAATGCTTGCAGTCTGTTGCCAAAACCCCTAAAACAGTCCTCAGCAGTGAGGTGAGACACACGGTGGCCGTTGTGTTTTAGCAACACTCGCTGCGTCTCCACTGGCAAGCAGGCAAGGACTGACACTATGAAAAAGCGTTTCATTGCAGTATCCGCGGCGGCCCTGATGGCCTCCCCGCTGGCCGTCATGGCCGGCGACCTGAACCTCTATGGTGAGGCCCACCTCTCCGTGGATCACGCCGACGACAAGACCGACAGCAGCCAGTTTCTGGCCAGCCGGTTCTCCACCCTCGGGATCACCGGCTCGGAGTACCTGGGCATGGGCCTGACCGGCTTCTTCCAGTACGAGACCGAGGTGAACCTGACCGCGGGCGGTGATGGTCTGTTCGACGGCACCACCGAGTCCTTCCTCGGTGTGCAGGGCGGCTTTGGTACCGTGCTCGGCGGTATGCTGGACGATCCGCTGTTCGCCACCCTGGACGGGCTGGATCTCTTCGCCGACCGTGTCGGCAGCGTCCACACCATGGCCCGTCTGGATGGGGCCACCAGCCACACCAACGTACTGGCCTACGTCACCCCCGACTTCAACGGCTTCTCCTTCGCCGCTGTGTACGGCCCGGAGCAGGGCACCGACAAGGGCTCCCGCTTTGTCGGTCAGCTGGGCTTCGAGGGCGAGGTCGAGGGCGGCACCATCAGCGCCAGCCTGGGCTATCTCCAGGCCAACGAGGGCGTGGTCAACGCCGTGGCGGAGCTGGAGCCGGGCGACCCGGGCTACAACGACCTGAAGCTGAAGATCTGGCAGGCCACCTTCGGTTACGAGATCACCGACGTCTGGCGCGGTTTCGCCTTCTACCAGGACTACGGCTCCAGTGACGTGATGGAGGACGACAAGGCCTACGGCGCCGGCGTGGGCTTCATGGTCAGCCCGCAGGTGGAGCTGCTGGCTCAGGTCAGCCGTTATGACGCCGATGCCAGCCGCGAGGGTGCCACCACCTACGCCCTGGGTGCGGATTACTTCATCACCGACCGCACCACGCTCTACGGCATCGCCGGCATGACCCGCAACAAGAGTGAGCAGGCCCTGATGCCCACCGACGTGGACTACTACCAGGGTGCCGGCCCCGAGGGCATCAGCCCCGCCGCCGGTGACAACCCCTGGGTGGTCTCCCTGGGTGTGATCCACAGCTTCTGAGGCCACTGCCGGCCTACGGGCCGGGGACATGGACCGTCCACGAAGAACGCCCGCCTAAGTGCGGGCGTTCTTCGTTTCAGGCTCCGAGGCCCTGCAGTGATGACTGGCGACGGTGCTGTGACCGTCCTGAGGGGAACGGAAGGGAAGGGCGGGGCCGCGCCCTGCGTGCGGCGCGGCCAGGTGTGGCTCAGTTGCTGGCGCTTTCCGCGGCCTGGTCGACCATCTTCTGCAGATCGCCGCTTTCGTACATCTCCATGATGATGTCGCAGCCGCCCACCAGCTCGCCGTTGAGGTAGAGCTGCGGGATGGTCGGCCAGTTGCCGAACTCCTTGATCCCCTGGCGAATGGCCTCGTCCTGCAGCACGTCCACGTAAGCGAACTCCTTGCCGCAGCCGGCCAGCGCCTGCGCCGCGCGCATGGAGAAGCCGCACTGCGGCTGCTGGGGAGAGCCCTTCATGTAGAGCAGAATGGGGTTTTCCTTGACTTGCTTGGCGATGGTTTCCTGCACCTGATCCATGCTGTTCAACCTATCTCGTTGGGGAATGGTATGACCTAGCCTGATTCTAAGCCCAAGCCGCCTGAGTAAAAACCCAGCGGCTCACTCGAAAACCAAGTGTAACACTCAACTTTGTCATCCCCGCTAACTCCCCTCAGCGCTTGACCATCCGCATTAGCCGCTTGCGCCGGCGCTGCTGGCGGGGGGTGAGCTTATTGCGACGGCCCTCGTAGGGGTTCTCGCCGCTGCGAAACTCCAGCCGCACCGGGGTGCCGTAGAGGTCCAGCTCGTCGCGGAAGACGTGCTCCAGATAGCGTTTGTAGGCGCCGGGCAGTTTCTTCACCTGGTTGCCGTGGATGACGATGACCGGCGGGTTTTTGCCCCCCTGGTGGGCGTAGCGCAGCTTGATGCGTCGGCCCTGGACCAGCGGCGGGGCGTGGGCGGCCACGGCGTCGGCCAGGATCTCGTTGAGGATGGGGGTGGGCAGGTCGCGGCGGGCCGCCTCCAGGGCCTTGTCCACGGCGCCGAACAGCAGGCCGACGCCGGAGCCGTGCAGGGCCGAGATGAAGTGCCGGCGGGCAAAGTTGAGGAAGGTGAGCTTGCGCTCCAGCCCCGCCTTCACCGCCTCGCGCTGCTCGGCGGTGAGCCCGTCCCACTTGTTGATGGCCAGCACCAGGGCGCGGCCGGACTCCAGCACGTGGCCAATGAGGTGGGTGTCCTGATCGGTGACCCCTTCGCGGGCGTCGATTACCAGGATGACCACGTGGGCCGCCTCCATGGCCTTTAGGGTCTGGATGACAGAGAACTTCTCCACCGTCTCATGCACCCGGGCGCGGCGGCGCATGCCCGCGGTGTCAATGAGGGTGTAGGGGCGGCCGTCGCGCTCCAGCGGGATGAAGACGCTGTCGCGGGTGGTGCCCGGCATGTCGTAGACCAGCACCCGCTCCTCGCCCAGCAGCCGGTTGACCAGGGTGGACTTGCCCACGTTGGGCCGGCCGACGATGGCGATGCGGGTGGCGCCCTCGGCCTCCTCCACCTGGAGGGCCGCGTGAGCGGAGGTGAAGCCCTCGGGCAGGCCGGCCAGCACGTGGTCCATCAGCCCGGCGATGCCGCGGCCGTGGGCCGCGGCGATGGGCAGCGGCTCGCCTAGGCCCAGGGCGTGGAACTCCGCGGTGGCCAGCCGATGGTCCACACCGTCGGTCTTGTTGACCACCAGCCAGACCGGTTTGCCCTGGCGGCGGAGATGGGCGGCCAGTTCCTCGTCGGCGGCGGTTGGGCCACTGCGCCCGTCCACCAGGAACAGGATGGCGTCGGCCTCCTCGATGGCGGCCAAGGCCTGTTGGTGCATGCCTTGCTCGACCCCCTCCGGGTCGTCGCCCAGCCCGCCGGTGTCCACCACGATGTAGGGGCGCTCGCCCACCTTGCCCACGCCGTATTGCCGGTCGCGGGTGAGGCCGGGGTGGTCGGCCACCAGGGCGTCACGGCTGCGGGTGAGCTGGTTGAACAGGGTGGATTTGCCCACGTTGGGGCGGCCCACCAGGGCGATCACAGGGTCCATGGTGTCTCTACGCGGTCACGTGCCGTTGCGGGAGGGCAAGAATACCAGATGCAGCGGCGAGTCAGACGACCCGCCAGGCCACCTCGCCGCCGGCCCGGAAGGGCACCAGGGTGTCGTCGCCCATGGGGAAGGCCTCCGGAATGGGGGTGGCGGCCCGCTCCAGGGTGACGCTGTCGCGGTTGCGCGGCAGGCCGTAGAAGTCGGCCCCGTGGTGGCTGGCAAAGCCCTCCAGCCGGTCCAGGGCGCCGGCGGCCTCGAAGATCTCGGCGTAGAAGGGCAGGGCGGCGTGGGCGCTGTAGACGCCGGCGCAGCCGCAGGCCGACTCCTTGGCGCCCTTGGGGTGGGGGGCGCTGTCGGTGCCGAGGAAGAAGCGCGGGTGGCCGGAGGTGGCCGCTTCCACCAGCGCCTGGCGGTCGCGCTCGCGCTTGAGGATGGGCAGGCAGTAGTAGTGCGGGCGCACGCCGCCCACCAGCATGTGGTTGCGGTTGGCCATCAGGTGCTGGACGGTGAGGGTGGCGCCGACCCGGTCGGGGGCCTGGCGCAGGTAGTCCACCGCCGCCTGGGTGGTGATGTGTTCGAAGACCACCCGCAGCCGGCTGTGGCGCTGCACCAGCGGGTCGAGCACCTCGTCGATGAAGTGCGCCTCGCGATCGAAGATGTCCACCTCGTCGCGGGTGACCTCGCCGTGCACGCACAGCGGCAGGCCCCGCTCGGCCATGGCGGCCAGGGTCTCCTCGCAGCGGGCCAGGTCGGTGACCCCGGCGTCGGAGTTGGTGGTGGCGCCGGCCGGGTAGAGCTTGACCGCGTGCACGAAGCCGCTGGCCGCCGCCTTCTCGATCTCCGCGGGCGGCGTGTTGTCGGTCAGGTACAGGGTCATCAGCGGCTCGAAGTGCGCGCCGGCGGGCAGTGCCGCCAGGATGCGCTCGCGGTAGGCGGCGGCCTGGTCCACCGTGGTCACCGGCGGTTTCAGGTTGGGCATGATAATCGCCCGGCCGAACACCGTCGCGGTGTGGGGCAGCACGGTGGCCAGCTGCTCGCCGTCGCGCAGGTGCAGGTGCCAGTCATCCGGGCGGGTCAGGGTGATGCGTTGCACGGCGGAATCCTCGTCAAATGGCCCTGGAAACGGGCGCCAATGATACTAGGGTGGCGGGGTGGCGTCAGGTGCTGCGGGCGGCGGATGGATGACCGCCAGCCGGTCGGCCAGGATCTCCGGCAGCAACGGGTGCGCCCCGACCAGGGGCGTCATCACCGTCTTCAGCGCCGGGTGCCGGGCCTCGGCCTCGGCGCAGATGCGGGCGACGTCGCCGTCCGGGCCGGCATGTCGGCCGGGCTGCAGGAACATCATGGCGATCACTACCCGGCCGTGGTTGAACGGCGGCCGAGCGAGCAGCGTCTCCAGCAGCGGCTCGTTGAACCGGTGGGCCTCCCCCGGCCGGCGCTCCATGGAGGCGGGCACCACCCCGGCGACTCGCCCCTGCAACAGGATGCTGAGCTGTCCGGCCACGTAGTTGCGGACCTGGGCGACCTCCGGCGCCGGGCTGCCGTGGTCCACCAGGATGACGCGGGTGGCGGGGTCGTGGTCCACCGCCTGGACCGATTCCGCCAGGATGTGGGCAAGGCGTGGGTCGTGGCCGCGCTCCGGCGTCACCAGCGGCGGGGCCACCTGCACGTCCAGTTTGGGGAAGTGCTGCGACAGCGCCGCCACCCGCTCGGGCAGGTAGTCCGTGAGCGCCCGGCTCGGGCCGAAGAAGAGCGGCACGATGCGAAAATGCCGGGTGCCGGCGGCGGCCCGTTCCCGCAGGGTCGGCTCCAGTGTCCGTGCGGGCACCCCCTCGAGTGCGTCTTCCGGTGCCCGGTCGCTATGCAGCAGTGAGACCGGCTGCACCGGCTCGCCGATCCGTTCGCTCAGCGCCGCTGCCAGGTGGCGCAGGCTGAGAATGGACTGCGGACGGAGTGACCCGTTGTCGACCAGAAAAATCTCCGAGGCCATGGTCCCTCCCGGGGTAGCGGCTGCCATCGAACCATTGATCTTGCCCGCAGCGGGCGTTGCGGGCAATGCGGGGGTGGGGTTGTCCCCGGCAGTAAAAAATGTATATTGGGTCTATCTTCCTGCGGGGACGGACAGGCGCCATGGCGGGGGCGGTGAGACTCAAGCGGGTCTATGACCCAGCGGCACCGGAGGACGGCACCCGGGTGTTGGTCGATCGGGTCTGGCCCCGGGGAATGAAGCGTGAGGCCCTGCGCCTCGATCACTGGTTGCGCGAGTTGGCCCCCTCCACGGCGCTGCGCCGTTGGTTCGCTCATGAGCCAGAGCGCTGGCCGGCCTTCCGTGAGCGCTACCGCCAGGAACTCGCCGGTGCGCCTGAGGTGCTCGGGCAACTGCTGGCCTGCTGCCGCCGCGGCGATGTCACGCTGCTCTACGCCGCCCGCGACCGGGACCATAACCAGGCGGTGGTCCTGCGCGAGGTGTTGCTGGAGGCGCTGACCGCCGAACAGGCGGATGCCGAGCCCGCCTCCTCCCCCTGTTATGGCCGGGACTTCCCCGGCTATTTCGGTGAGGAATGACTAACTGCCATCCACCCGGAGCATCCCATGACCCCATCGACCCAATGCCCGACCGATTCGTCAGAGCTGCCGGAGGCCACCGGTGCCTTGATCGACTACATCCTGACCACCTTTCACGACGCCCACCGCCGGGAGTTGCCGCCGCTGATCGAGCTGGCGCGCAAGGTGGAGGCGGTGCATGCCGGCCATCCGCAGGTGCCCGCCGGCCTGGCCGATGCGCTGGAGGCGACGCGGATCGACCTGGAGGACCATATGCTCAAGGAGGAGAACGTGCTCTTCCCCTTCATGCGCCAGGGGATGTCGCCGCTGTCGGCGCCCATCGGGCGTATGCGCCACGAGCATGCGGACCATGAGGAGAGCCTGTTGCGGCTGCAGGCGCTGGCCGGCGGGTTCGAACCCCCGGAGGACGCTTGCGACTCCTGGCGCACCCTGTACGTCGGCGTGCGGCACCTGACCGGTGAGTTGCGCACCCACATGAGAGTGGAGAACGAGCTGCTCTTCCCGCGCTTCGAGTAGTGGGCCGGGCCGGAGGCCGGAGCGGGCGGGCGCTTGATTTGCGGGCCGCCTGCGGGGATGATGAGCCGCCTGATCATTCCATTCTTCCGGAGGCCTCCGGCGCGCTCGCGCGCGGGCATCCGGCCCCGTGGGGCACGGGGTACAGCACGAAGCGAAGGGGAGACATGAGCGACGTCAAGAAGGTGGTGCTCGCCTATTCCGGCGGTCTCGACACCTCGGTCATCCTGCAATGGCTGCGCGAGACCTACGACTGCGAGGTGGTGACCTTCACCGCCGACCTGGGGCAGGGCGAGGAGCTGGAGCCGGCACGCAAGAAGGCCGAGGCCTTTGGCATCAAAGAGATCTACATCGACGATCTGCGCGAGGAGTTCGTCCGCGATTTCGTCTTCCCCATGTTCCGGGCCAACGCCATCTACGAGGGTGAGTACCTGCTCGGCACCTCCATCGCCCGGCCGCTGATCGCCAAACGCCAGGTGGAGATCGCCCGCGAGACCGGCGCCGACGCCGTCTCCCACGGGGCCACCGGCAAGGGCAACGACCAGGTGCGCTTCGAGCTCGGCTACTACGGCCTGGAGCCGAACATTAAGGTGATCGCCCCCTGGCGCGAATGGGATCTCAACTCCCGCGAGAAGCTGCTGGCCTACGCCGAGAAGCACGGCATCTCCATCGAGGGCAAGCAGTCCGGCGGCTCGCCCTACTCCATGGACGCGAACCTGTTGCACATCTCCTACGAGGGCGGGGTCCTGGAGGACACTTGGACCGAGTGCGAGGAGGCCATGTGGCGCTGGACGCGCTCGCCCGAGGCGGCCCCGGACGAGGCCCAATATATCGACATCGAGTTTCAGGGCGGCGACCCGGTGAGTATCGACGGCGAGAAGCTCAGCCCCGCCGCGCTGCTGAGCCGGCTCAACGACCTGGGCGCCATGCACGGCGTTGGCCGGATCGATATCGTCGAGAACCGCTATGTGGGCATGAAGTCCCGCGGCTGCTACGAAACCCCGGGCGGCACCATCCTGCTGCGCGCCCACCGGGCCATCGAGTCCATCACCCTGGACCGCGAGAGCGCCCACCTGAAGGACGAGGTGATGCCCAAGTACGCCGAGTTGATCTACAACGGCTACTGGTGGAGCCCGGAGCGCGAGGCCATGCAGGCGTTGATCGATGCCACCCAGCGCCGGGTCAACGGCGTGGTGCGGCTGAAGCTCTACAAGGGGAATGTCATTGTGGTGGGACGCGATTCCGCGAACGATTCGCTGTTCGACCAGACCATTGCCACCTTCGAGGATGATCGCGGCGCCTACGATCAGAAGGACGCCGAGGGCTTTATCCGCCTCAACGCCCTGCGCCTGCGTATCGCCCAGCGGCGCGGCTGATCACCGTCGCCCGGCGGCCGGCTTCGGCCGGTCGCAGCGCCCGGCGCGGTTCAGTCCTCTGCGGTCTCGGTCTGGCGCAGGGCGTTGTGGAGCACGGCCAAGCGCTCCACCGGGTCGTCCAGCTCGAGCAGTTGTTGCCGGTCCTCCGGCGGGATGGGCAGCAGCTCGGCCAGCCGGCAGCTCACCCACTCGGCGTCGTCGAAGTCTCTCGGCAGCTCGGCCCAGGGGCCGCGTACCTGTTGCAGGATGCGCTCCAGCAGCGCTGCCAGCGGGCCGTGGACGGGGGGGATTGGCCGCGGCGGGGGTTGTGGCAACCATTCCACCTCGGCCTGTTGCAGCCCGTCGCGCTCCACGTGGCGGGAGACGATGCGGAAGCGCCGTTCGCCCCGCACCGT